>CAMCSM010000050.1 GCA_945877805.1 Methylacidiphilum caldifontis | reverse complement strand
CTTATTTCCCAAAATCCTACTGAAAAGCTCGTTCGTTTTGCTACGCGCCAAGAAATGCTGTTGATCGGGAGCTTTTTGATAGCTGTAACCAGGAGAAAGCATCATTCCTTCGACATTCAGACGCATCATTTCATCAAAGAAATCACGAACATGTTGAGGGTTGGCATTATCAAAAAGAGTCGTATTCGTGCAAACACGGAAGCCACGTTTGACGGCCTCTTTAATTCCCTCAATCGCCGTATCATAAACGCCATCACGACAAACGGCGGTATCATGCTCCTCTTTGAGTCCATCCATATGAACGCTAAAAGTCAGATATTTTGACGGTTTAAAAAGATCGATCTTCCGTTTGAGCAAAATCGCATTCGTGCAAAGATAAACGTATTTTTTACGAGCCACGAGTCCTTCGACAATCTTATCAATCTCAGGGTGAATCAACGGCTCTCCTCCAGGGATACTCACCATCGGAGCGGCACACTCATCCGCCGCAGCCCAACACTCTTCGGGGGTCAGTCGCTTATTTAAAATATGATCCGGATACTGAATCTTTCCGCACCCTGCACAGGCAAGATTACAGCGAAAGAGGGGCTCTAACATTAATACCAAAGGGTATTTTTTATTGCCTTTAATTTTCTGACCCAGCACATAGCTGGCAACCGTCCACATTTGAGAGATAGGAACCATAATTTATATCTTTTTCGTTAAAAGTTGGTGAGAACTTATCGATCCATGAAGAATAGTCAAGAAATCGTCTAAATAACAATACTTCCCGCTTCCGAAAACTAAAGTTTTCGGAAGTTCCCATCCCTGCAGGGAGGGAATGACTGCATAGGGGAGCGAACGGAGCAGGCAGCTAAGAGAGATTTTGCATTTTCTAAAAAGGGGAGTATTGTAATTGAACCTATGTTTAAAGGAGATATCAAATCGTGAACCTTACTAATCCTAAAACAATCTCCCCCTCAAATCGACTTCAAAAAGGACAAAGCCTCGTTGAATACTCCTTAATTTTAGCCATTATTGCACTAACGGCAATCGTCGTCCTTCAATCGCTAGGGACGCAAATAACGAGTAAATTCTCTCAAATGAGTTCAGGCCTACAAAGTGGATAGATTGAAAGAAAACACTTTAAATTTAAGTAATAATATTAATAGAGAATTTTTTTGCCTTTTTTTGAAAATATGAGAGAATTGCCCTTATTAATTGAAGGAGGTGATTTTAAATGTCAAAAAATATGATTTTAAAAATAAAAAAAATGATTCCCAATGGAAAAAAAGGTCAAACTCTCGTTGAATATGCCTTGATCCTTGCGTTTATCTCGATCGTCGCAATCGTTGTCCTTCAATCGGTGGGAACCCAAATCAAGAGTAAGTTCTCGCAAATTAGTTCTGCTCTCAAAGCAGCTTAATTGCTCATTTATACAAAACCACAGAGGATTTTTACCTCTGTGGTTTTTTTATCGTTAATTTAAAATCGAGTCGATTTCAGAAGAAAGATCCTCAGCAGAGGGAAGATAGGTGGAGCCTAATCCTAAACTCAGGCAATATTCCTTTAAAAATGGGTCGGAGATAATTTTCTTAATGATCTTTTTTTGAGCCCCCGCATAGATCTGTTGAACTCTTTGCTTGCTGATCCCAAAGAGCCGACCCATCAGTCCAAATGAAATCGGGATGTCACTCGCCAAATTTGTAGCCGCTAAACAGATCCCCCGTGCGTAATACAGGCAGCCTCGATTTTCAAGTTCTGTGGTTTTCTCTCCACAATCTTTGGTATCCAAACAAAGACAAAGTCTTTGATCCCCTAAAAAATCGCGGGCCTCAACATCCATTGAAAAGAGATAGGCCAATTCCTGCTCCCAGATCATTTTAAGACTCTTAGGCCATTGGGAAAGGGGCTTTTTGAGATAAATCCAGTTTCCCTCTAATTCAAACATCGGATATTCCTCTTGCGGCTTCTGCAAAGAAAATCCGATCCACTCCTCTAATACCTCACTCATTTGTCTCTCCTTGAGTGAAGTTCCTTGGCTTACTCAACTTCAGAAGTTCTTCAAAAGACTTTTGACTGCGATAAAGATAGTCAGAAACAGAGCCACTTTCCGTCGGAGAAGGGGATTGGAGTAATTTAGCTGTGAGCGATTGCTTTAAAATCTCTCTTTTTGAATGAGGTAACGGAGTTCCTAAACGCCTCTCGTACAAAACGATCGATTCCTCAACTCTGGTTTGAATCGATTGGAGTCCTTGGGCAATCTGCCTTTCCTCACCCTCAAAGTTTTGGGGATCCAAGGGAATACGTGAAAGGGTCCTTAAAAGATGAGCCACATCTTCTGAGGTAAAAGGCTTTCCTCGGGGATTGAGATACTCCATATCTCAAATATCGGTTTATCGTTTTAAACGGGGAGCATCTTTCCAAAGACTCTCCAAGCCGTAAAATCCACGACGTTCTTGTAAAAAGAGATGAACCATGACATCTCCATAATCGACCACGATCCATTTACTTGCAGGAAATCCATCAATTCGTGGGTTGCGCTCCAGTTCCTCTCGGACCTCTTTTTCAAGATAGTTCGCAATCGCCTTGAGTTGGGGCTCTGACTCTGCAGAAATGATCACAAAAAAGTAGGTTGGCCCCTCAATTTTTCGTAAATCAAGAATAACAGGATCGACCGCTTTTTTATCTTCCGCAAGTTTTGCACAAAGTTTAGCAAGTTTCAATGAGTCTAAGGTAGATGACATAAGGTTTAAGCTCTTGATTAACAGTGAATTAAGGAAGGAAAAGAGAAATCCACCTAGATCTCATAAAAAAGTACAACGGAAACAGAGTAACCATGGGCATAACTCCGCTCTCCCACCGGCCCAATCTCCCCATTTCCGAAGAATCCAGCCAAGGAGATCCCAGGAAAGATCTGGTCGATCATTTGAGCATCATGATGCGACGACTTAAACAGTTTCTCCCCTCTCCCCGTACAGGTACAAATCAGCGCACCAAAGGGGGTGCACCCTCCTAAATCCTCTTCCGCTTTAAGAAGAAGCGAACGAAAATCATCAGAAGCTGTTTGCGCATCTCTCAACTGATATTGAAGCGTCTGTCCGACCCGTGGAAAGGCTCCGATCGAGACCGCCCCAGTATTGGGGTCGGCTCCGAAGATATTTCGAATTAAAAAGTCACCACTTTTAAAGTCATCAACATACTCGCTCATCGCAAGTCCTGCAAAAATATGGCCTTGAGCAATTTTCTTATCAGCAATCGGAAGCTCCTCATAAACGGTGTTTAAAACTTCGAGCGCCGGCAGGGAGCCTAATGAGTAAAGAACGTTTTCATTTACTTTGGTAATCGTTAACGGCTCCCCAATCGGTCGGCACCCCTGGGAAACAAGACACTGCACACCAAAATCTCCATCTAATGCCAACGCTAATGCCCCAGAAATAATTTTATCATTATGAAAAACGGTTGCCCGTTGTTCTTGCGGGTTCCCGCTGGCAAGTCCTCCAAAAACGGGGACCCCTGGATAGGACTGACTCCACTCCTCGAGCCAATCCTCAATCGGAAACTGAAAGGGATCAATAAAAGCCATCCAAAGCTTCACCTCTTCAGGATCGACTTGACTCCATTTCGACCATGTCTTCGGCTGATCGATTTTTTGAAAGGAATCGGCCTCTATTTCAATAGGGGTTAATTTTATTCCGGGCATGGCAAAAAACATCATTGAAAAACCGGGTGCCCCCTCCACTTCGGAGGTTCGACCCACCAAACCCCATGCGGAGGTTCCCACGACGAGTGGAACATGACCATGGACTCGAATGACCTCAATAAAATCATGAAGTTGATCCATGTAATGAGGAGTCGCAAAAACAACCGCAAAGGTTGGATTTTGACCAAGTTCAGTACGGAGCATCGCCGCTGACTTTTGGACGATCGCCTCCTGATAATACCCTGTAACAATCGTGCTAACTGATGAAAAACGATTCATTTGAGTAAAAACTATAATCGAGAAAGGCTTACTCGTCCAGTAGGAGTCGATCGAATTGTGAATCCCTATTTTTAAGAGTTGACCTCAATCTTTGCTCTCCCTTGAATATCGCACTATGGCACGTCGAGCAAGCGCACAACAAAATCCTCTCCTCCTTCTCATTCTCTTTTTGCTAGTGATTGGCTTAGGAATTGGGGGATTTTTTATCTTTCGTAAAAATAACGAGCCTTTTCGAACAATTCAGTCGATCGATATCTCGGTTTATCTCGAAAACGCCAATAGTCTCCGAGGAAACAGTTATAAGGTCGAAGCCATCATTGAAAACTCTCTTGCTTGGGCCCCCTCAAAAGGAAGACTCTTTTCGGTCCAGGTCGAAACCTCCACAGGGAAAGAGATGATTCCGTTGCTCATTCCGGCAGAACTCAACAACGTTAATGTACAAAAAGGACAGAAGTTCTTTTTTAAGATTGAGGTCGTTCAAGAGGGCCTCCTCCTCGTCAAAGAAATGACAAAGGCTTAAGGAATCCGTATTGGATTTATGAGCCGTTTTGTTCATCTTCACGTCCATTCCGAATTTAGTCTGTTGGACGGAGCCTGTAGAACCAAAGATCTCGCCAAAAAAGCGAAATCTCTCGGGATGCCTGCTTTAGCGATTACCGATCATGGCAATCTTTTTGGTGCCATTGAATTTTACAAAAACTGTAAAGACCAAGGAGTCAAACCGATTATCGGCTGCGAAGTTTACCTCGCTCCAGGAAAGATGACGGAAAAGAAAAGTTCTTCCGCCAAAGAGGCCTCAACTCATTTTCTCCTCCTTGCAAAAAATGAGATCGGTTACTTCAACTTGATTCAGCTCGTCACAGCGGCTCACCTCGATGGTTTTTATGATAAGCCACGAATCGATAAGGAGCTTCTTGCCCGCTATGCCAAAGGCCTCATTGGAACGAGCGCCTGTTTAAAGAGTGAGATCAATCAGGCAATTCTCAGAGGCTCCCTGAGTGAGGCTGAAAAATCGATTGATGATTTCAAACAAATCTTCGACCCCGGAGATTTCTATCTCGAAATGCATAATCACGGCCTCGCCGACCAGATGATTGTTAATCGAGCCCTTAAAGAGTACTCAAAAAAATTCTCCCTTCCCCTTGTCGCCGCGAATGATGTTCACTATATCGAGCAAAGCCACAGTGAAGCCCATGACGTTCTTCTTTGTATTGGAACAGGCGCTCAAGTCAGCGATGAGAAACGGATGCGCTATCCGTGCAACGAATTTTACTTCAAAACAGCCGAGGAGATGATAGGGCTTTTTCAAGAGACCCCAGAAGCGATCCAAAATACCTTAGAAATCGCAGAGAAATGCGATCTCAAGATTGAACTCGGAGTCAATAAATTCCCTGAATACCTCCCTCCTGAGGGATATACCACTGTCTCCTACCTCCGTGATCTTTGCGATAAAGGGTTAGAAAGCCGTTATGGAGAACGTGCAAAAACAGATCCGAAACTCCAAGAACGACTACAATTCGAATTAGGAGTTCTCGAAAAAACAGGGTTCACCAGTTACTTTCTCATCACCTGGGATTTTATTCACTACGCCAAAACTCACGGAATCCCCGTGGGACCCGGGCGCGGAAGTGCCGCAGGAAGTATTATTTCTTATGTCCTTTCGATCACGGATCTCGATCCTCTCCGCTACGGTCTCTTTTTTGAGCGATTCCTCAATCCAGAACGTATTTCGCCACCGGATATTGACATCGATTTCTGTTATAATCGACGACCCGAAGTGATTCAATATGTCCGTGAAAAATATGGCCATAACGCCGTTTCCCAAATTATTACCTTTGGAACTTTGGGGGCTAAAATGGTCGTTCGAGATGTCGCTCGCGTTTTAGGGGCGAGTTACTCCGAGGGGGATCGTCTCTCGAAAATGATTCCTAAAGATCTCACCTTTACCTTGAATCGTGAGGTCGATAAACTGGGAAAAGCGATTGGGGGGATCGATATCGTTCCTGAGCTTAAAGCAGCTTACGAAAATGAGGAGCTCACCCGTCAGATTATTGATTTCGCGCTTCCTTTAGAAGGACTCACCCGTCAGGTCGGAGTTCATGCCGCCGGGGTTGTTATTTCTGATAAACCTCTCGTGACCTACATTCCCCTGACTCGAGATGATGAAGGCAATGTCATTACCCAATACTCCATGGATTGGCTTGGAAAAGTCGGCATGCTCAAAATGGATTTTTTAGGTTTAAAAACTCTCACCGTAATTCAAGAGGCTTTTGATCGAATTCAAAAAGAGACCGGTGAAGTCATCACCATGGATCAAATTCCGACCGATGACAAAAAGACCTACGACATGCTCCAAGCCGGTAAAACCATGGGGGTATTTCAATTGGAATCAGGGGGAATGGTGAATGCCTGTCGACTGATTAAGCCGGAGCGGATCGAAGATCTGATCGCCTTAGTCGCCCTCTATCGCCCCGGCCCAATGGAATTTATCCCTCTCTATGCTGAACGCAAAGCCGGAACGACAGCGGTTGAATATCCGCACGAGCTTCTGCAGCAAATCTTAGAAGAGACCTACGGGGTTATTATCTATCAAGAGCAGGTCATGCAAGCGGCCCAGATCTTAGCGGGCTACACCCTCGGCGCTGCCGATGTTCTCCGACGCGCGATGGGTAAAAAAGATCCCGAAGAGATGGATAAACAACGAGCCAAATTTATCGCGGGGGCCAAAACACTTCATCAAATCCCCTCCCCACGAGCGAGTGAAATTTTCGATATTCTCGATAAATTTGCCGGCTATGGATTTAATAAAGCCCATGCCGCCTGCTATGGATATCTTGCCTATATCACCGCATATCTCAAAGCGAATTACACCGTTCACATGATGGCCTCATTGATGTCCAACGACCTCAATAATCTTGATAAGGTCGCTCAGTTTATCGAAGAGTCTAAAAATCTCGGAATCGCCATCGCCCCCCCTCATGTCAATGAAAGTGAAGCTCACTTTTCAACAACCACGAATCAAATTCGATTCGGTCTCGCTGCGATTAAAAATGCAGGAGAAAATGCAGTACTTCAAATCGTTAAGGCACGCAAAGAGGGAGCCCCTTATTCCTCCCTAAGTGAGATCTGCTCTCGCGTCGAAGCACGAAGTATTAACAAGAAAACATTAGAGAGTCTGATTAAGTCAGGGGCCTGTGATTGTTTCGGATCGACTCGAGCCCAACTTTTCACAGAAATCGATCAAGCCCTTGCTTCCGCAACACGAGATGCCAAAGATAAAGAGATGGGGCAAGGCTCTTTACTCGACTTTCTCGATGAAAAACCAGGGGCCACCCCGACCAAAAAGAGCAGTACTCCCCCTCTCCCTGAATGGCCGACGCGCGAAAGACTTGCTTACGAAAAAGAACTGATCGGAATTTATCTCAGTGGCCATCCATTAGAAGACTATCTGAACGAAATTTCTGGGCTCCAGATGAAGAAAATCGCAGAGCTCACCTCTACAGATGCCGATAAAGAGTACCGATTCGCCGGAATTATCACCAAAGTTGAGGTCCGGATGAACAAAGACAATAAACCGTGGGCGCGTTGTCAGTTAGAGGATCAAACAGGTACCTTCGAAATTCTCTCTTTTACCCGAGAGTACGAACAATGGGAAAAACCGTTCCAAGCAGGAGATATTGTCACTGTCTACGGAGCCATTAGTAATCGAGAGGAGATTTTATCTCTTCGCTGTCGTGAGATCCTTTCGATCGAAACGGCGCGGACCCGAATGTACCAAGCCTTTTGTCTTGATCTACAACTTTTAGAGTGGAATACAGAAAAAATTCAAGCTCTTCACCAATGGATTCAAAATTATCCTGGAGCGACGAAATTTCGTTTACGAATGATTCTTCCGAATGGAGATTACGTTGAACTGGATGCGAAAAGCCAATATGGCGTGGAGGTTTCTCCGCTATTTCTCAGTGATTTAAAGAAAAGCTATCCGCTTTTAAAGTGGAAAATTATCATTCCCCAAGAGCTTCCCAAAAGAGAGTCAAAATTTGGATTCGGAGCCAAAAAATGGGTGAAGAAGGGATCAAAATGATCGACCATCAATCCGATGAACACTGGATGAATGAGGCGATGCGCTTAGCAAGGAAAGCGGCTCAAGTCGGCGAAGTGCCGGTGGGGGCGATCATTGTCCATAAGGGGAACGCCATCGGCCGCGCTTACAATCAAGTGGAAACCTTGAAAGATGCAACCGCCCATGCGGAGATGCTTGCCTTGACTCAAGCCCAGTCCGTGATTGGCGATTGGCGACTCACGGAATCAGTCCTCTATGTGACCAAGGAGCCCTGTCCCATGTGCGCAGGGGCCATCGTCCACTGCCGACTCAAAAGAGTTGTTTTTGGAATCTCTGACGAAAAGGCTGGAGCTTGTGGCGGGGCGATTAATCTTTTAGCTCTCCCTGGACTGAATCATCGCTGTGAGATCACCCCAGGAATACGCGCTGAGGAGAGTAAAGCGATCCTCCAAGATTTTTTTCGTGAAAAACGAGCACAAAATCGTCTCCCCCTCACAGAAGATCTCGATTAATTTAAACGATTCCGGACGATTCGTACCAGTTCATTGGGAGAAAACGGTTTTTGAATGAAATTAATTCCAGAATCAAGAACCGTGTCTCCCGAAACAAGTCGCGGACTATAACCACTACAGAAAATTACTTTTGTATTCGGGTCATGAGCAACGATTCGTTTCGCCATTTCACAGCCACTCATTCCCCCAGGCATCATGATATCGGTGAGGACAAGACGGATATCATTTTTTTGATGCGCCCAAATCACAAGGGCTTGGCCCGCACTTGCGGCTTCAATCGTTTGATACCCTTGCCGCTTCAAAACAGCAACCATCATCGCTCGAACGGCCGCTTCATCCTCAACGACCAAGATCAATTCATTATTCCCTTTAACGCTGACCTCCTCCGTTTTTTCGAGAGAGGTCTTGAGCACTGTTTTTTCTGAAATCGGAAAACAAATCTTAAAGGTACTTCCGACCCCAAGCTCAGAATCGACCTCAATAATTCCATGATGCTGAGTGATGATTCCGTACACCGTCGAAAGACCTAATCCCGTCCCTCTTCCGATCTCTTTTGTTGTAAAAAAGGGCTCAAAGATATGCTCGCGAGTTTTTCGATCTATCCCACATCCGGTATCCAGAACTTCGATGCAAATCGCATTCTTTTTATTTAAATCCTCAAAGTTTTTAAGCGAGGGGTGAGTGGTCGTTGAGGTGCGAACGGTCAAGATCCCCCCCTCATTCATCGCATCACGAGCATTTACCACAAGATTCATTAATATTTGCTCGACCATTCCCTTATCCCCTTCAAACATCGGAAGATCAGGATCAGAATCGACTTTAAATTGAACTTTCTCCCCTAAAAGTCGCATCAACATCATCGACATCTCGGCGATCACCTGATTCACATCAATCAACTTTAATTGAATGACCTGCTGTCGACTAAAGGCCAAAAGCTGTCCCGTTAATGAGGCCGCACGATTTGCGGCGATGGAGATCTCTTGAAGATAATCTTTTAAGGAGTTGGGGTTATCCTCCATCAAGGCGAGATCGGCATAGCCTTGAATCGCCGTTAAAATATTATTAAAATCATGAGCAATACCCCCTGCCAAACGCCCTATTGAATCCATTTTTTGTGAATGGCGGAGCTGATCGGTTAAGAGTCGGCGATCGGAGACGTCACGAAAGTTAACGACAATTCCACGAACGGAGGGGTTGTCTAATAAATTAATTCCAATCGATTCAATGTGAATCCACTCCCCGTCCGATTTTTTAAATCGGTACTCAAACGTTTCTTTCGCATGGTTGTCCCGCATGAGGTTCTCAAAGATTTCTCGAACGCGACCCAAATCCTCGGGATGGACAAAGGCAAAGGTCTGCTGGCCCTCCATTTCATCAACGGAATAGCCCACAATTTTTTCGCAGGCAGGACTCGCAAAATGAATCACCCCATTGGCATCGAGAATCGTAATGACATCATAGGAATTTTGAACAAGAGATCGAAATCGCTGTTCACTCATTAAAAGTGCTTGCTCAACTTGGTACTGTTTTGTGACATCGAGAGCCAACATCAGTCGAACATCTTGATCCAGGAGATCGTACTCATGGATCGAAAGATGGACATGGATCGCCTCTCGTCTCCTATTTAAATGAATCCAAGTTCCGGCGATGCGAACAATCTCTTTCTCTGAGCGAAGAACTTTCTGGATATCCTCTTGATCCTTTTTAGGATGAAGATCTAAAAGACTCAGCCCTAAAAACTCCTCTCTAGAATAACCATATTGACGAATGGCCGCCTCATTCGCCCCTAAAACTTTAAAGGTCTTAGAATCGTAGATCCACATCGCATGGGGATTCGATTCAAATAAAATCTGATAGCGGTCCTTAGAGGCCTGAAACCGTTGCTGTAACTCCTTTTGAACTGTAATATTAGAAGAATAGAGTATTCCGCCGATCACTTGTCGGGAGGAGGAGAATATCGGTTTTAGTTGAATCTCTTGATGGATCGAACCCTCTGACCATTCAAAGGTAAAAAACATCCCCTTGAACACATGAGGAAGACGGGCTTCGATCAACGATTTAAGCCCTGAGGGCAATAAATCCAGAATATGATCACAAGTCTGATCTTGTAAAAAGCCAAGCTCTTTCCACCTCTCCCCCCCCGTAAAAAGCGGTTTTAAATGGAGATCAAAGAGGATGATTCCTCCTCCAGGAAAATTGTTCTTCAGGAGTTCAATGACCAGATCTTTAAGACTATTTCCGACCTGATGATTATGATGCGGCGTATTGTCTGCCAAAAAAGCAATCACTCCATCTTTAAAAGAAAGAAAACTCCAATGGAAAAGCGGACAGGACCCGGAATCGGTGATCCAATAACACTCGAAAGAACAGGACTCATCATGATGCGCGCAGCGCTTGAAATGACTCCACCATAAATCTTTTTGATTAGAAAAAAAATAGCGATCCGGAATATGAATATTTTGAAGAGCACTTTTTTCGAGCTCAAGGGATGAACTTAAATTTCCGAAAAAATCTAAAACAACTCCGTTTTTATCAAAAACAAATACAATTCCTGGAAATTGTTTTATCTCCTTTGCATAATCTAAAACGGTAAGAGTTTGTGACATGCTGTATAATTCCAACAACAGAGTAGTTTATTGCTCCTCTTATTCAACCCAAAAAGAGATCATTTTTAAGGTGCAGTTATTTTATTTTGATCTACCTTATCTCAAATGAAGCGTTTCGTTTGCATCCACGGTCACTTCTACCAACCTCCTCGGGAAAACCCGTGGATTGAGTCGATTGAAACTCAAGATTCCGCGGCGCCCTTCCATGACTGGAACGATCGAATTACCGACGAGTGCTATGGGCCTAATGCCGCCGCACGAATTCTCGATTTAAATGGCGATGTATCACTCATTCAAAATAACTACTCTAAAATCAGTTTTAATTTTGGTCCCACGTTACTTTCTTGGCTAGAAACTTACCGACCCAGCACCTATCGATCGATTCTTGAAGCCGATCTCTTGAGTCAAAAACGTTTTAGCGGTCACGGCTCCGCAATCGCTCAAGTTTATAATCATCTCATCATGCCCCTTGCGAATCGGAGGGATAAACAGACCCAAATCGAATGGGGCCTCAAAGATTTTGAGCATCGATTTTCTCGTAAAGCTGAGGGGATTTGGCTCGCAGAAACCGCTGTCGATCTTGAAACCTTAGAACTTCTCGTCGATGCCGGTGTTCGTTTTACACTACTCGCCCCTCGACAGGCCTCCCGCATTCGATTGATCTCGAATGGAGATTGGCGAGAGGTACAAGACTCCAAAATTGATCCACGTCGCCCCTATCTTTGTAAGCTCCCGAGTGGACGTGAAATCACTCTTTTCTTTTACGATGGATACGTCGCACAGGACGTCGCGTTCTCAGGGCTTCTCAAAAACGGCGAGGTTTTTGCAAATCGTTTATTGAATTCACTCGATGGCTCACCAGAAGAGCCTCAACTCGCTCATATTGCTACTGACGGAGAAAGCTACGGACATCACCATCGCTACGGCGAGATGGCACTTGCCTATGCATTACTTCATCTTGAGAAACAAGAGGATAGTGCCTTAACAATTTATGGGGAATTTCTCGATCACTTTCCTCCTCAGTTTGAAGTCGAAATATTTGAAAATTCTTCTTGGAGCTGTGTCCATGGGATTGATCGATGGAAATCGGACTGTGGTTGCTGTACAGGGGGAAACTCTAAATGGAATCAAAAATGGAGAGCCCCTTTGCGAAAAGGACTCGATCAACTCCGCGATCGGCTGAGTGAACTCTTTGAGAAGGAAACCACTTCCATTTTTGAAAATCCCTGGAGAACTCGCGATCGAGCGATTTCAATCTATTTAAAGAAAATTTCTGCCGCTGACTTCGTTCAATCAGAATCGATGCGTCCCCTTCAAGATAAAGAAATACAAAAAGCAATTGGCTTGATTGAAATGCAACGACAATCCCTGCTCATGTTCACGAGTTGCGGTTGGTTTTTTGATGAGATTTCTGGACTAGAACCAGTTCAAATACTTCAATACGCCTCTCGAGCGATTCAACTCGCCCATGAAATAACGGGAGAATCCCTTGAAGGGATTTTACTCCAAGAGCTAGCACTGGCTCCCAGCAATATTACATCACTGGGGAATGGTGAAAACATTTACAATTTAAAGGTAAAACCAAGTTTACTCGATTTCCCACGAATAGCAGCTCATGTGGTCACCCATACAGCGATAGAAGCAATTGTTCCTCATCAGTGGACTATTTACCCAGTCTCTCCCAAAATCCTCTTGAGCAAAAGCCTAGGAAAAACAGAATTTCGCTTTGGTCGTATGATGATCCGCTCAAATACCACACAATCTGAGTTTGATTTTATCTTTTCGCTCATTCACTTGGGAGATCACAATCTAACGATTGGCATTAAAGAATATACAAATTCCAATGACTACGATAAACTCGAAAAACAGTGGAAGAAACTCAGTGAACAAGGAGACTCGCTTGAATTGATTCGCTCGATAGATTCTTATTTTTCAAAAAACCTCTATTCATTAACCGCCCTTCTCCGGGATACTCAATCGCTTCTCCTGAATTTTTCACTGCGCGATACATTTGCGAAAATTGAGGATACCTTCCAATCGATTTACCAAGAAAATCACACTCTCTTAAAAATCCTTCAAAAATCCTCTTTTGTCACCCCGCCTGTAATCACAGCAACGATTGACCTCTTGTACAATGCACAACTTCAAAAGGCACTGCAAATCAGCCCGTTTCAAAGGCAACTCATTGATGAGATCATTAGCGAATTTTCTCACTGGAATCCAAAACTTGACGACGCCAAAACACAGTATTTAGTGCGAAATAAATTAAACGGTCTTCTCTCACAATGGCAATTAGATCCTGGGATCTCGACCCCTCTTGCGGAGTCGATCGAATTGTTACAGATTTCAGAAAAACTTAAAATTAAAATTGATTTCTGGGAAATCCAAAAATGGGGCTTTGATTTTAGTGCCCAACACCTCTCTAAAATACCAAATCATTCATTAAATCTGTTCCATCAGCTGCTCAAACATTTAAAAGTCGCCCCATTTACTCTCTCCTCTCCATAAACCGGGCGAGCCGGAACCAAGGTTCATTTAATGGACGAGAAATTTGAATTAGTTTTATTGAGTTTGTTTTGAAAAAAGAACAAAATTTACCTCCGATACCCTCCGTTTACCCCGCGGTGAAAATTGTATTTTGGTTGTTTTCTTTAAGTTGACGCGGAGGCGATTAACGATTGCCGGCGTTCCAGAGCCGAGCGTAAACTCCCTCTTTCTTCAGAAGTTCCTCACCGCTCCCTGATTCAACCATTTTTCCGTTTTCTAAAACAATGATTCGGTGAGCAAGATGATGAATGGTAGAAAGACGATGGGTAATAATAAGGGTCGTCTGGCGCCGAACGAGTTGCTTGAGGGTCTCCATGATTTCCGACTCAGTCTCTAAATCTAATGCGCTGGTCGGCTCATCTAATAATAAAATGGGAGCTTTTTTAAGAAAGGCACGTGCAATGCCGATCCGTTGCTTCTGACCTCCACTCAAACGAACCCCACGTTCGCCAACGGAAGTTTTAAAACCATGGGGGAGTTTGGAGATAAATTCATAAGCTTGAGCCTCTTTTGCAGCCGTGATAATTTCAGCAGAGGTCGCTCCGGGTCGTCCATATGCAATATTTTCTTCAATCGTCCCTGAAAGCAATAAGGTATCTTGTAAAACGATCGCTTGGTGACTCCGTAATGATTTTTTTGAAAAAATCTTGATGTCGGTATCATCAATCAAAACTCTTCCCTGAAGGGGATCGTAGAAACGAGGAATTAAAGAAAGCAAGGTGGTCTTTCCTGCCCCCGTTCCCCCCACGATCGCAACCGTTTCTCCCGGAGCGATTTCTAGGCTCAGTCCATTTAATATCGGATGCTCTGCCTCATATCCAAAGTGAACCGCGTCAAAAGCAATCTTCCCTTGAGGTCGCGCCATCAGCCTCGGCTCTTTGGACTCAGGGACAGAATCCTCCGCATCTAATATCTCAAAGACTCGTTGCATGCCCGAGGCCGCTCCTTCTAATGACCAAGCGGTATAGCTCAACTGCTCTAAAGGGGCATACAGTGAGGCAAGATAAGTGAGAAAAACCCAAAGATCTCCGACTTTTAAACTCCCTCGTGTGACTTCATTGGCTCCAAGATATAAAATTAGTGCGGCTCCGATTGCGGTAACGAGTCCAACAACAAGACTTGAAAAAACATTGGTTAATGTCAGCTGTAAATTGGCATCATAACTGTGTTTGGCCTCTTTTTCAAACTCCTTCACCTCAAACTCTTCACGACCAAAGGCATGAACGATTCGAATGCTGGTTAACCCCTCTTGTACACGCGATAACACATCACTTTCTTCTTGTTGCAATAAGGCACTTTCATTGCGAATTTTTTTAGCAAATATAAGAATTGAAAGCCAAAGGAAGGGAACTACAGAAAGCGAAACGAGTGCTAAATGGGCATTCATTTTGAACATTAACAAAAAAGTAACCATCAAAGTCAAAATTGAGCTGATGATCGTCGCAAAACCGCGATTGAAGAAGGTTTGAATCGCCTGGGAGTCATAAGCGACACGAAAGGTCGAATCCCCACTGCGGCGCCGATCATGAAAATGAAGCGGCAAATACTGTAAATAGGAGTAAAGTTGAGTACGGACCCGCAGGAGAGCATCGAGACCAATTCTAATTAAAATATAATTGTTCGCAACACTGGTGGCCCCATGCAGCAGAAAAGTGAGAATATAAACCGTGCAGGCCGCCGTGATCGCCTCAGAAACACTAAAGGTCACTCCATGCCAATGAACAACTCCCGTTGCCGTTTGCGGAAGGATATCATCAATCAGCCATTTAATCGGCCATGGCTTCAAGGCATTAAAACCGATGGAAATGATCATGATCAACAGGGCGATCAAAATCATTCCTGAAAATGCTCGATAATATTCTGCAACTCGACGATAGATATTCATACTGACCCGTTCGTGGGGTAGGCTACACACTGCGAAGGCAGGCTCCAAGAAATCTCTTTATTCCTCTTCGTCATAGATAAAGTTTTCTCTTTTGATTCGATTAATGGCATCACGAAATTCCTGCTGATTGGGACCACTAATCGTTTCTAGCTTTCGATAGATCGAGAGAGCCGCCTTCCAATCTTTGCGTGCCTGCATCATATCTGCAGCCTCTAATCCTCCCTTAATACGCCAAAGATACTCAGGAACCTCCTCGTTGGGCCGTTCGCTCATTCGTCCTTTCAATAGATCGAGATATCCGGAAATCGCCTCGTCATCTCGGTGAAGTTTTTGAAGTGATTTCGATTTTTTGAAACAGGCCTCATTCCATTGATGAATGGGAGTTGATTTAAGTTGTAGCAGCTGCTGAAAAACAGCGATCGCTTGCTCAAATTTAGCCGGGTCACTGCTTGCTAAACCCATGAGCGCATCTCCTTTGCGTAAAAGAGCTTCGCAAAGAACTCTTCCTTGCTTGTCCTGCTCTAAAGTGGCATCAAGAAGCTGAATTGCTTTATCAAACTTTAATTGTTGAATATAAATTTTTCCTTGAAGTAAACGGGCATCAATTTTCAATTCAGAACTATCCGGAATCTTTTCAAGAACAACAATTGCCTGCGATAAATCATCACGACCAATCGCCGATTTACCGGACCAATAAAGACCATCATCAAATAAATCACAAGTTGGAAAATCGTTGAGTAATTGATCAAAATAACTCTGGCTATTCCCAAAATCCTGTTTCTGGAAGTAATACTCACCGATACTAAAAAGAAAGTGAGGTGTTTTGGGGTTCTTGGGATATTTTTTTAAAAGTGAAAGGAGCCCCTCCAGCAGTTGTGGTTCAGAAACTTTTTTAATCGCATAGCCGGCATAGAGCGCTTTATAAGCAACCTCTGGAAAAACCGGATCGGCTTGATGCTGGGAAGCCACTTTTTCGTAAAGCTGCCAAGCCTCTTCAAATTTCTGTGTTTGATAAAGCAAATCGGCATAGCGGATTTGAAGTAATAGGGTATTGGACCCGTTCGAGCCTTGGAGGAGAGTCTCTAACGACTTTTTAGACTCTTCGATTTTTCCTGTTTTTTGAAGCAGGTTTATTTTTTCTAAAACAATACGATCTTTAAATGTGCTTTGGGGGAATAGCTTGTTAAACCGTTCCTCATATTTGTTTAACCCCACGAGATTCTCTTGAAGCGAACTCATCATCACGAGGTTAAAGAGAGCTTTTTCCGATAACGAGGCATCCTCGGCCATTGCTTTTTCGTAGGCGAGAATGGCTTCAGGATAGTTTTTGGTTCTCGAATAAATTTCCCCAAGCTCAAAATAAGCCTCTCCTTTAATCCGAATCGGGGAGCCCTCCTCAATCGCTTTTTTGTAAAACTCGATCGCTTGGTCAAATTTATTTTGAGTTTGATAGAGTTTTCCAAGACTTAAGTAGACTCGAAATCTTAACGATATTTTAGGATAGGCAATGAGGAGGGCCTCAAAGGTTGAAATCGCCTTTTCCTCTTCATCATTATCGGAATAAACCTGTGCGATAGCAAAAAGGGCGATGCTTGAGTTCGCTTTATCTTGGTTCTTTCCCACATAATCTTTAACGCGAGCGACCGATTCGGGGAGTTTCTTGAGAACTCTTGCCGTTTGGAGATACTCACGAAATCCGATCTCTTTAAAGGACTCCGTTTCAGAAATTAAAAAGACCTTTTCATAGGAGGCTTGGGCCTTTTCGAGCTCTTTTGTTTCTTGTAATGCTTTTCCCATTCCAAGATGCGCTTTAACGACGAGATCTTTAGGAAAAGCTTTTGGATCCTGGGTAATTTTTTGAAAATGAGAGATCCCCTCTTTCCATTGCTTCTGCTCTAAATGAATCTCTCCCATCCAGTAGGAGACCTCGTAAACAAGTTCCCCTTTTAATTTTCCCTTTTTTAATCCCTCGAGTTGATTCAAGGCCTCTTTCCATTGGCCTTTTATCATCGATCCCAATGCTAGATAAAGAGCCGCCCTTTGAGCCGTTTTCTCTCCCGGTTTATTTTGAGATAAGGTGACTAAAAGTGAGCGCCCTTCGTCCTCTTTTTTGAGGCGCAAAAGAGTGAGCCCGAGTCCGAGCTGCCCCTTTTCGATCTCCGTCGATTTTGGAAACTCTGCTAAAAATTCACGGTACTTAATTTCAGCTTGTGACCAATCCTCACGCAGGGCATCCAACTCTGCTTGGAGCAGGAGATAGTCCTGTCGGTTATTTTCAGCGACCTGCTTGTAGGGGGTTTTGAGTTCCTGCTGCGCAAGTTCATATTGTCCGAGAAAATAATGAGCTTTTGCTTTTAGCCATTGAATCTCTGGCTTTAACTCGCTTTGAGGAAATTTTTTTAGATACCGCTCAGCGCGTTGAATCGTGAGATCAAAAAGCCCATCTTCCAATGATCGGGAGCATTCCTGTGATGCCTGCCGCTCCTCTTTGGAGGGCTCTGCCGCAAGTCCTAAAAGAACTGTACTTCCGATGAATATCATCAACCAAAACCGAATCATTACACGACTATGCATCGATTATGAACTCAGGAAAGCAAGAAGGCAGGAAAAAAACCGCTTTCAAAATGATTCATTCCCTTCAAACTCTCTCGGTAATGACTATCCCTGAGGATTTTTGGATTAAAACAACAGAACATCTCATTTTGAGCTTGGGAGCCGTTAGTTTTGCAATCCCAATCGCATTGGGAGGAGCTCTTTTAAGCCAAGGAAGAGAGGGGATAAAACAATCGATTTCCTCTTTCATGAGTATTTTTCAGACGATCCCCAGTCTTGCTTTATTTGCTTTTCTGATCCCATTTCTAGGAATCGGAAAAACCCCCGCTCTTTTTGCGCTCACTTTGTATGCAATTCTTCCGATTCTTCGCAGTACGATGACGGCCCTAGAGGAATGCCCGCAGCCCCTTTCCGAGGCGGCACAAGTTTTTGGCCTCACCCCCTTTCAAATCCTCTTGCGAGTCCAATTCCCTCAATCGCTTCCACAGATTATTTCCGGAATCCGGACAGCGCTTGTTTGGACGATCGGAAGCGCCAGCTTAGCGACCTTCATTGGAGCCGGCGGTTTAGGGGATTATATTGCCCGAGGAATTGCTCTTTTAGATACCCAACTCCTGCTCACAGGGGCAATTCCTACAGCATTTCTAGCGATTCTCTTTGACCTCATTTTTTCGAAAATTGAAATGAAAGCCAATGCTTGGAAACAAGGGAAACCGTAGTCCCTCTATCAAAGCTCCCCAGAGATTACATTGAGAATCAAATGAAATTCTTAAAATATGCCCCCTTCTCCTGTTGTTTAATCCTTCTCATGCTCTTGCTCCCTCTTGGATGTCGCCCAACGGAGCCTAAACTTCGGATCGGATGTAAAAACTTTACCGAACAACTGATTTTAGCGGAAATCATCGCCCAAACGATTCAGAATCATGCCCCGGAAATTCCGATCGAAAAAAAATGGGGATTTGGAAGTACTCCGCTGATCCATCACGCGCTCATCCAAGGGGATATTGATCTTTATATCGAATATTCAGGAACAGCTGAGCAGCTGATCCTCAAATCCCCCACGTCCCTCACCCACTCTCAAATTGATCAACAATATCAAACGTTGTTCAATGCCCAATGGCTTCCTTCATTCGGTTTTAGTAATGGCTATCAACTGATCGTTCGTAGCGACTCTCCCCTTCCCAAAAAACTCTCTGAATGTCAACCTCACACCTCGGGTCAACGAGCGGGATTTAATGCCGAATATCTCAATCGACCGGATGGATTCCCCTTGATTGAAAAATATTATCAACTGAAATTTCAATCGATTGTTAACTTAGATCTCGGACTTCTCTATCCAGCGCTTGAAAACAAACAAATTGATCTCATTTCTGGATTCTCAACAGATGCCAAACTCTCTCTTTCTCTCTATCGAATCCTTGAGGATGACCTTCAGATTTCTCCTCGATACGAACCCTCCCCCGTGATTCAACTTGAAGCGCTTAAAAAATATCCAAAGTTACAAACTCTTCTGGAATCCCTCTCCGGAAAAATTTCAGAATCGACAATGAGAGCGCTCAATGCCGAAGTCGAAATCAATCATCAAACTCCCGCATCGGTTGCCCAACATTGGCTCTCACGACAATCCTCAGCTCCATAAATGGGTGCGCTTGATCAACTGTAAAAAGCGCAGGGGCAACTGCGCTTTATCGCGGTAGGGAATCTGATGCCGCTGGCATCAGATCCCCCCGCACAGATCCCTGCGTGCGGATTTCTCGCACAGGGCTCTTCAAGTTCTGCTCGCTTCCGACGAAAGTCGTTCAAAGAGTTCTCCAAGGGTTTCCCTTTTCTCGG
>CAMCSM010000049.1 GCA_945877805.1 Methylacidiphilum caldifontis | reverse complement strand
ACTTCGTTCCTTCAACTCCAGAGCAAAAATTTAAATGATCAACGAATTGAACTTGAATATCTTAAACGATTCGCTTAAGATTCCTTCAGTCCCAGCCACCATAGCTTATTTTAAAGAACTATTGGCCGAAGAATGGGGACCATCTTATTTCATCAAAAAATCGAGATTTGGTGAAAACAGGGGGTAACTTTTTCAGGTTTAGCGTTGATGATAAGTGGTTTACGACAATTCCTGTTATACAAACGGTACATTTATGTTGGAATACCCAATGAGGATATCAAAGAGGCTTGGATGGGGCTTAAGAAGCAGTATTAGTCCCTCACTCTTAAACTAAATTCGGCAATCCATTTAACCACGGATAACACAGATACCACGGATGGAAGAATTTATGAGAATTAATCTCCGTTTTTTTCTTCACCCAGAAGGTGAACGTACAATTATTCATAAACTGTTGGAAATCCGTGTGATCCGTGATATCCGTGGTTCCAACTGCTTTTTTTAGGTTGAGGAACTCTCTTTTTTTAAGATCCAGCTTCCTAAGATAATCTGGGCGGGATGATAAATCACAAAGGGCAAAAGAATTAACCCATAGGTCAATCCACCTGGAAATAAGCCCTCCGTCTGAGCGAGTACCGCCAAGGCCATCGGTGCTCCGGTTGCAATCGATTTCTGGGCTCCCGAAAAAAGGAAGGTCAAGGAATGAGCCGGATGAACTCTCTTTCCGAACCAATATAATAATCCATGGCTGATCATCAGAAATATAACAGTTAAAAAGATTGAAAAGAGGAGCGCTTTAACGGAGAGCTCCCCTCCCCCTCCGATTTTCATCGCAAAGAGATCACAAAAAGCAGCGTATAAGATAAAAAATACGATCGACATATTGATCTTAGAAATGATCCGAGAATTTCGCTCAAAAAAACTCCCGAAGAGCGGTCGAAGCAGTGCCCCCAAAAGGGCGGGAACAATTAAATTCAAGAGAATCGGCTTCAACAGCGGAAGATAAGGGAGAGATCCGAACGATCGATCGGCAAAATAGAGCGAGATCCAAAGGGGAGTGAGAAAGACCGCAAAGAGATTGGAGCTCAGGCTCGCAATCGCGGCCAATGCCGGATTTTCACCGGCTTTTTGAGAAAAGACGGTTGAGGTGGAGATCGTGGTCGGTAAGGCAGTCAGAAAAAAGAGAGCAAATTTCATTCGGGGATCCATGGACGGAAAAAGGGTGATCATCCCCCATCCGATCAACGGAGAGAGAAGGAACTGAAAGATCAAAAGATGGATCATCAACAAAGGAGATCGGAACCCCTCCCTCCATTTTTCTTTTTTTAACGAAAGTCCCATCCCTAAAAAAATAAAAAATACCCCTGCTTGAGTGAGATTCTGAGAGGCCAATAATCCCCCTTTCCTTCCCAGCTCAGGAAAAAGAAATGCCACGATTAAGAGAAGACCGACAATGGCTACGGTGCTCATCGTTTTGGAGGAGAAGGAATCAGTTGAATCAGTTCTTTTTCCGGTTTTCGAAGAGAGATCCCTTTGACAAAAGCCTCAAATCGCTTCGCCAATTCCTCCTCATGATTCGCCTTTAAGGTGATGTAAAAAATCCAACGAGCAACAGGAGAGACGGTGTTCCAATCAATGGTTAATCCTTGATAGACCTTAAAGGCCTCACGTGGCCTCCCCATTTTTAAATAACAGAGCGCTAATGTCGATCGATAGGCTAAGGAGGAGGGATCTTTCTTAACGAGTGATTCGGAACTCTCAAAACAACGTTCGAGATCTTGATTCTGAAGAAGTTTCATATAGGCCAAATCGTTCTGGGCCGCTAAGGAGTCAGGAGAAAGCTCCAAAATTTTCTCCAGCCTGAGAGTAATCTCGATCAGGTTCTCCTCCTTTTCCGCAAGGTAAAGGAGTTGTCTCTGTGATTCTAAAGCATAATTCGGGAAACGACACATTTGCAAATAGAGCCGCTTCGCTTGCGAAAAATTGCCAATCTGAACGGCATAATCAGCAACAAATTGAAGCGGTAAAGGCTGATATTTTACCAAATGAAATGTTTTCTCCCAAGCCGCCTCCGACTCCCGTGTTTGTTTCAGCTCCGCAAGCGCACGCGCTCTGAAAAGCTCCCCTAAATAGGGTTCCAACGGGGAGGGTTGAAGCGTCAAGGTCTCTAAAACCAGTTTCCAATTTTTCTGAGCAGCGGCGGCATCCAACCGGAGATACATCAATGAGGAAGAGTTCTTGGATAAAGAATCGGAAATAAGCTTAAGGGTGAGATCAACCTTTTTTTGACGATTAAGCCACTGTCCCAAAAGAATCCGCTCCTCCTCTTTCTGAGGGCCTTTATTCCACTCTAAAAATAGTTTTTCAATGCGAGCGGAATGCTGACGGGGCTGACGACGAATTTCGTTTTCCAAGATCAATAACTGGGAGCGAAAAGAATACAGCGGATGCCGCTCGATAAGTTTTGATAAAGAAAGAAAATCGGAATCTGAAAGCTCATTGTATCCCAAAAGGAACTCTGCCGCTTGAATGCCGACAAGCTCAGTGCTTTGAGTGAGAGAACGAAGAATCCCCTCCCCCTCTTTTCTTGAATCACGGTTACTCTCTTGGATTAAAAATTGCCCCAATAAAAATCGATTCAGAGGCTCTTCCTGGCTCTTCGGATTTTTCAAAAGGGCAATTGCCTCAGAATTCTTTTGGGTCAGCCGATAATAGTCGACTCCTAAAAGGATCTCCCGTTGCGACAAACGATCCCGTAAAGGGAGTAAATAGTTCCACTGGATGGCCGCTTGATCAAATCGCCTCAGCACCAATAAGAGGTTTAAATAGTAGCCACGATCTTCCTGAGTGAGTTGTTTGCGGTTCTCTAACTCTTGCCAATAAAACAGCGCTCGATCCATCCGCGCCTCGGAATAGACCCGTGCCATGATCCTCCACCCCATTTCATTCTTTGGATTCAGCTGCAGCCCTAAATCGGCCTGTTGAAAGGCGATCTCCCACTGTTTCGCCTCAACGGCCTTCATCCCTTTCTCCGTGATCGAGTGAGATCGAACCGACTGCAGCCAATGCCAGAGCGGTTTTGCCGTAAACCCAAGAAGAAGGAGGAGTGAAAAAATAAGCCCTAAAATCCAAAATCGAGAGAAAATATTCTTTGAATCCGTTTTAAAGTCCTCTTGCACCCCTCCATTCTAATCGAAAAGAGAGCAAAGGATCAATCCCTGACTTTGGGGAGAGAAATGACCTGGATAGCTTCTGATTTTAACCTCAAAGAACGTAGAGAGCACAAAGTGACTCTCTAAGGAAAAAGCTCGGGAACCGAGATCTCTAACTCCAATGAAATCATTTCAGATCTCCCAGTCAGATCTGTAGGTCCGAGCCTTAAGAAGGCACACTAACTCCAAAAAAACGCTCATACTTTTTGTCAGCCTTGCCATTGCCGCGGCGTTCAAATTCCCCTCCTCCCAATCGCTGTTTGTCACAAAAACATGATATGGGTTAATGATGCATTTGAAGTCAATCATCATGGATGTCGCTGTTTCTAAAAATGCCGTATAACTATGAGGAACTCCTGCTGTATTTACAAAAGTGACGACTTTATCAAAAAAGGCTCCACGAACAGTTCCCTCAGGAGAAGTTGTCCCAACAATCTCAATAAAACGCTTCAACTCAGCCCCACAACTCCAGTTGTGAACGGGGCTTACGAGCACTAAACCATCTGCTTCTGAAACAAATTGATGTAACTGACGATAGTCCTCTGATTGGAGCGGTGCGTACAGATCTCTCCCTTGTAAAGAATAGTCCTTAAGGGTTAAAAACCGAACTTCTGAACCTTTCCGAAGTTGCGCATCGCAGATTTTAGCGAGTTCTTCGCTGCGACTTTGTGGATTCAAAGAGGAGGAAAGAACCAGTATTTTCATCATCATCAATTTATCGAAGAATAAGTGAGTCACCAAGAGAAAAGAACTTAAATGCCCTGACCAAATCCGCGTTCATCATCAAGTGCCTTGAGTTCAGATTCGATAGAGGAGAGGTCTAACATCCCTTGTTGAACCGGTGATCTTCAACTAAGTCGCACAATGAAACAACTCGGGACAAAAGCGGGGCGTTTGGAGGGGGTTAGACGATGTTTGAATCTTCGAGGTGTTTTTGATATTCTTCTTTTTTAAAATTGCATTCTACAAAACTTTGGAATTGTTTTTTTGAGATTTTCATTTGTCTTGCCATTGCTGTGATGAGAGTGATTCCAATCTCCTTTTCACCATGGCTTATCATCGTGCTGATCATCGTTTTTCTGTTGGTCCGTGGATCGAGATAAAAAAAACGTCTATCTTTGCTGTCGCTTTTCGTAAATCCTTTTAATAACAACGCAGCCTCGATATCCTTCGCCTTACAAGTACGCATTTTAATCCTAGAAGCATCCTCTAAATTTCTTTTTAAGGTCAAGAGCTTGCTTGTTGAATTCTTGGTCTGGTGTCGCTAAAAAAGATTCCCTTACTGATAGGAATTCATCTTCAAAGTTTGATTTGGCTTCTTCTTGAGAAGATCCACAAGCGACGACGTTAAAGGCTTTTGATTCTAGGCAGTGGACTCCGTCTTCTTCTATGTATTCCCCGTAGAATACGTTTTTAAGTTTATGGCTTCCAATATATTTAAAGGGTTCAAATGCTTTTTTGTGTTCTTGGATTTTAAAGTAAAGGTCAGGGTTACGGCGGTTTCTAGAGGATCTAAGAATTTCGACTGATTTTGTTTTCATAGTTTTATTTTCCTGAAATTTTCAAAACTCTCTCACACTCAATTTTTTTCTTTTTCTGAGTAACTTCGCATTTTATTAAATTTCCCGAGGCATTAAAAAACATCATTTCTGGAATCCTGAGTGGAATGAAAAGTAGAGACTCATGGTCAGGATTATTTAATACTACTTTTCCTTTAAATTCGAGGATCTTCTTGCCGTCTTCTGTTGTGGTAGTGAGAAGATGAATATCCAACTCCCCGGGTTCAAATGGGTTGTTAAAGGCAATATTGACGAAGAAAGAGGGTGCACAAAAAGGGGTTTTTTGTGCAGTAAATTTATCAAAGATACCGATGAGCGAAAGCTTGTTCGTATTCGCTTCTAAAATAGATTGATCTGAAAATACTAAAAAGGGGTTCATTTGCTTAAATTCAGCTTACGCAAACTTTTTGAGACTTTCAATGGTTTTCTGAATTTAATTGACCTTTAACACTCTAAGTTTTCGATGATTTTACCTATGAAAATCTATTTTTATAGGAAGAGTGGGCAGAGCTGGATTCGAACCAGCGAAGTCATAGACAGCAGATTTACAGTCTGCCCCGTTTGGCCACTCCGGAATCTGCCCGTTTTTTAGTGGAGAGGTAGTTTTATGAAAAGAATGCTTCCCTGTCAATTCCTTTACCGAAAATTCAAAGAAAATAACAATAATTGCTTTAAAATGAATTCATCGGCATAGTAGTGATCTATTTCCTCTATGAGCGCTCCTAATCTTACTCCTCAAGGCCAAAAAACGGTCAAACAAATCCTCGAACTTTTGAAAACGACGGAGTTTGTTCCAGCAATTAGTCAAATTCTCGAAATCATCCAAGATCTCTCCTCTAAAAATCAGAACGCTCAAATTCAAGAGCTTGTCGAGGCGATCTCGAAAGACTTAGGGTTAACCTCTAAGATCATCATTGCGGCAAATACGGTTCATTTTAATCATACGGGACAAAGAATCCATACGATTACGGAAGCGATTCATCAAGTCGGCCTTTCCGAAATCAGAAGTTTGGTCGTCACTCTCCTTTTTCTCTCTCCCCTCCAAGATCCGCTTAGAAGTGATGAGATTCGCAATGTCTCTTCAATCGCGCTGATCAGTGGACTCATCGCTCAAAAAGTTGAAATTCTTGTTCCTGTTGAATCCTCTGAAGAGATCTTGATTTGTTCGACCTTAAGACATTACGGAAGACTGCTCATCACTAATTTTCTCTCCGAGGAGATCGGCCCGCTGCCTGAGGAGCTGGATTTCCAAGGGATCGAGAACTTTTATCATGGAAAGATCGGAGTCACTCCACTTGAACTTGGATATCATGTCGCCTCAGCGATGAATCTTTCCTCTTCCATTCTCAAAAGTATGGAGGAATTTCATGAAAATAGAATCCCTTCTCTGATCAAAGATCCGGATGGAATAGCTCTGATTGTCTCCTCTTTTTCAATGTCTCTCTGCCAAATTTTAGAGGAAGATAATATCAACCCCGAAATCATTGGCGAACGATTTAAAGATCTCGCCTCCAAATACGCAGGAGTCCTGAAGGTCGATTATAAAATCATCATCGAACTCTTAGAATTTGTCCTTCAGGAACTCGGCAACTTTCAAACCCTTTACCACCTCCCCCCATTTCAAACCGATTTCATTGACCGAATCACCTGTGTCAATAGTGGAGTAGGAACCACTAGCCTGAAATCAATTCACCTTAAGCCGACGACCTCTACGGATACGTTTGTTCTGGCGCTTCAAGAAATCACGGAGATGCTCACCTCTGAAAAAACGACCTCGGCAAATATTTTTCAAAAAATTGTCCGGACGGTTCATGAGGCCCTACGGCTCCGGAACTGCGTCATTCTCATGAGAGAACAAAAAGAAACGACATTTCATGTCAACGAAGCGGTCGGACAAAATGCCTTTGAGTTTCGGACTGATTTTAAAATTAATTTAGAGGGCAAGGATCTCTTTTCCGCTTGTCTCCTCCGAGCAGATGATGTGCTTCTCCAAAACTTAACGGAACCCAAAATTCATCAACATCTTCTGGCATGGTATAAATCGATCAGTCCTGCCGGAACTGCCTTTTTACTTCCGATCAAAGATAACGATCAAATGATCGGATTGATTTATGGAGATAAAATTGATATCGGCAGTATCTCCTTCACTCCTGATATTTTAAGAAATCTTAAGGCACTTCGAAATCAAATTAGAATCGCTCGTAAACTCTTTCCATCTCGTCACTAATCGATTTTCTGCCTCTGTGATCTCCTTCAATAATCAAAACGACCATTTGAAATCATGAAAGCGCTCGCCCTAGGCTCTCTTCAACTTTCAACTCCGCTGACCCTTTCTCCCTTGGCAGGATATACAAATCTTCCCATGCGCATGGTAATCCGTGAGATTGGGGGAATCGGTCTTTGCACGACTGATCTCGTGAATGCTCGATCGTTAATCGAAAGAAATCCTAAAGCGATTAAACTCATCGAATCACATCCTCTCGATAAGCCGTTTGCGGTGCAACTCTTTGGCTCCGTCGCCTCTGAGATGGTCGAGGCCTCGAAAATCGTGGCTGATCTCGGAGTGGATTCGATCGATATTAATATGGGATGTCCCGTCCGCAAAGTCGTCAAAATCGGAGGGGGTTCAGCGATGATGACCCAATGCGTTCAAACCGCCGCTCTCGTCAGACAAATGGTGAATGCCGTCAAAATCCCGATCACCTGCAAAATGCGTCTCGGCTGGGATGAAGAAAATATCACGGCCCCCGAACTCGCTGTTGCGCTCGAAGAGGCGGGGGTCACTGCGATTACCGTTCACGGGAGAACTCGTGAGCAGGGATTTGAGGGCAGCGTTCATCTTCATGGGATTCGTCGTGTCGTTGAGGCGGTGAAAACCATTCCCGTGATTGGCAATGGAGATGTCACCACTCCTCAAGCGGCGGCGATGATGTGGAAGGAAACCGGATGTACCGGAATTGGAATTGGTCGCGGGGCTTTTTATAATCCTTGGATTTTCAAACAGATCATCGAATTTATGGAGACGGGAGTCTGCCCTCCAGAACCCTCTTTTGAGGAACGAATCCGTGTTCTCACAAGGCATCTTGACTGGATGGTTGAGGTCTTTGGCGAGACTCATGGCTGCCGTCTCTTCCGCAAGGTCGGCCCTTGGTATTCAAAACGATTTGGTCCCTCCTCCTTTTTTAATAAAAAAATCGTCCTTTTGACTTCACGCACTCAGTACGATGAAATTATCTCCACCTATCGAGAATGGAGAAGTCGCTTTCTCGATGAATCCGGCGAATTACAGCCTCGCTATCGCCCCGAGGAACTGGGGTTAAATTTTAGAGAGTGTCTTCCTGAAGATTCGGAGCCTGCGGTGGCTAAAAGAATCGCCATCCCCGTTCCTAAAGGCCCGCAGGAACTCTGGTAAATCGAGGAGCCCCGCCCCTTTACCCAGCTGGATAGCCAAATAGCCTGTTAGCCAAATAGCTTAAACCTAGATTCGGCAGTTGAAATGGAGGGGCAGCCCCGACAGGTCGGGGCTGCAGTTGTCCCCCCTCCTCCCTCCGTACCAAAATTATTTCCGCTTCCAGCGAAGAGATCTTCTCGTTTTACGAGCCTTTTCCCCGTCCGATGAGGCACAGAGCCACTGCCCCTCCATTTTTTATCACCATTTTGGTAATATCTTTTGAGAGGTAAACCGATTCCTATTGCATGATCTGGGTTTAATACAGTCTTGAACGAGACAGTGGAGTACCTTAGAGTTGAATCGCAAATCGTTTTTGAGCAACAGAGAGGATTCCGAATTGATCCACCAAGATCCCCTCATAGCCGCAGGGGGTTCCATTCCAAAAGCGCCAATCCACTCCGGATCCGACACCTCCCAGAACCTCTCCTTCCGCCAACCCTTGGCAAAGTTCTTTAAGAATCCGGTCCGCCTCCCGAACAAGACCGACCTGATACATCGCCCCGATGAAATGTTTGGATTGGGAATGGGTCAATCCCCCATTCTCATAGCAGCCAAAGGCCCTGTTTTTGGTCGAATGAGCCTGATCGGCATCCGGCACGGGTCTCAAGTTTCCGGGAATTCCATAACGGTAGCAGATTGCATGGGAATCCAATTCCCGGTAAAGCTTGGTGATGGCCGATTTTGCCCGGGCCCCCTCCAGGATTCCATATTTCACTGCAGATCCGTTCACAAATAAAAACGCGTAATCATGCAGTTTTCCTTCCTTGCACTTCCAACCCGCGAGCCACCCGTTTTTTGAATTCCAAAACGTTTGAAGGTATGATTTCTTAAATTGCTTTGCGTCGTTTGAAAAAGTCCTCGCTCTCGGATGATCTCCTAAGGAGGCGTGAATCTTCTCAAAATTCAGGAGCATCGGATAGATATAGGCGTTGGCAAAGGCGTCCTTCCAGCCAAACGAAATGACATCCCACCAATTGGTGCTCCATTGCCCTTCTCCACTGACGCCCCGTCGGTGCACGCTCTCGATCAGACCATCGGAATCGACATCCAGATTTTTTAAAAATGAGAGTTTATCCATGGCCTTTGGAAGATACCTTTGAGTCCACTCCTCCTTTAAATTTTCCTTCATATATTCGGAAAGCGCATACAGCGTCGCGGTGATGGAATGGAGGTAATGCTCCTCATAAAATCCCTTCCCCCCATTCTCCCCTCCCGAGGCGTACGAGGGGGCTCCCTCCAACCAACGTTCCAGGGTATCCCTGACAAGCAGTTTCGTCTCCGTGGATCCTATTTTTGGAAAAGATCTCATCAGATCCACCCAAGCTTCCAAACAAAAATAGCAATGAATCGAATTGGCATTATTGGAAAGAGCCACGGTATCGGGTCGATAGGAAAACGCCGTCGGGGCACAGCGCTCGATGGCGGCGAAAACCGACTCATTTTTTGAAGTGCGCTTGTGCAATTTTGAAGAGACTTTTAAATGCTCCTTCACAAATTGAATTTCATCCCCGTATTTCCCCTTTTCAACGAGATAATCCCCTTCTGCCTGCGACTTGTTTCCCAGGTGGATTTCCCCCGCGTTGGCGAGCAACGGTCGAATCGAATCATACTTCCATACCGACCCCTTTTGGCTATCGATTCGGAAATTTCCGCTCCTTGGAAAATGCCAAAGAAACGGCATCGGAACCCTCCCCACTTCTCCTGGAGTTTGAAGAGCCTGCTGAATCGTTGTCGCGGGCGTCACTGAGGAATCGAGAACGATGCTCCAAACGGAATCAAAAAGGGCCCGATGCGTTTTTCCAACGGTACGATTCACACGGAGAATAAACCGATCCGGCCTCATCTCCCAGTCCAAATCCACCACCTGTTTTGTCTCCGGAACCACCATTTGATAAGAGAGATGATTTCCGACCACCGAAACCTTTCCCGAGGTTCCGCACAAATAATAGCCCATGGACTGCGCCTGATTCCATGCATGTAAACGGGGACCCTGCGCCATCGAAGTTCCCAATTCGAAATTATTTCCAAAAATCAAAAAAACCCTGGCGTTCTTCAGGTGATTGTTCAAGCGAAGGTTTGGAATAAGTCCTTTGGGCTCAAAATACGAAAGACTCGGGTGCTGTAAACGAAACCCAATTTCATACTCTGGCGTCGAAAATCGGACATTTCCTCCCTCTACCCATGCGGACAAATCCTTAGATTTTGGTAAACGGGCCACCCGCGTAGTTTCAAAAAGCGACATGGGAGGAGGATCTATCTCCTCCAAGGAATCGGACTCTACTTCTGCCACCAAACCACTCATCGCCAAATTCCAACAAACCCAACCCCCATCAACTCCGCTCTCCCGGATCTCAAAAATCAATGCCGTAGCCTCGATTTTTAAATCCTCCAGCCAAACCGTTTCCTCCGCTAGGGGTCGTTTAAATCCGGAATAGGATCGAGCCTCTCGCCACTCCCCGTTTTCAAGGATGAGAATTCTGAAGCCTTGAATCCAATCGGTCATCGGATCAGCGCCACATTTCATGTAACCTTCCCCCAAACGGATTCCGATTCGCCGAAATCGCACCGAAAACGGCGATGTAAAAAAAAGGGAATGAACGATCCGGCGCTCAGGGAATCCCCTTCGCCGCTCTTCTTCCGTCGGGTTCACCCACAAGGCGCGGCAGACCGGCTTTCGATAGTTCTGGATTTTAAAGAGATTTTTAATTTTTGGATTCATTGACAATTTCCTCTGTAAAAGGAGAAGTAGGTAAATTTTGTTGATTTACCAGATTAAGATTTAATGTGGAATTCTGAGGAATATCCTCTTCTGCGCCATAACGAACCGTTTTGGCTTGGAGTACTCCAAAAGAATGTAAGAGAATCGATTTTCCATCAATGTCTGCCTCTGCCTTTACAAATTTTTGATCCGGTCCAGAAACAAAAAAACCTCTTAAAGGCATTTTATCAATCGACTTGAGTTTATCTGATGTAAATTTAAAGCTTAAACGTATTTTATCATTTTCTAATACAGCAGACTCTATCATGGGTCCTGTATATTCTCCATCCCCTTTAATTCCATAAACTAGCGCTTTGGCTCCCATCGCCAGTCGCTCTCCAATCGGGGCCTTGATCAGGGGATGAATCGGATGCACGTTACGCTCTGTTAGGGTATCAGGGTGGGCCGCATCATAGACAACGGATTCCTCGTACGTTCTATTTAACTCATAGTCCATCGGAATATCGATAGTGATTGCCATAAAAGAATGAGGTAATGAGCGAGAGATCTCCCGTTGGACATTCCGAAAATGATACCACGGATCCCTCTTGAATCGTGGAAGTTGAACATAATAAAAAGGCAACTCCTTATCTTGAAACAACTCACGCCAATCTTTAACCATAGCCGGGAAAAGATCTTTTTGATCCTTGGTATCCCACGCATTTCCCTCCCCTTGATACCAGATCACCCCGCGAATTTAATAAGGAATGACGGGGAGCATTAATCGTTCAAACATAAGTCCTGGAATAAATCCTTGTAGTTTTGTAGGATCGTAGACTTTTCTGAAACCGAGTAGCTGCTGATAATTTGGATATTCCTTAAGCATTTTTAGACGACACCAGGCTTCCGTGATCGTTCCCCCTCGGGATGGATTCACAATAGCAACAGGTATCTTTAAAGAATTTCTCAGGGAGTATGCGAAATGATACGCGACAGCACTCCACATTCTAATGCTCTCGTTCTCAGCACTTTCCCATTTTGTCCCGAGGGGACCTTTAACCTCGTCTTTTAAAAGCTCCGCAGAAACCGTAAAACATCTCAGCTCGGGATCTGGGGGACGCAAACAACTCGTTTCGCACTCCTTCGTCGAGCATAATCTTAAATCCATATTGGATTGCCCTGAAGCGAGCCAAACCTCCCCCACGAGAATATCGTCAATCTGACGCACGAGATTCCCGGCAGAGAGAATCTTCATCGAAAGAACTTGCCCCTTAGCCTTTTGCGGGGGGAATTCGACCGACCATCGTTTTTCATTAAAAAGAGCGGTTTTCCTCTCACCCGCAAACTCAACCTCCACAGATTGCTTCGGATCCCCCTCTCCCCAGACCCGAACCGGTTTCTCCTGCTGAACCACCATTCCGCTCGAGAAAATATCAGGAATGATCAGGGAATCCGCACCTCCTTCCGAACTTTGAAGAGTGGCGAACGTCAAATAAGGAAGAATTAAAAAAAAGAATCGGACCTTCATATCATTTCAATTTACTATATATCAAAATATATTTAAAGATAAATAATCGCAAAGTATTTATTGCTTTGCAAAGGGTTTTCCTGAGTTCCCTAAAGAAATTAAGGAGTGATCTCTAAGGTAAATGGGGAGGCAGGAAGATTATCTTGATTCACTAAGTTTAAGTTCAATGTCTCTGTTTTGGGGATATCATATTCTGCTCCGTAACGAACGAGCTTGGGCCTCATCTCCCCAAATGAATCTAACCATAAATGGTCCCACTCAATCGTCGCTTTGGCTTCAATAAATTTCATGCCATCCCCTGAAACGTAAAATCCTCTCAACGGTTTTTCATCGCTCGACTTTAACCCCTTTATTGCAAAATCAAAATTTACACGAATTTTCCCCTGTTGAAGTAAGGCCTCTTTGACCATCGGTCCTGTATACTCTCCCTCCCCTTTGAGCCCATAGACTAAGGCTTTCGCTCCAAGCGCTAATCTTTCTCCTACAGGGGCTTTGATTAAAGGATGAATCGGATGGTCCTGTCTCGCTGGGTCCGTAGGTTTCAGAGGATTCGCAAGTTCATAAGCTTGGGAGCCTGCGAAATCACGAGAAAACTCGTAATCCATCGGAATATCGATCGTCACCGCCATAAAGGAGTAAGGGAGAGAGCCAGCAATCTTGCGTTGGGCATTTCGAAAGCCATGCCAAGGAGAATCGATGAGTCGCGGAAGTTGAACAAAATAAAAGGGCATTTTCTCATCCCCAAACAACGAGCGCCAGTCCCCGACCATCATCGTAAAGAGTGCCTCTTGAAATGCAAAATCCCAAGAATTTCCCTCCCCTTGATACCAGATCACCCCTCGAATCGAGTAGGGAATCACGGTTGTTAACATTCGTTCAAAACAATAGCTCGCCTTTAGCTCGAGCCCCATTTTCTCGTTATCGTTGTATTTATAAACGGCTAGCTCTTTATATTGAGGAAATTTTTCTAACATTCCCCGACGACACCACGCCTCAGTAAGCGTCCCTCCTCTTGAACACTCAATGATGGCAACAGGAATATTGAGGGATTGTCTTAAAGAGTAGATAAAGTGGTAGGCAACCGCACCCCACATCCACATTTTCTCTTTTTCTGCGCTCATCCACACCGTCCCTTGCGGGCCTTTGAGATTGTCTGTGAGCAGTTTTGCATCAACTAAAAAGCTACGAAGCAGTTTATCCGAAGGTCGCTTATTATATTTTTCGAAATCGATGCACTGTCCAAGTCTCAGATTAATATTCGATTGACCGGAGGCAAGCCAGACCTCTCCGACTAAAACATCGGAGATCTTTCGAACCACCTTTCCCTCCAAAGAGATTTTAATCGAAAGCACCTGTCCCGCTGCCTTTTGAGGCGGAAACTCCACCGACCAACGATTCCCTTCAAACGCCGCTTTTTTTGTCTCGCCTTCTAACTCAACCTCTATCGATTGCCCCGGATTACCCTCTCCCCAGATCCGAATTGGTTTCTCCTGTTGAATCACCATTCCATTTGAAAAAAGATCAGGAATCAACAAAGATTCTATTTTCTTCTCTACGGGTGGGATGAGATTTGGATTAATTTCTGAATCTTCCTCAGCGAAAACGGTTACAACAAAGAGTCCGGCAATTAAACAAAATATACTTTTTTCAATTTTCATATTATTTATGGAGAAAGCGTTAAAAAGTTACCTACTCATAATTGACTGAGAGATTTGTAATATAACTATCAGTACGGCAACTCGCGAATTGAATGTTTAATGTGAGGCCTCCTACATTTTGACCGGATAATTGTCCTGGTTTAAAGCGCTCTTTTTCAAGAGTCCCTTTGGAGATCTGATTATCGACCGCTAATTCACAATCAGCCCGTTCAGGATCAAAAGACAAAGTGACTTCATAGGGAACTTCATTTTTTAAAGGGAGAATAAACGGTTTTCTGATGATTAGATCATTGAATGAGTTCACTGAAACGATAGGACTTTTAAGATTTTCAACGGCCGAAATAAAGATATTTAACAAAGAATCTGAATGTCCAGAAAAACGCTCAGGCTCAGCCAAAGCAAAATATATAAATGAATGCCTAGTAGTTTCCATTTCGGTAGAAAGATATATTTGAAGCTTAATGATCATCTTTTTATGAGGCTCAATGAGTGGCGGAAGTTTTATACAAAGCAGTCCTGATGCATTGCTTCCGCTGATACTATAAGGAAAAACCTTGCCCTCTTCGACTCTCACATCTTTCGACTTCCATTGAAGACCACCACTGCTCGTTGTATTCGGAACTGAAATGCCTTTGATTGTAGTGGTATTGGAAAAATTCTCCGAAAAAATTTCTTCAGCTCTTGAAAAAAAAGGGAGTGAAAGAAAGAGTACAAAAATTATTTTATTTTTATTCCACAGGGATCTCCCAGGGTTATCAGTTGAATCAAGTGGTGGAGATGAATCCAGCTCTTGTCGAGGCCAAGGATTATCCGACGCTTCTCCGGATGGATGCCTCCCTGAGCAAAAAAGCGGCTAAGAGTTTTTTACTGGAAAAGAGCGAGTAGAGATCGATGTGATGATTTGATGCGCGGCCTCGACTGGATCTTGGGCCTGAGTAATCGGCCGGCCGATGACTAAGTAGGTACTTCCTTTTTGAATCGCTTCAGCCGCCGAAAGAGTTCTTTTCTGATCCCCTTTTTCCTCCCCTAGACCGCGGATTCCGGGAGTTACGAGAGTCACTGTTTTCGAAACTTTCTCCCGAATAATCTTTACTTCATACGGAGAGCAGACGAGTCCCTTTAATCCGGACTCGACGGCAAGGGTCGCTAAGGAGAGGACTTGATCGGAAATGGAACGATTTACTCCGACCTCCCGAATCGCCTCTTCATTCATACTCGTTAATACCGTGACTCCTAAAACTTCGGTCTTTGATCCCTCTGCCCCTTGGAGAGCATATTTCATCATCTCCGATCCCCCCGAGGTATGGATCGTGAGAAAGCGAACCTCTAAATCAACACAGGATCTCACCGCTTTTCGGACGGTCTCAGGAATATCGTGAAATTTTAAATCGAGAAAAACCTCAACCCCACGTCCTCGCAGTTGACGAACAATCTCAGGGCCGGTGCGGGTAAAAAGTTGTTTTCCAACTTTAAAAAAATCGATCGCACCGTGAAGTCGATCGACCAGCTCTAACGCCTCTTCTGCGGAATCGTAATCTAATGCAACGATGATCGGGGACTTACTCATAGCTTTCTTCTTAATCGGCTCCCTTTTAAAGTCGAGCCTCAACCGGTGGCTTTCACAAAATCAGGGTGTTTCGCAATCGACTTTAAGGCCTTCTGTAAAAGCGATCTCCCCGGCTCCATTCGATGCCAAGGGGAGGCTCCGGAGGGATGAGGAAGTGGAATGACATCAAACTCGAGGCCATTTCGAGTCGCTTTAAAACTTTTCCCAATACACTCCTCGAGTTTCATCGGAGGAAGAAACTGTAAGATCGCCAGTTTTCCGACTGGGATAATTAAACCTGGTTTCAAAAGAGCGATTTCTTGATCGAGCCACGAAGAGCAATTTTTAATTTCATCTGGTTCAGGAACACGATCCCCCCCGGTCGGTTTTTTTCCTGGAAAACAGCGACAGACCGCGGCCATGTAGATGGTGGCGCGAAAATGAACTTCGAGCACTCCTGCCGATTCTAAAAACCATTTGAAAAGGGTTTTTCCTGCCGTCCATGCAAACGGTCGTCCCATCTTCGGCTCTTTATCTCCAGGAGCTTGGCCGACGAGAATCACGCGACTTAAAACTGCTCCTCCAGAAACGACCGGAGGATTCATCTGAGGGCACTGGCGACACTTTAAAAGTTTTTCAACATGTCGCGTGATCAGCAGTTGATCTTGAGCGGATTTCGATTTCATTAGCGAAGCGGATAGTCAATATTTCCGCTCGAACCACAGAGGCGATAAGTCCCATTAGCTTTGGCCTCCACCTCGACTTTTCCCCCTGCCTGTTCGACCATCATCCAGCCGGCCGCAATATCCCAGAGGCTCACTCCTTGCTCGATGTAGGCATCTAAACGACCACAAGAGACATAGGCTAAATCCAATGCCGCGGAGCCCATCGCCCGTAATTTCTTCGCCGAATGGCCGTAATGTTGATAGAGCGCCATACAATGATCGACTGACTCCTTTGTCTTTGCAAAACCGACCGCGAGGATCGCATCAGAAAGTTTGTTCCGCGGACTGACTCGAACCTCACGACCGTTCAAATAAGTGGGGCCCCCTTCTTCAACCGTAAAAAGCTCGTTACGAATCGGATCATAAATAACTCCGAGGAGCAGCTTTCCTTGACGGCGCGCCGCGATCGAAACGCAAAAATGGGGAATCCCCATCACGAAATTAATCGTTCCATCGATCGGATCGACTATCCACTCCGTCTCCCCTTGAGGATTTCCGGAGTCTCCCTCTTCACCGATGAGACGATGGTCAGGATGATGTTTGGATATAATCCCATAAATCAGATCTTGGGAATCAATATCGGTTTGAATCTTAATATCGTGAACCGTCGATTCGTTGATTTTAACCTCTTTCCCGAAATTCGATCGAATTAGTTCCCCTGCCGCCAAAGCTGATTGAATCGCTGTATGAATCATTTGCATGAAACCGTTCTAACAGTTATCCGCTTCTCCTCAAGTCTTTGATTTTTATCTATTTTATTCCCGCATCTCGAATCAATTTTTCACAGACCTTCGGTGCATCTAAAAACTCCTCTGCAAAAGCTCTTGCCCCCTTTTGATGCTCATGATAATCGAGCTGAATTCGATTTAGTTGATCGACACATTCCTCCATTGTTGAAAAGGGAAGTACTCCCTTATCATGCGGAAGATGAGAGCTCCATCCGGTATCTTGAACCGCCGCGGGACGACCTAACGCTAAGTAGCAGGCGGTGCGACAGCTAAACCAACCACTCCGTGAGGCGACATAACCATGCTTCGCGATACTCCACTCCCCTTTCGAGGTGCGCAAAAAATCTCGATAGGTATGATGATCGGGAACCACTTGATCCGGCTCCAAAATCCTCCACCCAATCTCATTCAATTGTTCCGTCGGTCGTTTATTTCCTGGTCCCTTTCCCATTGCCATGACCAGCTTTTGGGCGGTGTGACGGGGAAGCTCGATAAATTTTTGAAATTCTAAATCTTTCTGCCCATACGGTTTCCCCTCCCACTCCTTAGGGGCATAGCTGGCCCAATTCATCACGGTCGTGAATTGATCGAGCGGTTCCTGCTCTTGAAAGGGCCAATGCTCAAGCGATATCGGTTGTAAGGTCGGCTTCCAAACAATCCCTGCAGAAGGAACTAAACAATCCGCCGCTCCTATATTTAAACCAAAACTAAAATGACTGTCATAAGACTTCACACGCTCGGCATGCTCCTTTTTAGCTTCATCATAAAGTCCGATTTGAGTAAACATCGGATCGCCATCTAAAAACATTTTATGTCCAATCGTCAGCTTATAATCACGGAAACATCCAGCCCCTGAAACATCGACAAGCAAATCGCCACTCTTTAAGAGCTCTCTTGCCTTCCCCTCCCCCGCTCCATGAAACTCTCCGTTGGCTCCATTTCGATAGATCCAACGGTCGGCAAAGCCGAATTCAGTCATGATTTTGTTTAAATAGAGAACATTCTGAGAACAATCCTCGGTATAGGTAAAATTGACAGGATCGTAGGGCCAAACTCCGGAGTCCTCTAAATACCAGACCTCATGGCCAAGAGCATGAAAGCCGAGAACATACTGAATATAATCCCAGATGACTCCCCCAAAGGGATACTGAGCCATCAACCCCGTCACGACAATTTTCATCTTAGTTTTTCCATAACTTTAAGGTTTCCAAGACCGCTCTCACTTTTGACACCTCATGAGTTCGATAAAGATCGGTTTTTCCGAGGGCAGCGAGAACGGCAAAAAACGGCTCAGCGCTTCTCACCTCCTCTTCAAAGGTTTCGAAGGCATGAGGAAGGGCGTGACAAATAGGCCACCCCAGACGACGAAGTCGAAAACTATTCAAAAAAACGGTCATTTGATGTTGAATCCGAACCTGACTGTCTTGCAGGTTGCGATAATAAAAGCCTAAGCCAGGATCTATCCAAATACGAGTTATCCCAGCCCTCTGCGCCTCTTCAATTTTTTTTGAAAAATAGCTCTCCATCATCGGAATCGGATCACTCTCCAAAGAAAAATCACCGACCTCACGAACATTCTCTCCTTGCACATAACAAAGAATCACTCCGGCTTCAAAAGCGGCTGCCAATTTAAAGATCGACTCCGTATCGACGGTTCCTGTCAAATTAATGACCCGGGCCCCAGCCTCCAAAACCGCTTTCGTTACCTCGGGATGATAGGTTTCAACAGAGAGGATCGCTCCCGATCGAGAAAGCTCCTCAACCACCGGTAATAATAAGCCTGTTTGACCCTTAGCATCAACCCGCTCCGCATGCGCTAAACTCGACTCAGCCCCTATATCTAAGATCACCGCCCCTTGGGCGCGCAATTGCTTTCCTCGACGAACTGCGGCCTCAGCACTCAACGAAACACTTTCTCGATACCAAGAATCGCGAGAGAGATTAATCACCCCCATTAACGAAGGTGAGTTCGATGAATCGAAGCAATTTCCTTGAATCTCAAAAGAAGCAACAGGATGTTTTAACTCATCTGTAAATCGATGAGTAAGAGCGGCCAAAGATTCAAGAGTTAACATCGAACCAAAGTGACATCGAGGGGAGGAAAATCAAACTGATTATTACTTCTTTTTTTAATCGTCAAAAGTGATTTCTCTTCACATAAGAGAGGCAATGATTCGCTGGCTCTCTATTTTTTTAGTAATCACCACTCCTCTCTCTATCGCTCTTTGGTGGTGGAGTAAGACCTCTACATTCGAATGTCAATACGATTGGCTGATTCGTCCGATTGCCGAAGTCAACAAAATCGACCCCTTACTGATTCGCGCCGTTATTTGGCGTGAAAGTCGATTTAAAGCAAATTGCAAAGGTAAAGATGGCGAAAGAGGACTGATGCAAATCATGGAAATCTCTGCGGAAGATTGGGTGATTCGAGAAAAAATAAAAGATTTTGATCCCGAAACACTTTATGACCCGCAAACCAATATTCAAGTAGGCACTTGGTACCTCAGTCGATCGATCCGACGCTGGCCTGCAACCGATAATCCGTTAGTCTTCGGGCTTGCTGAATACAACGCAGGGAGAAGCAATGCCCTTCGCTGGGTTGATCCAGATCATCCTTTAGACTCACAGGCCTTTCTCAAACGAATCGATTACCCGACAACGTTTCGCTATATTCAGGTGGTTCTCAAAAAACACCAGCAATACAAAAAAGGTTATATCCAACCCCCTTGGATCACCCTTTGGCACGATTGGCAACCCAAGGTCTTCAGACGTCTCGGACTTGAGCCATAGAAGGGTAGAGAAGGGTGTCTATGAGGGGGCTGATGGGCTGATGGGCTAATGGGCTAATGGGCTAATGGGCTAATGGGCTAATGGGCTAATGGGCTAATGGGCTAATGGGCTAATGGGCTAATGGGCTAATGGGC
>CAMCSM010000048.1 GCA_945877805.1 Methylacidiphilum caldifontis | reverse complement strand
AGGGAAAACCATTCGTGAAACGAAAAATAAGAGAACAGGGTCTGATTGTTTGGTGCGGGGGCGCAGAGGGGCACAACCAAATCGAAGATTTGTAGCGGGGGAGCAAATAACACAGATACCACGGATGGAGGAGTTTATAAAAATGAACCGCTGTTTTTTCCTTCACCCACAGGGTGAAGGGGCAATTTTTCCTAAACCGTTGAAAATCCGTGTGATCCGTGATATCCGTGGTTCAAACTGCTTTTTCTAGGTGGGATTTAGGTTTATCTTTGCGAAAGAATAACAGTTCGGATTCGATTGATGATCTCAGGGAGATCGGCATCGGCTGTTTTTCGACCCATGGAAAATCGGACGGTTCCTTGAGCGGTTGATTCAGGGATTCCCATTGCTTGGAGAACATGGGAGGTCTGAACGCTTCCGACCATGCAGGCGGAGCCACTGGAAACCGCGAGCCCCGCGAGATCGAGCCCCATGAGAAGTTCCTCCCCCTGGTGATTCGAAAAACTGACGTTTAAGGTATTGGGAAGCCGTTTCTCATGGTCGCCATTTCTTTGAATTCCGGGGAGGTCGGAGATTCCGCTCCACAGTCGCTCGGTAAAATCAAAAAGTCGTTTTCCCTCACTTTCAAATTCTCGTTGTGCGATCTCGTAGGCCTCGACAAATCCGGTGATCGCCGCAACTGCTTCGGTTCCTGGTCGTCGTTGGTTTTCTTGGGAACCGCCAAGATGTAGGCTTTGAAGCGCGGTTCCAGCTTTGAGATAAAGGAGTCCTGCCCCTTGGGGCCCGTAGAATTTATGGGAGGTCAAGCTCATCGCCGTCACTTTCCATTCGGAGGGAATCAGTCGCTCTTTCCCTGCACTTTGAACGGCATCGGTATGAAAAAAGAGCTGATGGTGAGCGCAAAGATCTCCGATCTCTTTCATCGGAGAGAGGACTCCAGTTTCATTATTGGAGGAGAGGATACTGACGAGAATCGTCTCCTTGCGAATCGCTTTTGCAAGATCTTGAATGTTGATATTCCCCGCCGGATTCAAAGGAAGAACCGTGACTTCAAATCCCTCATGGGATTGAAGGTAATCGAAGGCATGGAGTACGGCATGATGTTCTCCCGCAGAGGTAATCAGGTGCTTGCCTCGATGGGCGTGAGCACGTGCTAATCCCAGGATCGCGAGATTATTGCTTTCTGTGCCCCCTGCCGTAAAAATAATTTCAGAGGGTTTCCCCCCCATGAGTTTGGCGAGTCGCTCGCGGGCAAAATCGATTGCCGCACGAGTTTTTCTTCCTTCTGAATGAACACTTGATGGATTGCCTGTCGCTCCGGATTGAAGCCAAGGGAGCATCACCTCTAAGACACGAGAATCGAGGGGGGTGGTCGCGTTATGATCGAGGTAGAAACGGTTCATTAAATTTGGAAGTCGTCGGTATTTTTGGAGCGGGATCGAATCTGGACCCCAATCGCTTCAAAGGTCACCACCGAATCAGGAGGGATCGATCGAGTTAACCAGACGTTTCCGCCGACAACACTCCGCTCTCCAATTACGGTATCTCCGCCAAGGATCGTCGCCGCGGAGTAAATGGTGACCTCATCCTCAATCGTTGGATGTCTTTTTCCGGTCGTCGATTGACCTAGTGAATCGCGCGTGACGCGATGGGCGACACTTCGACCTCCGAGGGTGACTCCTTGATAGATTCTGACCCGTTTCCCAATCACCGTTGTTTCACCGATCACAACCCCGGTTCCGTGATCGATAAAGAAATGAGTTCCGATTTGAGCCCCTGGATGGATATCGATTCCTGACCGGGCATGAGCCCATTCAGTCATCATTCGCGGAATGAGGGAGACGCCGAGTTGATAAAGGGTGTGAGCCATTCGCTGGACGGCGATCGTTTCGATTCCAGGATAGGCCAAGATCACCTCTTCGGTGCTCGTTGCTGCGGGATCCCCTTGATAAGCGGCCTCGACATCGGTTTGAATGGTCATCCGAGTTGCTGTGAGTGATTTCAAAAAGAGTTCAAGCATCTCTTCGGCGCTTTTTCCAGGTGTTGGACGGTAATCAAGGCTTTTGCTGATTTCGATATGAAGTCGTTGTTGAATGCTCGCAAGGAGTGCTGTTGCATATTCTGGGAGCTCCTCGCGCTTTAAGACTCGATCGGAGTGAAATCCGGGGAATAGAAGGGAGAGAAGATCATGAGTGATCGAGGCAATTGCCCCCTTCGAAGGGAGGTTGATCCCGTCAATATGATTGATCCCCCCGCATTCGGCATAGGAATCGAGCAGGTCATCAACGAGTTGTAGAAGAATGGAGTCCATGTCCCAAGAGCTTATCTCTCCGAGGCTCATTGGACAATAAAATTGAAACCAAATTTCTTTTTTACTTGTAAGAAGAGAGAGAGTGGATTTGATGGGTGCTATCTATGTTAAGCCTTTCCTACAAAGATAAGATTCAACTCCTTCGCGAGCTTGTGGAGGCTTTGATGTGGGAATTGGATGCAATCCGTTCCGGTCAATGGGATCAGATCCCGAAATTTACCCAAAAGAAACAGGTCCTCACCGATCGGATGGCCGATTTCGATTGGACCCCTTCTTCTGAGGATCGTGATCAACTTGAATATCTTTCTCTCAAAGGACAGATCATTGATCTCGAATATCAAGTTCGTCAATCCCTTGAAGTGAAGATGGAGACGGTGAAACTTCAGATGACCGATCTTCACCAGCGACATAATCGCTGGAAGGCAGCGATCGCTCCTTATCTGCTGAAATAAGGTTCACGGATGTTTTATCAAAAGGTTGTTAAACCGTTACTCTTTCGTTGGGATCCTGAAACCGTTCATCATTTGACGATGGCGTTGCTGCAAAATCCGATTTTAGCCTCTCTGGCGACCTTCGGGTGTCCATTACAAAATCCCTCCCTTCGCCGAACGGTTTTTGGAATCGATTTCCCGAACCCTGTCGGATTAGCGGCAGGGTTTGATAAAAATGCCCTTCTTTTACCGGTCTGGGAGAAGTTTGGATTTGGTCATGCCGAGATCGGAACCGTAACGCTTCATGGTCAGGAGGGAAATCCGAAGCCCCGTATTTTTAGAATTCCAGAGGCGCAGGCGATCATCAATCGGATGGGTTTTCCGAATGAAGGGGCCGATCGGATCGCTCAACGATTGGAAGACTATAAAAATAAAGGGAATTGGCCGAAAATCCCTGTGGGAATCAATATCGGAAAATCAAAAGTGACCCCTCTCGAAGAGGCTCCCAGCGACTATCTTGGGTCCTTTCAACGTCTCGAACGCTACGCCAACTACGTGGCGATTAATGTCAGCTCCCCGAATACCCCCGGACTTCGCTCCCTTCAAACGAAGGAATCCCTCTCTCGTATTTTAGAGCCGATTCAAAAGGCAAATTCTCGATCCCTCCCTATTTTAGTGAAGATTGCTCCTGATCTCTCCGCGGAGGAGATCGAAGTGGTTTTAGAAACGATGGAACAATTTCATTGTGCGGGGATTATTGCGACGAACACGACACTCGATAAAAGCTCGGTGACTTTAAAAGAGGAGGGGGGACTGAGTGGAGCTCCTGTAAGAGAGAAAAGCACGGCAATCATTCGTTCGATCGCTCAGAAGACCGAGGGACGATTTCCGATCATTGGAGTCGGAGGAATTCAATTTCCAGAAGAGGCGCAAGAGAAGTTAGCCGCAGGGGCTTCGTTGGTTCAGCTTTACACCGGATTTATTTATCAAGGGCCTCATTCGGTAAAACGAATTTTAACTCAACTTTTGCAATAGAAATATATCGGAACCCCTACCTGTCTCATGTGCGTCAACTTAAAAGGAAATCCAAAAAAGAATTCACCGCAGAGTAAACGGAGGGTAACGGAGGAAAATTCGATTTACTATTTATTTAAAAACCAACACACCTGCCTTTTTCCAAAATTAAAAATAATCATAACCTCCGTTGTCCTCCGTTTACCCCGTGGTGAAAACTGTTTTTTTTCTTGAGTAAAAGGGCTTTTGAATAATTTCAATCGGGACTCGGGTTCCCCGGACTTCGAGTTCTAGCTTTGTTCCGACCTTTTTAAAATCAGAGTCGACGTAGCCCATTCCAATTCCGATCGCTAGGGTCGGAGATTGACTGCCACTGGTGACCTCTCCGATCTTTCGCTCCCCAGAATAAATCGGATAGTGAGCTCGTGGAGGGGCCGATTTCCCCAACGGTTTGAAAGCAATTAAGGTCGAGGGAATTCCCTTTTGTGACTGAGAAAGAAGGATCGATTTTCCAGGATAGGAGTTTGGTTTCGTCAGCGAGACAAACTTCCCGAGATCGGCCTCCAACGGAGTTCGATCCGGAGAGAGATCATTGCCATTGAGTGGATAACAAGATTCGAGACGCAATGTGTCCCGAGCCCCTAGTCCGGTCGCTTTGAGCCCCTCTGTTTTTCCGATCTCGAGCAGTGTCGTAAAGAGATCGGTGACGCTCTCGGCAGAAATAAAGAGCTCAAATCCATCCTCTCCCGTATAACCGGTGCGGGCGATCAAAATAGCATTATTATTCCAGATCGTTTCGACGATACGACTCCGTTTCGGGAGCTCAAGAGAGGGGATCAGGAGCGTTAAGATTTTCGCTGAAAGCGGTCCTTGAAGGGCGACCGCCCCATAATCATCACTGGAGTTATCAAAGGTGAGATCGGCTGGAAGATGTTTTCGAATCCAACTCGCATCCTCTTCAATTTTGGAGGCATTCACGACAAGAAAGTAGCGATCGGCAGCGATTCGATAGATAATGAGATCATCGATGACCCCCCCTTTTTCATTGAGAAGAAAGGTGTACTGCCCCTGTCCATCGACAATTTTCGTTAAATCATTCGCTAAGAGTGAATTCAGAGCCTCTGTTGCCTTGGGGCCTTGGATCCAGAACTCTCCCATATGAGAGATATCGAAGAGACCGGCCTGGTTACGAACGGCGTGGTGTTCCTCGATGATCCCGGTGTATTGGATCGGCATATACCAACCGGCGAAGTCGACCATCCGCCCTCCAATGGATTCATGAGTTGCCGCGAGGGGGGTTTTTTGAGGAGTAGAATCAGACATGCCACAAAGAGATATCAGCGAATTTCAATGGGGAAAGCAGAAAATCGATTTCCAAAAAAAGAGTTAGAATTCTTATTTCCTTTTTTCAAGTCTTCGCATCCCGATTGATTTCGGGACTGATTTCCCTATTTAATTGTCTTTCTTTTTTTGTTTTTGGTAGGAGACCCGCTAACCTCATTTGCACCCGGAGCGGGTGTTCCCCTCATTCCTAGCTTGTTTTTTTGAGGAAAGGTTTTATAGCAGTTCCATGAAAATCATTGTTACAGGTGGAGCTGGCTATATCGGGAGTATTTGCTCGGAGGAGCTCATTAATGCCGGTCACGAGATCGTGATCTTTGATAACCTTACGGAGGGTCATCGCTCTGCGATTGATTCACGGGCTAAGTTTATTCAGGGAGATCTTGCCGATCGCGATTTTATTTTTAAGACAATGCTTTTAGAGAAACCACAAGCCGTTGTCCACTTTGCCGCTAACGCCCTTGTTGGGGAATCAATGGTGAATCCCTCGAAGTATTATCGTAATAATGTTTGTAACGGAATTAACCTTTTAGATGCGATGGTTGATGCAGGGGTGAAGAAGATTGTCTTTTCCTCGACTTGTGCGACCTATGGAATCCCTGAAAAAATTCCGATGGATGAGCGGTTGCCGCAAAAGCCGATTAATCCCTATGGACATTCCAAACTCATGTTTGAACAGATTTTAAAATGGTATGATCAAATTCACGGTCTCATTCATGTGAATCTCCGTTATTTTAATGCGGCAGGAGCCTCGGAGAAATTTGGAGAGGATCATCGTATTGAGAGTCATTTAATCCCGAATGTCATTAAGGTCGCCTTAGGACAGAAAGAGAATGTCGAAATTTTTGGGGATAAGTACCCGACTCCCGATGGAACTTGTATCCGTGATTTCATTCATATCAAAGATTTAGCGGCGGCTCATATGCTGGCTTTGAAACGAGAGACGAGCAGTTATTATAATCTCGGAACTGGCGAAGGGTATTCGGTTCGACAGGTGATCGAGGCGGTGGAAAAGGTTTCGGGGAAGAAACTTTCGGTAGTGATTAAAGATAATCGTCCTGGAGATCCCCCACGCCTCGTCGCGGGGGCGCATAAGGCGCATACGGAGTTAGGTTGGAATCCTCAATTTAACCGGATTTTACCGATTGTAGAGAGTGCTTGGGCTTGGCATGTGAAGCATCCCCATGGATATGGAGACTAATCATTTTTTATCAGTTGACGATCTACTCTGATTCCTCTAGGAAGGCAGACCCAATTAAATTAAATGGAGTGAGACTATGGCCCGCGAACAAATCATTTTAGAGTGTACTGAATCAAGACCGGAAGGGAAATCCCCTTCTCGTTACTTCGGCACGAAGAATAAAAAGCTTCAACAAGACCGCATTGAACTGAAGAAGTACAACCCGTCAATGGGTCGTCATACCGTTCATCGCGAAAAGAAATAAAAACCGTTAGCAGCTCTTTTTGCTTATCGGTTGAAGCTTGAATCTTTAGAGGATGATTCATTGATTGATGAATGGTGTACTAGGAATGCAAAAAGAGGATTATTTAAGAGCTAATCTGATTTTTATTTTTTTAGGATTTTATTATTTTTCATGATTTACTGCTTTCCTTGTTTTATTGTGTTGGGTCATTAATTTGGCTGTGACTTAAAAATGAGTGATTGCTATGAAGATCTGTGATGTTACTCAGTTTTATTCCCCACGCAGCGGGGGGATTAAGCGGTTTCTCAACGAGAAACGTCTCTATGTGAAGCGTTTTACAGAGGATGAGCACTATTTAATTATTCCGGGGGAGAAGAACGGTTACAAGTCTCAGGGTCGTTTGCATGTTTATACCGTTCGTTCTCCTAAGGTCGAGAAGACCTCTCGCTATCGCATTATTTTAAATACTCCACGGGTGGAGGCGATTTTAAGGGAGATCAATCCGGATTTAATCGAGTCCGGCGACCCGTATCATTTGGCCTGGATCTGTCAGAAGGTCGGGCGTCAGCTTCATATTCCGGTTTGTGGTTTTTATCATTCTCATTTTCCCGATGCTTATTTGAGGACGATTCTGAAGTACACGGGATCTTGGGTACGAGACGCGGCGATGGCCTATGCTCAAGATTATATCGTTCGGCTTTACAGCGATTTTTCGAGGACCTTTGTTCCCTCTCAAGGGCTTGAGCAGGTTTTACGGGGCTGGGGCTTGGAGAATTTAGCGGCCTTACCGTTGGGGGTCGATACGGAGATTTTTCGACCAGGTCCTATCGATCCGGAGCTGCGACGGGAGTGGGGGATTCCAGCGGAGGCGAAGTTATTGCTTTACGTGGGGCGGTTGGCTCCGGAGAAAAATATCGTGACCTTATTAAAGGCCTTTGAAATTCTCCATCAAAAAGATCCCTCCTATTGGTTGATCGTTGTTGGCGATGGTCCGTTGAGACGTCATTTGCCGGAATTTCGAGAGAGAACGCAGGCCTTAGTTTGGAAGTCTTATATTGATCATCCGGTTGAACTGGTTCGTTATTATCGAACCTGTGATCTTTTTGTCCACCCTGGGGTATGTGAAACCTTTGGATTAGTGACCTTGGAGGCTCAATCGGCTGGGGTCCCTGTTGTCGGAATTCGAGGATCGAATATGGATTCTCAGGTAATGGCGGGGTTGGAGTTTTGGGCTCAGGAAAACAATCCTCAATCTCTGGCAAGAGCGATCGAGAGAATGAGCCTTCAAGATCGAGCGGTTTTAGGAGGATGCGCCTCCGAAAGAGTGCAACGGGATTTTGGCTGGAAGAATGTCTTTGATCGTCTTTGGATTCACTACCGTCAATCGATCGAGGAGCTGGCAACCATTCAGCATTTTAAAGGTTAAGCAAGAGGGGATCAGAATGGACTATCAGGTACGATTTTATCAGCAGAGCGATCGAGAGGCCGTTCGGAAAATATGTGCCGACACCGGTTTTTTAAGTAAACCGATCGATCCGGTGTTTCAAGATCGGGAGCTTTTTGCTGATTATCTAACGAGCTATTACACCGATTGTGAGCCGGAATCGACTTTGGTTATTGAGAGGGGAGGGGTCGTTAAGGGATATTTAATGGGCTGTCGACGCTGTCGGGAGAATGATCGATATCATCTTTATCATAATGCGATCTTAGTAGTGAAGGGGCTTTATCGATATCTGACTTATCCGTACAATCAGAGTTCTCGAAAATTTATCCATTGGTTAATTTGGCGAGGGTGGAGAGAGGTGCCTAAGACGCCGAAAGGGATTCCCCATTTTCATATTAATTTGCTTCAGGAGGCGAGAACGTTGCGGCATTCCCATGCGATGATGCAAGGTTTTGTCGACTACCTTGTTTCTAAGGGGGAGAAGGCCTTTTACGGGCAGATGGTCGTTTTTGAGGGGAGGCGAGGGGAGCGAATGTTTACCCGTTATGGGTTTGAGATTTTGGATAAAGTTGAGGTCACTAAGTATCGCGAGGTTTATCCTGAAAAGGTTTATCTGTTTACGGTTTATCGAGATTTGACGAAAAGCTCCAAGATCTATCGCTCCGTTGAGGAAGCGGATTAGCGGAGAGGGTTCCTCCCATTTCCAGTGGAATAAAGAAATCTCTAAGGAAAACCATTCGTGAAACGAATTATCAGAAAACAGGGTCTCATTGTTTGGCACAGGGATCAACGGGGGTGCAAATTCGTTCCGTAAATACCGGAACGAATCCAAACAAATGATAAGTGCAGATAAGTGGTTTAAATCGAATTTTATAACCTTGGCGAATTTGAGGGAAGTCGCTAGAACCGTTGATATGGGACGACAATGGTTACATGCAAAACGGGCAGTCGCTTCGTTAAAAAAATCGCAAACGACTGGTAAATTTGTTCGAGAAATTATGGTGGCGGCACGTCATGGTGGGGCCGATATGAGTTGTAACGCCCAGTTGTTTGCTGCCGTCGAAAAAGCTAAAAAAGAGAGCATCACGAAGGATGTTATCGATCGAGCGATTAAAAAGGGATCAGGGACAGGTGAGGAGAAGCTGACGATCGAGACGATGACTTTCGAAGGATATACCCCGCATAAGGTTCCGGTGATTGTCGAGGCGATGACCGATAATCACAACCGAACCGCTCCTGAAATTCGAGTTCTTTTTAAAAAAGGTCAACTGGGAGCTGGGGGGAGTAATAAGTTTTTATTTGATCATGTCGGTCTTGTGGAGGCTTATCATTCCGATCCGAATGCCGATCGTGAAGCGGCGGCGATTGAGGCGGGGGCGAATGAAGTTGAGGAGCTTACCCATGAGCAAAATAACGATATCCCTGAGGGGGTTGCGGGGACGCGATTCATCACTGAGCGGACGGCGATTCATACCGTTTCGCAATGGCTAACGGCCAATGCGTGGACGGTCGTGACGAGTGAGATGGGCTATCTTCCGAAAAATTTTCCTGAGCTTAACGATGAACAACGGGCAGAGGTGGGAGAGTTTCTTCAAGCTCTCGATGACCATGATGATGTTCACCGTATTTGGGCTGCAATTAAATAGTTAACATTTAAGAAAAGAGATCGAGATGAAAAAGGGACCCGTGGCTTTGATTATTCGCGATGGTTGGGGGTTGAGTCCTCAAGGAATTTCAGCGGCTCAAAAGGAGGGGAATGTTCCGCTCTTAGCTAAACTTCCTTTTCATGAGCATCTTTATGCGACCTATCCTCAATCGACCTTGAGTGCCAGTGGGTTAGATGTCGGACTGCCTGTTGGACAAATGGGGAATAGTGAAGTTGGCCATCTCAATCTCGGAGCGGGGAGAGTGGTTTATCAAGATTTAACACGAATTCAAAAAGCGATTTTGGAGGGGGATTTTTTTACAAACCCTGTTTTAACGGCTTTGTTAGAACAACTCAAAATCTCGGGGAAGCGATTGCATCTCTGGGGATTGCTTTCTGATGGAGGGGTTCACTCTCATTTAGATCATTTGATCGCCTTATTAAAAGCCTCCAAGAAAGCCGGAATAAAAGAGGTTTATATTCATTCCTTTATGGATGGACGGGATACCTCTCCGACGGCAGGAAAGGAGTATATCGCCACCTTGCAAAAGGAGATTCATGAGATCGGGATTGGAACCATTGCCACGTTGATTGGACGCTATTTTGCCATGGATCGCGATAAGCGATGGGAGAGAACGCAGCAGGCCTATGATCTCCTTTTTCTTGGAAAAGGAGAGCAGGGGAGTGATCCGATTCAAGCGCTTGAGGCCCAGTATCGAAATCAAAAAACAGATGAATTTATTCCCCCGTTGACCTTTGTCTCTACTGAGAAACCGTTGATCCAAGAGGGAGATGGAATTTTATTTTACAATTTTAGAGCGGATCGTACGCGGCAGTTATGTGAGACGGTTTTGAATCACAATTTTTCTGGATTTCCCATCACCTATCGTCCTCAAGTTAATTTTGTGACGATGACGGAGTACCATTCCGATTATGGGGTTCCCGTTCTTTATCTTCCTCAGAGTATGAAGAATATTTTAGGAGAGGTGGTTTCGGCGGCCGGAATGAGTCAGCTTCGGATGGCGGAGACGGAGAAGTATCCGCATGTAACCTATTTTTTTAATGGAGGAGTTGAGGTGCCGTATCCGCTAGAGGATCGAAAGATGGTTCCTTCACCGAAGGTGGCCACTTACGATCTTCAGCCTGAAATGAGTGCGAAAGAATTAACCGATTTGGTTATTTCTAGTTTAAAATCAAAACATTACGATCTGCTTATTTTAAATTATGCGAATCCGGACATGGTGGGGCATACGGGAAGTATTCCTGCGGCCATCAAAGCGGTTGAAACAGTGGATACCTGTCTCAAGCGAGTGATCGAGACGATTCTTGAGTTAGGGGGCTGCGCGCTTGTGACTGCCGATCATGGAAATTGCGATCGAATGATTGCTGAAGACGGCTCTCCTTATACGGCACATACCACGAATTTAGTTCAATTCATCTATGTCGGATCTGATGCGGATCAAAAACAATTGAGATCGGGGATTTTAGCCGATGTTGCTCCGACTTTAATCGAACTGCTCGGGCTAAATAAACCAATTGAAATGACCGGATCCACTCTTTTGTCACAAAAATAAGGTTATTTTCTTAATTTCCTCGATAAAAATGAACGATCAATATCCATGTTCCGTAAAAAAAAGCACTTATTAGGAGTTTTCTCCATTGACTTTTTACGGGCAAAACCGTCAAATAAGCAGATACATGTATTTCCAGGGTAAGATGATCCGATTAGTCGCACTATTTGTGGCATTTATCGTGTTTGCGAAGGCAGCACCGACCCCACAAGACCAATTTTTGCAGATTTACTTTTTACTTCAAGAGGCAGAAAATTTAGAGAAATCGGCTCAAAAAAATAGTGCGATTACGCGGTATCAGGAAGTAGAAAAACGACTTAAATCCCTGAAGGAGAGCAATTCTCAATGGGAGCCAGTGATTGTGAATTTCCGGTTAAAGTATGTCCGTGATAAGTTAGCCAATTTGGGGTCAAGTAATATGCCGATGGTTGCTAAACCAGAGACGGCTCCACAAAAACCAAATCCAATTGGAGCTCAGACAACTCCGATCCTTCCTCCTCCAAACAGAGCCCCTGTCGCCCCCGTGATTGCGGCCCCTCTTCCTGTTGTTCCTAATCCCGTCATCGAAGTCCCCCCCCCAGTACAGACCCAAGCTCCGCAGATCGATTCATCCAAGTCCGCAGGGAATATGGATGAAACCACCGTTTTAAAGGCGCGAATTGTGATCCTTGAAAAAGAGGTCAATGATTTTAAACAAAAGTATTTAGAGTCCCTTGAGGAAACAAATCGAGTTCGCTCTCGTCTTGAAAGTACAGAGAAAGAACTCGCCTCGGTGAAATCAGGAACTGTCGATTCACGAGTGGCTCAACTGTTAAAGGATAATAATAGTCTTAAAGATCAACTTGCCCATGCCGAGGAGTCGATGAAGCTTCTTCGTTCTGGGAGCTCTACCGATGTGAATGTTGCGAATCTCCAGACGCAATTGAAAAAAGTTCAAGATCAACTCGCTCTCTTAGAACAAGAGAATCAATCTTATCGTCAAACGACAACCGATTTAAAGAATCAACTTGAAACGGCCCAACGCCAGTTAGCTGATGGGGGATCTGGAAAAAATGAAGATCAACTTCGTCAAGAAAATGAGATTCTGAAAAATATTATTAATCGTCAGCTTCAAGAGCAAGCACGTCGTGACTCAGCAAAACGCCTCGCGCTAGAGGAATTGCTCAACTTAAAGGTAAAGTCTGAGGTGCTTCGTCAGCAAATCGATCTCCTCAGTTCTCCTTTAGTGGTTTTAAGCGCTGATGAGCTATCGATGCTACACACGCCGATGAATGTCGATATCCTTTCCCCAGACCAAGGATTTAAGGCCCCTCTCCAACGCTATTCTAATTCTCCAGAAAATGATTCCAATACACAGCCAACGATCGATCAAGGGACAACGATTCCGAGTACAAGAACCAGTCAAACGAGCGCCAGTGAAGAGGCTGGAAATAGCTATGATTATCGAACCAAAGCGGTAGTTCCCGAAGAGGTTCGTGCGGTTGCTCAAGAGGCCAGTGATCTTTTTGCACGAAAACGCTTTGCTGAAGCGGCTGAAAAATATAAGGAGATGGCCGATAAATATCCTGAGAGTTTGTATGCTTGGTCGAACCTCGGAGTGACTCGTTTTCAAATGCAAGATCTTCCAGGCGCAGAAGAGGCCTTGAAGCAAGCGATCAAACTTAATCCAAACGACTATTTTTCTCACTCCTCACTTGGAATTGTTTATTATCAAATGAATCGCTATGACGATGCGGTCCAAGTTTTGACGAAGGCGACGACTCTAGAGCCCAATGATGCACGTAGTCGTAACTTCTTAGGAATTGCTTGCTCTCAAAAAGGATGGCAAGAGGCCGCTGAACAGGAGTTCCGCAAGGCCGTCGAGCTCGATCCGAGCTATGGCGATGCCCATTTTAATTTGGCCGTGATCTATGCGACGCAGAATCCTCCCTCAAAAGAGCTTTCTCGTAAGCATTATAAAAAAGCTTTGGAAATGGGGATCCCTAAAGATCCTCAGCTTGAAAAACGAATCGCTCAGTAGTCCTCATCTCTAAGTCCATCCGTGGTTAACTTGGGATTCCTCCTACCATTGGTCAATTATCGACTATTCTAAATATGTCGCTATCTTGCGGTCTCTCACGAATACCACTCCGAAAGCTTTCGGAGTTGACCATTTTGCGAAAGATTTCAAGAGGGAGGGACTATCAGTTTTTATAATTACTTCGCACAATATTTGTTCTGTAGTAATTAGCGAGGTGACCTTTAAGAGCAATAATAATGAACTGTTCCGGCGGAATCGATTTCGATCACTCGACGATTGACTAATCCATCGACGATTTCCTGGAGTTCAATTTCAGAAAGTTTTTTTCCGAAACGAATATGAATATGAGAGAAAAGCGTATCCTTTCTTCTCGGGCGACTAAGATTACGTGAGAACCGTTCCCTCATATCTTCAATTCGCTCAATCGCTCGCAAAGGAATTTGAGCGGAATCCTTAACGGTGACTTGATTTGATTCTTGAACGGACTCTCTGTTTTTTCCAATAATCGCGCCAATGCCCCCTAAAATCGGAATTGCTTTAAATGACTCATGACGGGTTACCGATATCTTTTGGGCTTCGAGATGAAGCACTAAGGCATCAAAGCCCTGGTCACGGGAAAGAATGTGGAAGATCTTCTGAGGATTTTTCACTGACTCGACACCGATTTGATAGGCGAGAATAAAATCGAGCGCATTCTTTCCGGAGCACTGAGCCGCAATCAATTCAACTTGAGGAAAAGAGTCGGTGAGTGAACGAAGTAGATCCTCTGGAATCGTCGAATGCCGTTTTCCAACGAAGATAAAGACCTTTACCGGTTTGCCCTGAATCAGATGAAGATCGATCTCACGAATATTTTCAAAATCGACAAAAATTGCATCGGTGAATGACATTTTCGGATATTACAAGGAATTCCATCTGAAATAAACTCCGATTATAAGTTGTCGCCATAAATAAAAAACTGGTCCCGGCGCGAGTCGAACGCGCGACCAAAGGTTTAGGAAACCCCTACTCTATCCATCTGAGCTACGGGACCAAAGTATTTATAATAAGCAACTTACGACTAAAATGGAAATTATTCCATTTTTCTCATTGCCAAATAATTGCCATAATTGGAATCTTTGTGCATGAGAATCGCAAAGCCACGAATCATTGCGTATGATAATAAATGGATGACCGCAGAAGGCAAGTCTGTTGTCGAAAAACGATGATTCACAAACATTATAAAGCCCTCGTCACTCCTCAAGAAGGAGAAAAATATTGGCATTTGAAGCCGAAGTCCGCCTAAGCTATGACTCCTCCTAACACCCCTGAAAAACCGGAAGGCTCCGTTGACAATTTCAAAAAAATGAGCCATTTTGATGGGAGTATCAATGAACGCCGCCCAAAATCATCTGAAGCGCAACCGGGAGCTGGTCGAGGAAATCTCGAAGCAGCCCAAACGGTCATTGAAAGATGCCTTGGCACAATACGACAGGATCTCGGGCAAGAACCGATCCTCCAGTCCGAGCAAAGTTTAAAGTCTCTTGAGCAAACAGCCCTTTTTGAATGGGCATCCAAAAACAATCTCTTTCTCGATCTTCAGGCATTTTCAGATCGTTGGAACGCCCAAGGACAAATGCGAGGACGCGAACATTTCGTTTATTTTGATGAAGACACAAACCTATGGATCAAAAAGAACATCCTCACTTATCATGCGACTTATCGGCAATATTTCCTCCGTCTCTCTCTCCACAATCAGATCTTTCCCGAATCTCCTTATGAATTGATTGGCTTTATTCGAGAAGAACCCTCTCTTTTTCCGGTTGTTTCTCAACAGGACAAGGCGGCTCGGTATCTGCGAAGAGAAAGGGAGTGGTGTAGATAAAGTAATTCGAGAGGCTGAGGCATTTCAACTTCCCGCACCGGATTTTCGCGTCGGGGAACGACGAACAATAGCAATACTCTTCGCTCATCAAACATTAGATGAAATGGATCGTAACGACCGTATTCGAGCCTGTTATCAACACTGCTGCCTTCGCTACGTCATGAATGAAAAGATGACTAATCAAAGTTTACGGGAGCGGTTCAAACTTCAGGAGGATAAGGTCACTTCAGTTTCACAAATCATAGCCGCTACTGTTGAGTCAGAAAAAATAAAGTTGGCTGATCCCACTCAAACATCAACCCGCTATCGGAGTTATGTGCCGTTTTGGGCTTAATTTCTCTTTAAAAACAAAACAAAAAAATAATACAATTATTACATAAAGACCTTATTTTCAACATGTTACTTATTTAAACGCAAATATAATAACCGAACGCATCATCGATCCTGCGTTGAGAGCTGGAGGCGTTGAAGAAGTCGCTGCTGAATCAAGCATTTAGCGGGGAGCTTTAGCGACTTGACTCATTTATTGACTTACGCTTGACCTATCCGGCCTCACTTCATGTATAGAAAAGATCGGTTTTCTCTACATCTCGGCAGCAACGTGATAATAAAATGCTATTTTTTATACAGGTTAAGGGCCTTGGTGGTTAAACAAGTCGATTAAACTCGATTTTATCGACATAAAAGATTGACGTGTTGATGGCATCGACATAAGCTGCCGATATGTCGAAGCTTCAGAAAAATGTGAACATGACGGGGCGATGGCGTCCTGATCAGCCGTTTGACAGCCTACCTCTGCTGCCGCCGCGTGGGGAGATGGAGACGAAGTTGATTCTCAAGCAATGCATCGAGGCTCGGGCCGCCGTCGCTGAACTCAAGCAGGCAGCCCAATTGATCCCCAATCAAGGGGTGTTGATCAACACGCTGCCGCTGCTGGAAGCACAAGCGAGTTCGGAGATTGAGAACATCGTGACCACGGCGGACCGGCTTTTCCAATTTCGCGAAAGCGAAAGCGGTGCGGATGCGGCCACGAAGGAAGCTCTGCGCCACAGCCAAGCACTGCTCGAAGGATACAGAACGTTGACCAAGCACCCCATGAATAATCGCACGGCGGAGGAGGTGTGCAGCAAGATCAAAGGCACAGCGATGACGGTGCGGAAGGTGCCGGGCACGACGCTGGCCAATGAACGCACCAGGGAGGTCATCTACACACCGCCGGTCGGGGAGCCTCATCTGCGCGATCTGCTGGCGAACTGGGAGCGATTTCTTCATGAGCAGGTGGAGCTGGACCCGCTCATCCGCCTGGCCGTGGCGCATTACCAATTTGAAGCGATCCATCCCTTCACCGACGGGAACGGACGCACAGGGCGGGTGCTGAACAGCCTGTTCATGATCCAGTCGGGGCTACTCACCCTGCCGATCTTGTATTTGAGCCGCTACATTATTCAATGGAAGGCGGATTATTATCGCTTGTTGCTGGGTGTGACCCGCGATGAAGCCTGGGAACCGTGGGTGCTTTTCATTTTGAAAGGGATCGCGGAGACGGCCCTATGGACGACGGGTAAGATCGCAGCGATCCGCCAGCTCCAGGAGGGCTGCATTACGCATGTGCGGCAACAGTTGCCCAAGATTTACAGCCGGGAACTGGTGGATGCGGTCTTTGAGTTTCCCTACTGTCGCATCAGCAATCTCGTGGATCGCAGGATCGCCAAGCGCCAGACGGCATCGGCCTACCTGAAGGAACTCGTGAGGATCGGCGTGCTGGAGGAAAAGCAGGCGGGGAAAGAGCGCCTGTTTATCAATCCACGATTACTGCGTCTGCTGACCCGTGAGACGAATCAAACAGACCCCTACCACGCATGAATGAAGCCGAAACAAGAACCGAGCATATTGATCCTGCGCTGAAAACAGCAGGCTGGGGTGTCGTCGAGGGAAGCAAGATTTTGCGCGAGAAATCATGTGAAATCACTCCCGGGCGTATCGAAGGCTTCGGGCGGCGTGGGAGGAACCGCTGACAAAAGGGGTCGCTCAAGCAAAAATCTAATCAGATAAACCTGAGAATTTCGACGCTGATTTGTAACAAACTCCTCCTTTCGTTCCTCAAACTCTCTGCTATTAAGAAATTCATGATCAGCAAAAGAATCTTGATTGTCGAAGATGAGCCGGATGTCGTCGATATGATCGAAATCAACCTCAAATCGTTCGACTATCAAATCTCCTCGGTCGATAACGGAGCCGATGCTTTATTAAAGGTCCAACATCAACGTCCGGATCTGATTATTCTCGATCTGATGATTCCCAAAATTTCGGGACTTGAGGTTTGCAAAATCTTGAAAAAAAATGCCGAAACGGCCACGATTCCGATTATCATTCTCACCGCAAAAGCGGAAGAGGTCGATCGGATTGTCGGCCTCGAAATCGGGGCCGATGATTATGTCACGAAACCGTTTAGTCCCCGTGAACTCTCCCTCCGCGTTCAATCGGTTCTTCGCCGCGGAACTGAAAAAATCTCTCCCAACGAAAAGCTTCTCATTGGTCCCATCTCCCTTGATCCCGAACGACATGAAGTTCTTCTTCAAGGGAAACCCCTTGAACTCACTGCCACTGAATTTAATCTTCTCGCCCTGCTCATGCAACGTCGTGGACGAGTCCAAAGCCGCGATCGACTTCTGAATGATGTTTGGGGTTATGAAGCCGCCATCGACACTCGTACCGTCGATACTCACGTTCGTCGTTTACGGTCAAAGCTGGGAAAATACGCCGATTACATCGAAACGATTCGTGGCGTCGGATACCGATTTCTCGATTCCCTTTAACTCCGCCTACCCCGAAAAGAATTCAGAGGAGTGCCTCGCGCTAAGACGCTGAGACGCGAAGAAAGAGATGTTTAACCTCCAAGTTAAATACAAATTTCGCCAAGTTATAAATTCAATTTAAACCACTGATCTAAAAAAGCTAAATCGCTTAAATGCATTTCAAAGACAGGGGAGTGTCTCACACCAAGGCGCAAAGGTCACAAAGGTTTTAAATGCCTTTAAGCCAGAATCTCTGCCAAGCTCACTTTCTTGTCATAAAGCGCTTTTCCGACGATCGCTCCATGCAGATTTCCCATTTGACGGAGCTTTCGAATATGATCGACCGTGGCAACTCCACCCGAAGCGATAATATCATGAACAAAAACAGACTGTAACTTTTGTAATGCCGGATAGTTTGGCCCGGTAAACATTCCATCGGTGGCAATATCGGTATAAATCACCGTCTTCACCCCTAAATCTTGCACTTTTTGCGCTAAATCTAATACGTCAACTGTCGAGGCCTCGGTCCATCCTTTCACCGCTACCTTCCCCTCTTTCGCATCGATCCCGACTGCGATCTTCTCCCCTCCCCATCGCTTCACAAGAGCCGCGAGAAACTCCAAAGACTCCACCGCGCGAGTTCCAATGACGACGCGACTTACTCCGGCCTTAAAGGCATTCTCGACATTCTCCTCGGTTCGCATCCCTCCCCCGAGTTGTACCGGAATCTGAATCGATTGAACAATCGAGCGAATTGAATCAAGATTTCCCGGTTTCCCCTCAAAGGCACCATCAAGATCAACCACATGTAAAATCTGCGCCCCTTCTGCCTTCCATTGCTTTGCAAAAGCGACGGGATCGGAACTATAAACCGTACAGGCCTCTTTTTTGCCCTGTTCAAGTCTCACCACTTTACCCGCCAAAAGATCAATCGCTGGATATATCAACATGGGCTCAAAATGAGGGATTCTCCGAACAAAGGTCAATCGGGAAATGACAGGGATCCAAACTGCGTTCGAGCCCAGGGAATGAAGTCGCTTTGCGACGGACGTTTTTGCGAAGCAAAAACTGGGAAGACCGGGGCTCGAACCCGGAACCAAGTGCTTAAAAGGCACCTGCTCTACCATTGAGCTATCTTCCCTTATTTGAAAGGAGGCGAAATAGTGCATATTTAAAAAAATGTGACAATCTTTTTTTAATTCGACTTTCCTATTGCCCATCCTCTACTGTGATTTTCAATGAATGCTTTGAGCCGAATTTTTATTTTTGGGACAGTCGTTTCACTTCTTATTTCTTGTGCAACCCCAAAATTTGAAAGCTCTTTCGAGTCCACCTACCCCACTTTAGTGGCTCCTGAAAAAAATCCGCAACTCGTCCAAGTTCTTCATCAAAAACCGTTCCGCTCCGTCGTTTATCTGGGGCAAATTCGAATCGATTCCCCTCACTCTAAGCCGCTTTCCCTTTCAGAATTTATCAAAGAGGCACAAAAAAAGGCGGCCTCGATCGGCGCCGATTTTGTTGAAATCCAAAAAACAGATGACCCCACTCTTATCCAAACCCCCCTCCCCACAACCCCAGGGACCACAGTTCCTGAAATGTACGTCGCGATCAATCCTCGACTCTCGATAGACAAAATGCAGGTCAGCGCAATTCTCGCCAAAGCCGGTCGATTTTGTCCCACGAAACTCGGATTCCTCTACGATGAAAGCTTCCTTCCCCGTTATGTCATTCGTGCCTTTGATAGCAATAGCCGAGCGATCCGTGCAGGATTAAAAATCGGGGATGAAGTCATTCTCATCGACTCCCTCCGACTCGATGATCCTCAATTGGCGGAAAAATCAATGCTTGCGAAACCGAACGACGAAGCCCTAATCTCGATTCTTAGAGATAATCAACAGCGCCAATTTACCCTTCCCCGTATCCCTAATCCTTAAAGTAACAGACGATTTACCGTTATAATGCCATGTGGTGCAATTGGTAGCACATCAGATTCTGGATCTGAATGTTCTAGGTTCGAGTCCTAGCATGGCAGCCACCCTCCCCTCCCCTTAAAAGACACGGGGAGCGCCTCGCGCAGAGACGCAGAGAAATTGAGGAAGGCCTAATTACCGAATAGCTTAAATGCATTTAAATTCGTACCCATTCGTGTCTGTTCGTGATTAAACCCATTTCTTGCATTGGGAATGGATATACCTCGCAAACGATATCACCAAAATGGTGATAAAAAATGGAGGGGCACAGGCTCTGTGCCTCATCGGACGGGGAAAAGGCTCGTAAAACGAGAAGATCTCTCCGCTGGAAGCGGAAA
>CAMCSM010000047.1 GCA_945877805.1 Methylacidiphilum caldifontis | reverse complement strand
ATTTGTGCCCCCATCCCCCACTGCACCAAAATTACGAGCACCTCCGGTGGCTTAAGTTGTTCGTTTTACGAACCTTTTGTGGTTAAATGGATTGCCGAATTTAGGTTTATAGTTTTCTCACCCAGCGCTCAATTGAAAAATCGAGCTCATCTCGGATCACTTCTACTTTTTCGAAATCATTTTCAAACTCCAAAAAGGTCGTCTCCCCTTCAATGACCTGTTTCACACGAGTCAAATAAATCTCCGAGGTCATCGGTAACCCCAAGCGATAAATCTCGCCCCCACCGATTAAAAAGGTTTTCTGATCCCCCTCAGGAATCGGTACCTGTTCTAACGAGGAAACTACCTCCACACCCTCAATCTTCAACTCTTGCCGCGAAACGACAATATTCCGGCGCTTCGGAAGCGGTCTCCCAATCGAATCGTAAGTTTTTCGTCCCATCACAATCAGATGCCCAGAGGTCAACGATTTAAACCACTTCAAATCTTCTGGCAAATGCCACGGCAATCCTCCGTTCACCCCGATCACCCGATTTTCAGACATTCCCACGACGATTGAAAAAGGATAGTTCACTCTACTTTTTTCCCAATTTTCGTTTAATCAATCCGACCAGGGTGGTCATCTCCTCTATCTTCAAAAGCCATCCTAAACTCAAATAGATCGCTCCGGCAGTCGAAAGAAGAAAGAGAATCTTAAGCATCGGATTGATCCAAATCCATCTTCCACTTAATTCCATAAAGGAGCCTAAAAAGAATAAGCTAAAATAAGAAAAGGCTAAGGCAATCCCAGCGGCAATAAAAATCTTTGTTAAATATCCCCCCCAAAATAAAAATGATCCGAGATCCAAGTGCCTTCTCATGATAAAGAAAAGCTGCAAAAAATTCAACATGGCTAAAGTTCCGGTACTCAACGCCAACCCCACATGACCCAAATGAAGAAGGTAAACCGTCACTCCATTCAGGAAAAGGTTCACGACAATCGCAATTAAACTAATGTTTAAAGGGATTTTGGGTAAATTTAAGGCGTAAAAACAGGGAGTTAAAACCTTGATTCCGGAATATCCGACAAGTCCTAAGGTATAGGCCTGAAGAGCCCATGCAGTTTGTCGCGTATCCTCTGCATCAAATTGTCCGTGCTCATAAATCAACTGGATGATCTGCGGAGCAAATACGGCGAGCCCCATCGCAGCTGGGATAGTCAAAAAAAACATAAATCGCAGCGACTCCCGCAAGGTCTCCCCAAAGGCAACCAGATCATTTTGAGCCTGTTGCCGAGCCACTGCCGGCAAGGTCGCTGTCGCAATCGCTACCCCAAAAACACCGATCGGAAATTGAATCAGTCGAAAGGCACAGTTAAGCCAAGAAAGTCCTCCATCAATATGGGAGGAAAAAATTCCATTCACCATGACATTCACTTGAACCGCAGAACCGGCAATCACACTCGGAATCATTAAAAGAAAAACCTCACGTAATCCCCGGTGATTCAAATTCCAACAAAATCGAAATCGAAATCCAACTCTCCATAGCGTCGGAAGCTGAATCAGGAGTTGTGCCAATCCCCCGAGTAAAACCCCAAAAGCAACCCCCATCAAACCCCTCTCCGTAAAATGAGGCTTTAAGAGATTCGCTTGAGGTTCAAAGAGATAGGCAAAAAGCACTCCGGCGATAATCGAGACGAAGTTAAAAGCACTCGAGGCGGAGGCCGGAATTCCGAAAATATGTTTTGCATTTAACATTCCCATCACCAAAGCCGCCACAGAGACAAAACCGATAAAGGGAAATAAGATCTGAGTGAGCTGAACGGTAAGCTCAAACTTACCGGCGACATTTTGAAATCCTGGATTCGTCACCGAGACAATCCACGGTGAAAAAATGATCCCCCAAAGACAAAGAATTCCCATTCCGATCAAGAGAAGAGTGAGAACAAGATTCGCTAAATACCAAGCCTCCTCCTCCCCCTCCTTCTCCAGTTTTTTTGTGAAAACTGTCGTAAAGGCAGTGGACAACGCTCCTTCTGCAAAAAGATCTCGGAAAAGATTAGGAATTCGAAAGGCCCCTAAATAAGCATCATAAAATTTCCCCGCCCCAAAAAGAGAGGCAAAGACCACTTCACGAACGAGACCCAAAACTCGCGATGCCATCACTGCGATCGAGACCACTACCGCTGATTTCCGCGTACTACTCATAATTCACGGCTCTTTCGATGAATCTCGATGGCGACGTAATCGGTATCTTTGAAGATAAATTTCTTCACGGTGATTGTCACTTCCGGAACCGGAAATTCCTTTAAGAGAAAGTCGGCGCATTCTTCCGCTAAGGTTTCGAGAAGGCGACGTGACTTTTGTTTGGCGATCCGATGAACTCCTTGATAGATCGAAAAATAGTCGACGGTTTTTTCAATCGAATCGGTTTTTGCAGCCTTGGTGACCTTCGGAATCTGGGCATCGATGGTAATGAGCAGTCGTTGCGCCCTCTTTCTTTCCTGATCCGGGACACCGATCTTCGTCCATACTTCGAGATCTTTGATGAGCAGTCGATCGGTTTTCATCCCGTTAAGCCTTGAGCAGTTCCGGATGAGCTTTTACGTGATCGAGCAAAATCTTTGTCGGAACATTGAGGTCCATTCCCTCTAACTCCTTCCAAGAGACCCATCGTTCCTCCTCCGCCTCATCGTTTAAGGTAACCTCAAGATCATCCGTCCACGCGATATAATTCAAGAGAAGGAAATGAGATTTTTTATAAAATTCTGTGGAGCGAATGCAATCTTGAACCATTGCAAAGCGAACGGTTTTCAATCGAAGTCCTGTCTCTTCGAGGGCCTCGCGATGAAGGGCCGCCTCTGAGCTTTCTTCGTATTTAATCTTTCCCCCGGGAATCCCCCACTTATTGCTCCACTTATGGGTTTTAACCATCAAGAGTTGATCCATTTTATTAATGATCAACGCTCCGACGGTGGCAATGGGAAATGCGGTTGCGAGATCACTTTGATGGCGCTCTAAATAGTTTTTTACATGACCGATATGACGGAACATTAAATCAGGGCTGACCGATTTCAACTTCTCTAACGAGTCGTACCCCGTCAACACTGCGCATCCTGCAACCCCACCATGCTTGGCGGTTTCGATATCGTGCATCATATCGCCGACAAACATCGTCTCGTGGGGATCAAGATCATGTTCTGCAAGAAGATGTAAGATCGTCTTCCGCTTATCAAGTGCCTGAACATAGGCCTGCTTAAAGAACTGATTGATTCCCAACCGAACGCTTTGAACCGCCCAATGTTCCTTATGAATCGTACTCAGAATAAAGAGTTGGTGTTTTTGATCGCGACAGTAATTTAGAAAATCGAGTGCATGAGGTAGCAGTTCGATATTCTCTTGGAGAAGTTTAAAGGAGGTATGATAATGGTGGTCGAGTTCCACCATCGTCGCTTCAGGGAGATAGATCTTATAAAAATCGGGAAAAGGAAGAAAGAATTTCTCACGAAACTCACTTTCCGACATCTCCGGTTTTCCGTATTGCTTAAAAATCTCGTTGGTCGCTTCGAGTACCGGCTTAAAGTCATCAACGAGAGTTCCGGACCAATCCAAGATAATATTTTTAATCGGTCTCATTTTCCTCTTTTTCCTCCGGGGGAGTCCCTTTCACCACTCTCGTTTGAACGAGCCAGTCATGCAGGGAGCGTAGGCCTGGATTAAAGATGGCGATCCAGTATCCAACCCAGAAAAACTGCAACGAAATCACGGAAGCGACGGCCCTCATCCATCCCCGACGACGATTCAGTGCTCTTCCCTCAGCATCAACGACTCGAATTCCCATGATCTTCTTTCCTAAGGTCTGAAAGGGGCGTCCTAAAAACCAACCAAAATAAAGGACATGAGCCCCCTCCATAATCAGCTTCATATAGAGACTCATTTCGGCGAAAACCGGATTTTGAAATCGCGTTAACATCTCCTCAAAAGAGGTGACCTGTTGTTGAAAAATATCGAAATCCCCCCAAGCAACAATGATCGCGATCGAAATCGCCAATACGAGCAAGAGATAATCGATGAGAAAAGCGAGGAAACGGGAGATAAAAGTCGCTTGAAGAAACTCCTCTGTAGAGGAAAGCTCCAAAAGTTCCGGATAGGACTCCCAGATTGACCAATCCCCCACCTCTTTACGAACCCACGTTCCATTTCCAGCACGATCCTCTGCCACCCATTCTTTAAGCTCCGCTAACGTAACGGGGCCGTACTCATCACGGTCCTCTCCTCGAATCCAATAGTGGGTCTCAGAGGGTTTGGGAATGGGGGGAGGAAGGGAGTCGTTCACTACGGTTGAATCTCTTTCCACAAAATCTTGGAGTTTCGACCACTTTGATCGAATTTCTCACGACGGATCGCAGGGAGATAATCGGAAGGTACCTCTTTGAATCCCCCCTTTTGGGAGAAATAATTAAAGGCCTGTGTCGAAAGAGCAAAGAGCGCTTTCAATCCTTTTTCCCGTGCCAACGTATCTAAGAACCGCATCAGTTTGCCACCGATCCCTTGATTTTCATTGTTCGATGAAACAAAGAGACAGGCCATCTCTCCGACCTGTTGCTCAGGATAGGTATGAATCGCCACACACCCGACAATAGTTCGATCGGTTTCGAAAACATAGTAGTCATCGATCTGAGCGAGAATGCTTTGTCTTGTTCGCTTGACTAATTCCTCCGCTTGAACCGAGTTTCGGATCAAGGTTTGAATCGCACGAACATCTTTCTTCTTGGCTTGTCGAATCGCTTGATATTCGTTGGCATAAATCATCGTCCCCACCCCTTCGGCAGAGAAGACCTCCGAAAGTAATGCTTCATCGATACGACCATCAATCAAATGAGATCGACTGACCCCGTTCATACAGGCCTTCACACAATGCTCAAACTTCAGCGCCAACTCTAACGGGAGTTCCGATCGTTTTTTCTTCAGATAATCTTCTGCCTCAGAGACCGAGAGTTGCATGAGCTTCTTTCCATTCGAAATCCCTGCGTACTCACTGATATAAATCAATTTATTCGCCTTTAAAACCTCGGCGACCTTTTGCGCAACCCCATCGGAATTGACCCGGTAGGTCTTTCCATCCCCATCAAAGCCCAAAGGAGGAATCACCGGGACAATATCTTTCTCTAAAAGCTGATGAAGAAACCCCACATCGACTCGCTCCACGCGCCCGGTATATTGATGATTCACTCCTTGAACGATTCCGTAAGGATGGGCGATCACCGCATTGGTACAACAGGCTCGTATATCCGAGGAGGAAAGTCCTTCGAGAATTTCATGCGTAACTCGATTTGCTGCGGTCATGGAGACATTTAAGGTCTCCTCATCCGTCACTCCAATTCCATGATGATTTGAAATCGTGACTCCCGTCTTTTGGGCAAGCTCTTTAACTTGATGACCAGCGCCATGAACCAGAACCAGGTGGATGTTCAGACTTCTTAAAACAGCAAGATCGAGGAGGATATTCGGAAAATTTTCATGAGCGATAATTGAGCCATCCATAGCGACGACAAAAATCTTTTCTCGGAACCGAGGGACATAAGTTAAAATTCCCCGCAAATCTGCTACGCTCATATGCTATTCTAGCTAACAAAATCCGCTCTTGGTGCAATGCGAATTTTAATCACCATTGAATTTCTTAGTGTTTTCGTGGCTTGGTGTGAAAATGGTTTTAAATTAAAGAACTTCTATGAAAGAGGGGTAAAAAAACAGAGGGCGATCCGCCCCACCGGATCGCCCTCAACAACTTAGGAGGAACAAAATGTCTTATGAAGAGTTAGACATCTCCTCCTCTCATTTCGTTCAAATTATTTTTATTAACATTCCAACTAAACAGCAAGTAGCTCAACGACAGATACTTATGAATTAAAATAATCACCAAAGCGACCTTCGTTGAAGTCCTCGAAACTGAAATAAAAGTTTGCAGTATCAACGGTTTGCGACGATTTGGGGGCTACTTCGTATCACCAAAAAAGGAAAAAAACTCGATAAAAATGATTTCTGCCTCATCGAGATCAGAGCTCGTTTTTATCCTGGCTAATGAGGTAGCGTTTCGCTGCTTTTGAAATCGATTCCCCAACGGCGGCAAAGGGAGTAAGATGTTTCGGTTGGAACCAAGGGAAAAAACCGATCAGATCGTGAGTCACTAATATCTGTCCGTCACAACCATTTCCAGCCCCAATCCCGATCGTTGGAATCGAAATCTGTTGAGTCACCGCCTCCGCAACTTCGGGGAGGACTAATTCAAGGACAATCGCAAAGACCCCACAGGCCTGAAGTTCCTGCGCCTCCCTTAAAATCTGCTCTCGCTCTTTTTCTGACTTCCCTTTTATTTTATATCCCCCCTCCTCTTGAATACTTTGGGGCAACATTCCGAGATGTCCCATCACCGGGATCTCCTCTTGGATTAAGGCTCGAATCACCTCCAAACAGGCCCCCTCGACTTTCACGGCATCAACGCCGAGGTTCATTATTTTTTTGGCATTTAAAAGCGCCTGAGCTGAAGTTGCATAGGATTGAAAAGGCAGATCGACAACCACCGCTGCATGGGGGGTGGCGCGCATGACCGCGCGGGTATGATGGAGCATATCTTCCATCGTCACATGAGTCGTGTCGGGATAGCCTAAAGCAACCATTCCCAAGGAATCACCGACTAAAAGAACGGGAATCCCGGCTTCATCTAAAAGCCGCGCCATCGGATAATCGGTCGCGGTCAAAACCGGAAGCGACTTTCCCTTCTGCTTTTTAATCCACTCGATCTTGGAGTTCATCAAACAAAACTCTGACCGATTTCTTTTCACCAGGCAAGAGGAGTTCAGGAAGAAGCTCTGCAAGCGGCCCGAGAACGAACCCCCTCTGCGTAGCCCGAGGATGGGGGAGGATGAGATCTGAGGTCGAAATCACTAGATCGCCAAAGAGAATCAAATCGAGATCCAAAGGACGGGGATCATTGACCGCTCGAATCGGAACTCGTCCCATCTCTCTCTCAAAATTTTGACACTGGTCAAATAGAGATCGCAGAGAGTGTTTCGTTTCAAAAACAGTTACCGCATTTAAAAATAAGGGAGAATCAGGAGGACAATCGACTGGTTTGGTCTCCCAAATCGTCGAAGTTCGAAAGGTTTCTTGCTCGGCAAATCCGGTCCGCAAAAAATCGAATCCCTGTTGTATCAACTGACCCCGATCTCCCAAATTAGAGCCCAGGGCAACAATCGCTAAAACAGAGAGAGTGGATTCGTTTGCCCGCTTCATCCTTCCCGTTATTTTAACCCTAAAACATCTTGCATTGAATAAAGTCCCGGTTTTTGACTCAAGACCCAATGAGCGGCCCGCAGGGCTCCAGAGGCAAAGGTATCTCGGCTCGATGCCCGATGGGTCAACTCAAGGCGCTCGCCCATCGTCGCAAAATGAACCGTATGATCACCGACAACATCCCCGCCTCGAAGCGCATGGACTCCAATCTCTTGGGCGGTTCTTTCTCCGATAATTCCGACGCGACCATGCTTGGCGATCTCATCGAGATTCTTCTTTTTGACCTCGGCTAAAATTTCAGCCAGCCGTTTTCCGGTTCCACTCGGAGCATCTAATTTCAAACGGTGATGCATCTCGACGACCTCTTGGTCATAATCTTCACCTAAGATTTCTGCCGCTTTCCGAGTTAAATAGAACAAAAGATTGACGCCAATTGAAAAGTTCGGAGCAAAAACAACCGGTATTTTTTGAGCACAATCCTGAATGATCTTTAAAGCCGTTTGACTGTGTCCCGTCGTTCCGATCACCAGCGGCTTCTGATGTTGAAGACAAATCTCGGCAATCATCGGAGTTACCGAATGATGACTAAACTCAATCACGGAATCAGTGCCCTGAATGACGGCAGCTAAATTATCCTCTTTGTCTACTTGAGCAAAAACCTGATAATCAGGGCTTTCTTTTGCTAAACTGAGAATTGCCTGCCCCATTCGACCCTTAGCCCCCACCATAATGAATTTCGTTGCCATAATTTTTAAGAGTAGCCGAATCTCAACTTCCGAGTAAAACAAAAATATTTTTGGAAATCTTTTCAAAGGCCGCATCCGGGATCACCGGAGTCGATTTTTCAAAATCAGGAGCCGATTCTAAATCAACCCAGGATTTACAGCCGTCATAAGAGGACAACCAAGGGATGACCACCGGCTGACTTAAACGATAAACACGAACGAATAATAAATGAAGTCCGAGGCTCTCTCCATACTCAAAACGCTCTTTTAAAATCTCCTCTTTTAAGAGATGAAAAGAATCTAACGAATGAACTTTCTCCCAATCATTTAAATAGGTGACATGGAGAGACTCCGCCCAATAGTGAATCGCTACCTGCTGAATCAGGGAGGGAGTCGGCTCAAAATATTTTTTCGCCTCCGGTTTAGATCGTTCGAGTTGTTGATGAAATTCCGTAGGCAGCAACCAAAACCGTGGGTGCTTGGCTTGAAAGGTTCCGCTCTCCTCTGAAATCCCCCCCTTTCTTAAAATGATCGATTGGGCTCCTTGTCCCATTCCTTCAACGATTGCTTTCCACTCTTTAAATGCTGGGAAACCACTCATTCCAAAAGCTTCCGGTTTTTCCATAAGTAGTAAACTCCCGATCCAATACTCACAAGAAAAGTCCAAAAATTGAGCCAAGGCTGAATGCTCTCGAGAAATCTCATCGCAAAACTCACCTCTTCTCGACGGTGCCATTCTTGAAGGGTCAAAAATAAGAGTCCGACAATAATCGTCACAATCTGAGAAACGGTCTTATGTTTTCCTGCTTTTTCAGCAGCTAAAACTTGACCTTGTTGCAATGCCACGAGTCTCAGTCCGGTGATTAAAAACTCTCTTGAGATCACGAGGACCACAATCCAATACGGAATCAAATGATGTCCCATCAATCCGATTAAGGCTGCGCAGATTAAAATTTTATCGGCCAACGGATCGAAGAGACGTCCAAAATCACTCAAAAGATTCATTTTTCGTGCTAAATAACCATCGAGCCAATCAGAGATCCCTGCGACAATAAAAATAATCAAGGTGACCGTATGAACCCAAACCGAGCGCTCTTGAAGTCCAGAGCTCTGAAGGAAGATATAAATGAAAGAAAGTCCGATTCGAGCGAGTGTGATTTGATTTGGCAGATTCCAAATATTTCCACCTCTTCGGTCATCCTTTCTTGGCTCAGAAGAGGGAATCTCCATAAATTCTTGATTCCTTATTGGGGATTACGAAGTTCACGGGATTCGACAGGGGTCACTCCTGATCCCTCCGCCATTAAATCGTATTCGTGCGAGGCAATAATTTTTACTTTTTGGAAAGTTCCTACCGGCAAATTCGGATCGACATAAATATGAGCATCGACCTCAGGAGCATCGGCGATGGAGCGGGCTAAGCCCTCTTTTTCGACGACGACTAAGATCTCTGAATCGATTTTTGATTCCGCCATTTGAAAGGAGAGTTTTTGTTGGAGTGCCATCGCCTTTTTCCAGCGCTGTTTCTTCACCTTTGGCGTCAACTGATCCTCCATCTTTGCTGCACGACTTCCCTCTTCCTGAGAGTATTCAAAAACTCCCAAGCGCTCAAATTTGACTCGATTGATAAAATCAAGCAGCGTATTGAAATCCTCTTCCGTTTCTCCCGGAAATCCAACAATAAAGGTCGTTCTTAAAACAAGTCCGGGGATTCCGGCCCGCATCCGCTCAATCAATTTCTCGATATGTTCGCGTGATGTCTCACGGCGCATGAGTCCTAACATATTCTCGGAGATATGCTGTAACGGCATATCGATATAAGGAATCACGTGCTTACTTTTTGCAATCGCCTGAATGAGTTCATCGCTCCAATGAGCCGGATGGGTATAAAGAATTCGAATCCAGAACTCTCCCTGAATTTGATCCATCGCTTGAATTAAGTCGCAAAGCGTTTCACCGCGTGTCGAGTCCACTTGTTGACGGGGCCCCGCTTTTTGCTCCCAACGATCCATTCCGAAATAGGTCGTATCTTGAGAAATCAGATTAATCTCTTTGACCCCCTCGGAAACAAGTTGTGTCACTTCGCGAACCACGGAATCAATCGTACGGCTTCGATGTTTTCCTCTCATTTGAGGAATCACACAAAAACTACAAGGATGATTACACCCCTCGGCAATTTTTACGTAGGCATAATGCTTTGGCGTCAGACGAAAACGGGGGGTATCATAGTCGGGAATATAAACGGAACGACCACTCACCAAGTTTACGGAGCCGGCCGCGCGATCCTTTGCATAAAGCGATTCGATGATCGGAGCGACCTGCGTGACTTGATCGAGACCAATGAAGGCATCGACTTCAGGCATCGATTTTTGAAGCTCCCCGGCAAATCGTTGAGCCATACAACCGGCAACGATCAGCTTCTGGCCGGTTTTTCGCTTACGCAATCCCCGGCTTTGATTCACTTCAAAAATCGCCTCGATACTCTCCTCTTTTGCCGCATCGATAAAGGAGCAGGTATTCACAATCAAGACATCCGCCTCTTGGGCATCGGCCGTCAACATCATTCCGGACTTGAGGAGATGACCTACCATAATCTCTGAATCGACAAGGTTTTTTGCACAGCCTAATGAAACTAATCCAACTTTAATCATCGTTTTTCTCTTTAATTAGGGATGTGGAATATAAAATTCATCAGATGGAGTCCGAGAATCGCTATAAGGCCCCGCATTTTTATCATTATAAATAATATCGATCGCAGCGGGAACGCTTAACCGAATCCCAAAACGCTCTCCTTCAAACTCCCGAGTTTCCCCTGCAGGAATAATATCTTTAAAAGCCAATTTGGTCTCTCCCTCTTTAGTGACCCTCAGCGAGACCCAACACTCCTCGCGAGCATAAAGCGCCAATTTTTGAAGCTTCACCTCTTTTTTAACATCTACCGGCTTTTCCTCTTTCACCTCAGAAATTTCCGATTCCTTAACGGCTTTAGCCACTGGTGCTACCGGCTTTGCGGGCATTACCGTAACCCCTGCTGAGGCCGGAACCGCCTTTGCAACTGTCCGATCAGAAATCACTTGAGTCGTGATGACCGGATTTCGTTTTGATTTTTCGATCCAATCCCCTCCCCGTTTGACCACCCAAGAGAGGGTCGCAATCCCAAAAACAAAGAGAACCGCATAGATCACATAGGATCCGACACGACGAGTGGAAACTTGCTGGGTATAATGAACCTCTTGAGGGAGATACTCCACAGGAGGTGCAACGACATAGCCCTCGCCAAGCTCCATACTCACAATTTGATCCAAACGATCCAAAATCCGTCGCTCATCCAATCCCAACTCTCGGGCATAAACCCGGACCAGTCCACGGGTGTAGGCCACTCCGGGGAGCTTAGAAAAATCATCTCGCTCAATCTCATGGAGACGATCGACTTTAATTTTAGTAATCTTAGCCGCAGCTTCAGGAGTCCAGCCTTTGCTAAGGCGAGCCTCCTTCATCTGACGTCCAATTGACTTTAATGCGGTAGTATCAGTAATATTCACTTTAAGTAGACGAAAACTAGATCAATCTCATCCGCAAGCAAGACCCAAAATTAACCGAGTCGATCTTGCCAGCGACTTAAAAGATGAAAGATCAGATTAACCCCAACGCGAAAAACCTGTTCACAACTCTCCGGCTCAAAGTTTCTAAAATAACTCTCTCTCCCTAGCCACAATCCCATGGGGGTTGTCGGTTTTTGTCGTAGCTCAGCCTCATGGGAGCTATAAATCACCGGTTCGTTTCCCTTAAACTTCAACGGGGATTGAAAAACCATCCGCATCATATCGGTATAATTATTGGGGGTATAAATAATCCCAATTTCACCCCCGACCTTCACGATTTCAATCGGATCGTGGCGATAGTTCATCCCTTCGGGAATCGAGGTGATCTGCAAAAGCGCCTTAGGCCCTTGAAAAAGAGGGTGTTCAATGGGAAGTACCTCAAACTCGACCTCTCCGACGACCCGTTTCATCTCCCGACGAAAGGCGATATCAAATCGAGAGCCGATCCCTGCCAATCCATTATCGGCCCAGATTGCCCCTCCGACACGGAGATATTCTCGAATATTGAGAACCTCTTTTTCGGTTAATGTAAAATCTTTGCTACCACTCAAAAAAATAAAGGGAGGGGCTTTATCCATTAAACTCTCATCGGCTAAGTCGATCAATTTCGAACTCAATTTCGGCTTCATTGTCTGACGACCCCAACTCTCCGTCGCCGCAACTAAATTTGCCATTGGCCCCCCCTCAACCCCGTTTTCGTTCAAGATCAACCCTCGAGAGTTTAATCCAGAAACCTTGCCAACATAAATCGTAAATGTGGCTACCCGTTGAGAGGAGTTCCGTTCTGACTCTTGATACCATTGCTGAATAAAATTTTTTCGGTCTTGGTTGTTCTTTAACTCTCCTTGTTTAGACAGATCAGAGCTCTTTTGTTGAACTTCCGCGGAGATCGATTCAATCGAATTCGAGGAGATCTCTCCTTTTACAACGACCCAAGGCTCTGCGCTTACGCGGTCGACTCTCATGATCTCTTTCTCCATCTCTAAATGATGAGGGATCGGAATGGTTGCGGGCGAAACCGAGGGGAGGCCTGATTCCTCACTCTTTTCTCCAGAAAAAGGCTCCTCTCGGGGAGGCTCAGAAATCGGAGAGAAAATAGGCAAAATAATCGCGATCGGATCTGGCTCACGGACCTTCGGGGCAGGTAAAACGATATAAACGGCAAGAAAACCGCCCATAATGAGATGAAAAAGAAAGGCTCCTAAAAAATAGGGGGATTTTTGAAAACGCTCCGTCCAATGAGGCCTTCGGATTTGATGCATACAGGATACAACGAACGAACCGCGACTTTCTTAACGATAAAGTTTGAGTTCGGCAGTTAAAGGCATTTTCAACCACAGAACACACGGAAGTTCACAGAATTTAGAACCACTGATCTTCGCTAATTGACGCAAATTAAAGGCATTTAAACCGCGGATGGACACGGATTGATCCACCTTCGCCAAGGCTTTCTCCTTCGTCCCGCGCTGCGGGACTACAGCGAACAAGTCGGCGGACCTGCGGAAGGCATTCAAAACAGGGGAGTGCCTCGCGCAGAGACGCTGAGACGCAGAGAGTTTTTCTTATTTGTTTGGATTCGCTCCGACTATCCCGTATTTCACCTCCCCCCATATACCGATTCACCTCTCTTTCTCTGCGTCTCTGCGTCTCCGCGCGAGACACTCCCCTGCATTTTAAATGAATTTAAGCTATCAGGCTATTTAGCTATCCAGCGATCAGGCTATCCTAAATTCGTGTCCATTCGTGGTTTAATTTTGTTTTAGTGTTACCATGACGTTGACGCCTATCCCACCTAAAGAGGGGGCCGAGCCTTTTATCTGATCCAAGAAATTAGTTTTATAATAATTGGCATATCAATTGCTTTCCAAACTAAAATAAGTAAAATGAAAGAAGCTATGGCCACAAAATCAGGTCTCCCTCCGAAATCCAAGTCCACTCCCTCCGTTACTTCTGTTGCTCCTGAAGCGAAATTAAATTTCAATTCCTACGAACTCGACCATTTTTACGATGAAATGATCGATTCAAAAAATAAGGTCAGGCCTTGGTATCGTCGGATCTCCGAACGTTTACAACGTCAATCGGTCGATTCTTTCGATCAACGTCGTCAAATGGCCGACACCTCTTTTCTTCATCAGGGAATCACCTTCACCGTTTATAACGACAATCAAGGAACCGAACGTATTTTTCCGTTCGACCTCGTTCCACGCATCATTCCTGCCAATGAATGGAAACTGATCGAAGCGGGCCTCGTTCAACGGATTACGGCGCTCAATCTTTTTCTTCACGATCTTTATCACCAGCAACAGATCATTAAAGATGGGATTATCCCTCGTCATTACATCGAAGCCGCCGCCCATTACCGGAAAGAGTTTATCGGATTCAATGTTCCTAAAAACATCTACATCCATATCTGTGGCTCCGACATCGTCCGGGATGGCTCAGGCCAATATATGGTGCTCGAAGATAACGGAAGATGCCCCAGCGGGGTCTCCTATGTTTTAGAGAATAGACAGGCCCTGCGCCGTGTTTTCCCCTCTTTGTTTGAAAAATATGGAGTTCGTCCTGTGGAGCATTACCCTCAAGAGCTTCTCTCCCTCCTCCATTATATCACTCCACGAGGCAATCCCCATCCTAATATTGTTCTTTTAACCCCTGGGATTTATAATAGTGCCTATTTTGAACACTCCTTTCTCGCTCGCCAAATGGGAATCGAGCTCGTCGAAGGCCGTGATCTTGTGGTTCAAGGAGACCATGTTTATACGAGAACCACTAAGGGATTAAAACCGGTCGATGTCATCTATCGCCGGATTGATGATGATTTCCTTGATCCAACCGTTTTCCGTAAGGACTCCATGCTGGGAGTCCCCGGTCTGGTCAATGCCTATCGTGCGGGGAATGTCAGCCTCGCGAATTCGATCGGAACGGGGGTCGCTGATGATAAAGTGATCTACGCCTTTGTTCCAAAAATGATTAAATATTATTTAGACCAAGAGCCGATTCTTCCGAATGTTCCGACCTATCTACCCTCAATCCCTTCTGAAATGGATTATGTGATCCAGAATATGCCGAAACTGGTCGTCAAGGCGGCGAATGAATCAGGGGGCTACGGAATGCTCGTTGGGCCGGCCTCGACGAAGGCGGAAATCGATAAGTTCCGCAAATTAGTGAAGGCTAATCCCCGAAATTATGTTGCGCAACCGACTTTAGCCCTCTCGCGGCATCCCACCTATTTTGATGGTCAATTCGAAGGACGACATATCGATCTACGTCCCTATGTGCTTTACGGAGAAAAGATCAGTATTATTCCAGGGGCCCTCAGTCGAGTGGCCTTGAAAAAAGGATCTCTCGTCGTGAACTCCTCTCAAGGGGGAGGAAGCAAAGACACCTGGGTCCTCGAAGGGAACGAATAAAGTTATGTTAAGTCGCGTTGCTGAATCTCTGTATTGGATGAGTCGTTATATCGAACGGGCGGAGTGTATCGCCCGACTGATTGCGGCGAACCATCAAATTTTAATTGATCTCGATCTCAAATCTTCTGAGTCGGTACGTGAGAATTGGGGGCCTCTCATTACCTCCCTTAATATTCAAGGCAACTTCCGCAAAAAAGGGATCCCCCCGACGGTTGAGAACATCACCGAATATCTCATTTTTGATCAAGAGAATCCCAGCTCACTCTGCTCCTGTTTAAAAGCCGGAAGAGAAAACGCACGGGCGGTCAGAGAGCAAATCTCCACAGAGATGTGGGAACATATTAATCGAACCTATCTCTGGCTTTGGAGTAAGGGGGCAAGACAGTTTTTTCAACGGGATCTTTATGCCTTTCTCGATCAAATAAAAGAAAGCTCTATTCTCTTTGATGGATTAAGTAACAACACCATGCTTCACGAGGAGGGATGGGACTTTTTCCGAGTCGGAAAGTTCCTTGAACGGGCCGATTTTGCGACCCGGGTTCTCGATGATAAATTTCATCTTGTCGGAAAAACCAACCCCTTAATCCAATGGGGGGGGGTCCTCCGAAGCTGTAGTGCGAAACAGGCCTATCAACAAAAACATCTGGCCGAGGTCACCCCGATTTTGGTCGCAAAATTTCTTATTCTTAGTGACACCTTTCCCCGCTCCTTCCTCTATTCGATTCAACAAATCGATCACAATCTCAGAATTATTTCTGGGGTTCGCATGGGAACCTTCTCGAACGAAGCGGAAAAGATCAGTGGAAGAGCCCTCGCCCATCTCCGATTTAGTATCATTGAGGACTATTGGAATCAAGGACTTCACAAAACCTCTGACGAATTCCAACAAATCCTCAACGATCTCCACGAAAGCATCTCTGAAACCTATTTCTGTCAAAAGAATCCGGTCAAGATTCCGATTGAAGAATCGAATCGTCCACCGCAACACCAAGCGGCACAACAACAGTAAGGTTGAATCCATTTAAAAGGCAGGGGAGTGTCTCCCGCAGCGCCAAAATTACGAGCACCTCCAGTGGCTTAAGTTATTCGTTTTACGAACCTTTTGTGGTTAAGAATGGTTTTGATTGCCTAGGAATTAAAAGCCGGATGAACCGGATAAGATCCGAGGATCTTTAAACTCGGTGCGAGCTTTTCGATCGCCTTTATTGACTTAATCATCGAGGGATCGTGCATCGGGGCCTCAACGCTTAAGAAGAAGACATAGTGATTCACATGCCCTGGCATCGGACGGGACATGATGCGCTTTAAATTCACCCGATGCTTGGCAAAAACAGAGAGAAGATCATACAAACTGCCGGTCTTATTTTGAAGCACCACCGCTAAGCTGGTCTCTTGAGCTTTTAGAGGGGTTTCATTCCGGTGACTCAAATGATAAAACTGCGTGATGTTCTTGGGATGATCCCCGACATTACGATGGAGGATTTTAAGCTGATACTCTTTGGAAGAGGAAAGTTGAGCAATTGCCGCCGCCCCCTTCTCCACCGAGGCCAACTGTGCCGCTTCGGAGGTACTATTGACCACAATCCGCTCTGCTTCAGGGAAGTGACTCTTCAACCATTGGTTACAATGATGAAAGGGAACAAAATGGGAATAAATTTTAGTAATTTTACCGGAATTCTTCATCATCAGGTGAAGCTTTACGTTTAAAGAATACTCCTCCTGAATGACGAGCTGGTTATTCAAACGCACCAGTTCATCGATCGTATCTAAAATCATCCCCCCAGAGGAGTTTTCAATCGGAACCACCGCCTCGCGAGTCGAATCCTTCTGAACATAATCGATCACTTGAGCAATCGTATCTTTGGGGATCAGTGTTTTAGATCCCCCGATTCGTTTGGCAACGAGATGAGTAAAGCTTCCGGGCTTACCAAAATAAACCAGCTCTTTTAATTCTTTTTTACCCATAATCTTCCATTTTTACCGAGTCCGAGTCAGTTTCCGTTTAGCGGTTTTTGACTTCTTTTTCACTTGAATCCGTAGTTTAGAATCTATTTTTTTAATAACCATTTTTTTCTGAAGAGCTGTTTTTTTTGGGGATCCCATTTTCGCAAGTGACTTAACCAGCTTCGACGGAATTCTCTTTTCCTCTTGTACGATTTCAATCCCAAAAATTTCAGCAAGATTAGAATCCAAGCTCGCCGCACCCTTTTGGGTGACAGAAGTACCTTTCGCCGCCGCCGAGATCAATTCTGAGGGATCAACTCCTCGTAGCACAAAAAGAAGCTCTGGCCGTAAATCCAGGCGGGCACCGACTCCGTAAAAAACGGCGGCCAAATGTTTACATAACTCTGCCGAATCTGGGCATGAGCAATTCATTTTAATTTCATCCGGTTTAGGAAAAAGTCCCCCCTCATTCCGTGTGATTACCTCCATCACGGAGGAGGAAAATTTTCCCTGTAAAAGTTCGATCATGGAATCGATTTTCCCAGAACATTCCGCCTTTATTTTTTCCCATTTCTTTGGGTCAAGCGGTGTAAGGTAAAGGTGACCCTTATAAAGACTAGATCCCTGAATCTGAGCATAAATCACCCCTTTTTCGATCTTTAAATCGATCACTGCGCCACTTCGAACATAGGAACGCCCGCGTGGAAGACGGTTTTCAAAATCGCTTAGTGATTCCAAATGATTGCACCATGCCTTCCCCCAAAATGTATTAGCGATGGCCTTTCCCGCCAAAATTACGGGAGAAAGGATCACTCCTTTTTTCGCCATTTTTGCAGCAAGTTTGGTCGCTTTCGCTTTTCGCTGCGCCACTGATACATACGGTTTATAGGAAAACCAACTCATAAGAATCCTTTCGCTCCCTAGATACGATTTAATCCATTACTCGGCGACTGCCGACTTAAGGTCTAGTGATACAAACCGAAGGATTTCATCATTATCCATCTCCGTCAATATTTTCTCAGCTCCTCCGCCAGTGATTTCCTCTGCGAGATTTTTTTTCTCGTCGATCAATTGATCAATCCGGCTCTCTATGGTTCCTTGGCAGACAAACTTATGAACCATGACTTTCCGCTTTTGTCCGATTCTGAAGGCACGATCCGTCGCCTGATTTTCGACGGCAGGATTCCACCACCGATCAAAATGAATGACATGACTTGCTTCTGTAAGGTTAAGTCCCACTCCTCCTGCTTTCAATGAGAGAACGAAAAAGGGAGGCCCCTCCTCCCGTTGAAATTCAGCCACCCGTTTCTTTCTCTCTCCAATCGCAGTGGTTCCGTCCAATGTCAGTCCCGTCCGTTGAAAGATTCCTGCGAGGAATCGATTGAGAGGGGCAACCATCTCTTTGAATTGGGTGAAAACCAGCACCTTTTCTTGACGGCTTGCGATTTCTGAAATCAGTTCCTCGAGACGTAAAAACTTTCCACTCTCCTTCTTCTCGAACTCCCCAGAGCTCGTCCAATGATCGGGGTGATTACAAATTTGTTTAAAGCGGGTCAAAAAAGCAAAAAGGATACCCCGCCTCTTGACCCCATCAACCTCCTCCAATAAAGTTCCCAGTTCTTCGACCGCTTGCTTATAAAGAATCGCCTGTTTTTTGGAGAGCGAACAAAATGTTTTGATTTCCGTCTTCTCAGGAAGATCAGAAATCACTTTCGGATCAGTTTTTAGACGCCGCAATAAATACGGACGCGTGAGATTTCGCAATGGAGCGAAATGTTTCGGAGAGGAGGTTTGACGCTTAATGAAATCGGAAAATTCACGGGAATTACCCAAAAGCCCTGGAGAGACAAAATCAAAGAGAGACCAAAGATCCCCAAGACTATTCTCCACTGGTGTTCCCGTCAGGGCGATCCGCGTCGAAGCCTGAAGCCGTTTTACCATCTTACTTTGAATGCTCGACGAATTCTTGATCGCCTGCGCTTCATCCAAAATCGCAACCGCCCATTTTTGTTCCAATAGCCACTCTTGCCGTGAAAGCATTCCGTATGTCGTCACCACAAGATCAATTCCCTCAGGGAGTGCTTTTACCCCATCAAATCCCGATTGAGAGGGATGAACGATCTTAACACGAAGTGAGGGAGTAAACCGACTCGCCTCCGCTTGCCAGTTCCCAAGTAGGGAAGCGGGAGCGACAAGTAAACTTGGCATCGAAACCCCTCCTTGTTTCTTTAAATGAATTAAAAATGCGAGGATTTGGATCGTCTTCCCTAATCCCATATCATCGGCAAGACAGGCTCCCAAACCGAGACGATGCATTAGCCAAAGCCACGCCACTCCCTTTTTTTGATACGGCCGCAATTCGGCTTCTAGCCCAGAAATCTTCTCCAGAGACTTGACCTCCGCAGGATCTCGCATCTGATTCAATAAGGATTCAAGCCACGTTCCCGCCTCGATCTTCGTCCATTCCGTCGCACCACCTTCGCTCAAGTCCCCTCGACCGATCGAAGCCCCTGAAATCATCCGAAGACCTTGGAGAAACGTAATTCCCTTTTCGGAGGACTCCACCTTTTTCCAATGAGCAAGAAGCTCGTCGAGTCGACCCTTATCCACCTCCACCCAACGTCCCTTAAGAAAAACGAGCCCTTGCGCAGTACTCTGGATCTTCTTCCATTCTTCAGGGGTTATCTCTTCTCCATCAATCGAAAGTTGAACATCAAAGTCGAGCAGAGAGCCTGCTCCCATAAGGGACTCTTTTTTACCGCCTAAAATCACTCGTACTGAGGGACGAGGAGGAGTTGCAGGCTTCCACCAGTTGGGAACCCGGATCTGAAGTCCACATTGTTCCAAAGTTGGAATTTCACGCAGGAACTGATAGGCCTCCTCGATTTTCCAGGACTGTGGATGATAGATTTTCCCAGAATCAACTAAATCTCTTATGAGTTTACTTTTTCCTGCGGCTTCCTGAACGGGCTGAAGGAGTCGAAGCAACGCAGAGTGATTTTTTGCACCTGAATACTCCTCAATGGCACGACCGAGGGGTAGATGCTGAACCTTGGAAGTTGCGGATATTCCGCTGGAATACGTCGCCAAAAATGCGAACGGTTTCTTTTCATCTCTTCTATTTTCGGCCAAGTGAAAAGTCACACGACCAACTAAATGCCATGAAAGGCCTTTTGCTTCAAAAAATGCGGCAGCTCCTCCAGGAAATACATTGATTCGCTTTCTAAAAACGGTATCCAGCTGATTCCAAAACTTTTCCAACATCAAAACATCAAGATATTCACTCCCTTTGATCGGAGGGACCTCCAACACCATTGATGCCAATTCCCCACTCCCTGGCTTTGGAGTCTCTTGCTCATCCTCAGAAAGCTGGCAAAAACGGTTCAAGTAAAGCCGAACAAAATCTTGAAAATAAGAGATACTTGTCGAGTCCACTCTTTTGAGGTCCAAGGCCAAATCCAAAACCCGATTCCAATCGACATATCCAGACTCCGAACTCTCAGAAGTTCTTAAATAGAAGGCCCCATAGGGGGAAATTTCAAGTTGAATATAACTCTCCTCGTTGTTTTCTATAGAATGATGCAGAAAACCGATTTCAAAAATTAAACATCTTTAAGCTTTCGTGTCATGACCTTTTTCCTTATTTAATTTGAGCTTTCTTTCGATGGTTGTTCTTTTTTCAGTTTCTTTTCTCATCGCACTCATTCCTCTCTTCAGTGCATTCTCGCTTTTCATCTCCAACCGTGTCCAACGACAATTAGATTTACGTCATCGCAATCTCCAACGACGACTCCTTTTAGAATTATAAAAAACATTCAGGCATCAAATAATAATGAACTCATAAATCGATCGGTTCAATTTCTTTTTATCCCAGATTTTGCTCCGAAAACTTTCGGAGTTCGGAGGAAGGAGAAATCGAGCTCAATCACGATCAAGAAATCGATCCGGTTCCTTCCGTAATTCGTTTTTTTAATTAATTTTTTTAATTCTTATTAAAAAAATAATGAATGTATTTTATCATTAAAACAGTTCATCTGGT
>CAMCSM010000046.1 GCA_945877805.1 Methylacidiphilum caldifontis | reverse complement strand
TCCATCCTCGGAGGATGCAAGGTCTAATACAACGTGAGGTTTCCCTCTTCGTTGGCGAGGACTACTTCGAGAACTCAAAGGATTTCGCCCTATGGCTCTCGACCTCACCCCGCAAGCGACCGCTTGCTTTGCTTGGCGCACTTAGGCTTAATCATCACCTCAATAAGGAAACTATGAAACAATCGATCGATCTTACTCAAAGAGCCCCTCGCGCAGCTCGCGTGACACTCGGAGCTTACGCCCTCCTCCCCCGAATGCTCGACAAATGCCGCGCTGAATTAGAGGGAAAAAACGGCGAATATCACTACGACTGCCCGCTCGATAAACGGCTTCTCGAATTTATTGGCCTCGATGCCGGAGCTCTCAAAGCGGAGGTCGCCAAAGGGAAAGGGGACTCCGAAATTCTCGAATGGATCGGCGCAGAAATGCCGATCAAACGAACTCCTTGGGAAATTGCCGCTTGGACAAACTATCAAAACTCTCGCGGACCAACTGACTTTGAATCACGGGAGTTCTTTAATGGTCTGCTCGGAGCCCTGAGTAAAACCCGTACCGATATCGTCACTTGGGCCGATCTCCTCGATCTCGACGATTACGTTACTTTTGGCGGAAAAGCTTAGTCTCTTTTCAAAAAACTCCTCCTTTGATTCAAGGGAGGGGGACCGCTTTGCCGGAAAACATCCCTGATAAAAATCGGGATGCGAAGAGTTGAAATAAGAAATTTAGCCGCAAAAGAACGCAAAGAGCACAAAATATAATCGAGCATCAAAAAATCTTCTTTTCTGGAGAAAAATTTAACCTGAATTGTTTTTTTTATTTTTGCGTTCTTTGCGTTCTCTGTGGCTAAACTCACTGTTTATTAAGTTAAAGTCCTTTCTTGCCTCGATTATTGATAAGGAGATTAACTACCCCTTGATCTGGATTCCTAATTCACGCAACTGCTTCATCTCCACGGTCGCAGGGGACTGCGACATTAAATCACACCCACGATTGTTCTTCGGAAAGGCGATGACATCTCGAATCGAATCACATCCACAGACCAACATCACCAATCGATCGAGTCCTAATGCTAAACCGCCATGCGGAGGGGCCCCAAAACTAAAGGCCTTTAAAATATGGCCAAACATCTCCTCTTGATGGGTCTCATCGACGCCGAGAACTTTGAACATCTTTGCTTGTAAATCGGCTTCATGAATTCGAATACTCCCCCCCCCAATCTCGACGCCGTTTAAAACTACATCGTAAGCCTCAGCACGAACCTTCGCATACTCTCCCGATTCAAAAAGAACCATATCCTCCGCCTTCGGACGGGTAAAGGGATGGTGAACGGCATTCCACTTCTGATCTTCTGCACTGAAATCTAATAATGGGAAATCGACGACCCATAAAAAATTCAAAGCGGTATTCCCCTCCAGCCATTTGCAAATCTCCGCGACTCGAAGACGAATCCGGCCTAAAACTTCAGTCACCGTGCTCCATTTATCGGCACCAAAGAGAATCAAATCCCCCTCTTCGATCTTGAGACGTTCGGTCAATGCCGCCTTTTCCTCGGCGGTAAAAAACTTCACAATCGGCGATTTCCATTCCCCATTCTCCACCTTAATAAAGGCAAGCCCCTTCGCCCCATATTGCTTCGCCATCTCCGTTAACTCCTCGATCTGACCGGTCGTAATCGAGGCAAATCCCTTGGCATTGATTCCACGAACGACCCCTCCCGATTCGAGGGCTCCCTTGAAAACTTTAAATCCACTGGTTGCGAATACCGAGCTGAGCTCGATGATCTTACAGTCAAAACGGGTATCCGGTTTGTCGCTCCCATAATCATCCATCGCTTGCTGCCAAGTCATTCGAGGGAAGCTCTTCGGAATTTCGATTCCTCGAGTCACTTTAAAGACATCCTGCAACAACCCCTCGACCCAAGTTTGAATCTCGACAGGGGTTGTAAACGAGGCCTCCATATCGATTTGAGTAAATTCCGGTTGGCGATCGGCACGTAAATCCTCATCGCGAAAACAACGGGCGATTTGAAAATAACGTTCGAGACCTGCCACCATCATCAACTGCTTATACTGCTGAGGAGCCTGAGGAAGGGCGTAAAACGATCCGGGAGCCATTCGACTCGGCACTAAGAAGTCACGGGCTCCTTCGGGAGTACTCTTGGAGAGAATCGGGGTCTCCACCTCAATAAATCCGTTTGAATCTAAATTATCTCGGACCGCTTTGGTGATCTTATGGCGCCAGCGAAGATTTTGTTGCATCTGCGCACGACGTAAATCGAGATAGCGATAGGATAAACGCATATCCTCATTCTCGATCCGCGTATGAATCGGAAAAGGAGGAACTCCGGCGGCATTTAAAATCTCCAGACCCTCGACCACAAGCTCGATCGCTCCGGTTGCTAAATTCGAATTCTCTGTCCCCGTTAGCCGTGCCGTCACTGTTCCGGTGACCTTGATCACAAATTCGGAGCGCAATCCATGGGCCTTTTCCGCAATCGCCGGATTCTTTTCTGGATTAAAAACGATCTGAGTCATTCCCTCACGATCCCGCAAATCGATAAAGATGACCCCCCCATGATCCCGACGGCTATGAACCCAGCCGGAAAGCGTTGATTGTTGGCCAATGTGATCTGCCCGTAAGGCATTGCAATGATGAGTCCGATATGTCATGCGTAGGAATTACCCGAACCCACGTAAAAAAGAAGTAAAATCCCTAAATTTGTCGCATCGGCGTCAACTTAAGGAAATACATTTTAATAGGGAAAGCAGGAAAAAGGGGATTTATATCAGTGTTGATAAGTGAAGATAAGTGGTTGAAATGATTTTAAATCTTGGCGTTTTTTGCCTTTAACTTGGCGGTTAAATTTACTTTTCCTCTGCGGGATTGGAAACTAATTGCTCCTCAATTCGAGGAAATAAAATCTCGGCCGGCCCCAGCGTTTGGCCTGTCATCGTTTTTCCAAAGCTCGCCTCGCTCAGGAGCATCGGCTCGGAGGATAATTTCAGCATCCCGCGAATCTTTGCCGCGCTTTGAGGGACCACGGCCTCGACAAGAACACTCAAACGACGGCAGCTCTCCACAAGATGAGCCAAGACAAGATTTAACCGTGGATCGTTCGCCGGATCCTTGGCCAACTTCCAAGGGGCATTCACCTCGACATATTGATTGGCGCTTTGAATTAAACTCCAAATCTGCTGCAGCCCCCCATGAACCTGATACTCATCCATCGACTTCCGATACTCCTCAACCACCTGATTCGAACGCAATGGGGAATCAACTTCCGTAACCTCCGACTCCTGATAGTCGGGGACAATTCCTTGACGATAACGGTGCACCATCGAGATCGAACGATTGACTAAATTCCCCAAATCATTCATCAAATCACTTTTATAGCGCTGCATCATCTTCTCATCCGTGAAATCGGCATCTTGACCAACGCTCATCTCGCGATTCACAAAGTAGCGGAAGGTGTCACTTCCAAATTTCTCAATATACGGAAGCGGATCGACGGAATTTCCCGTCGACTTACTCATCTTCGCACCCCGATTCAGCCACCATCCGTGAACCAGATATTTTTTCGGCAAGGGCCACCCCAGGGCCTTCAACATAATCGGCCAATAAACCCCGTGCGCAGGAATTAAAATATCTTTCCCAATAATATGCAAATCGGCAGGCCATTGATTTTCAGGAGTTCCAAAGTTTGCAAAAGAGACATAGTTAATCAACGCATCAAACCAAACATAAGTGACAAAATTTTGGTCAAAGGGAAGCTCGATCCCCCAAGTCAATCGGCTCTTCGGACGAGAGATACAAAGATCATCCAACGGTTTCTCAAGCGCGCCAATAATCTCATTGCGGCGGAAGGCGGGATAGATCCACTCCGGATTCTTCTGCAGCTCCTCTTTCAACCAATCTTGATACTTGGAAAGTTTGAAAAAATAGTTTGGCTCCTTCATCCGCACGACCTCACCGAAGATCTCTGGCCACTGCCCCTCCACTTGATCCTTCTCCGTCACAAACTGCTCTTGGCGGACGCTATAGAACCCCTCATGCTCCTGCAAATAGATCTCTCCTTGATCATACAATTTCTGTAAAGCCTCTTGAACAAATTTCTTGTGCATTGGGTCGGTGGTACGCACAAATTTTGATTCCGAGATCTGGAGCTTCTGACAAAGATCGACAAACCCAGCGGTCACCTCATCGACATACTGTTGAGGCTCTTGATTGTTTTTTTGTGCCGACTGCTGAACCTTCTGACCGTGCTCATCAGTCCCCGTCAGAAAAAAGACCTCTTTCCCCAGACTCCGCTGATAGCGAGCGATCATATCCGCGAGACACTTTTCATAAGCATGCCCGAAATGCGGACGCCCATTGGCATAATCGATCGCTGTCGTCAAAAAGAAGGTGTTTTTCATAAATTAAGAGGCTCCATGAAATAGCAATGGGAGCCTCAACGACAATCAGAATATAAGAAATCCATTTAAAACCATTTGGAACCACGAATGACCACGAATGACCACGAATTTTAAGGCATTCAAAACAGGGGAGATTCGTACGGCTGCCGGAACGAATCCAAACAAATGAGAAAAACGATCTCTGCAGACGCGTTTGAGAGAGTCGTTTTTCTCATTTGTTTGAATTCCGATCGAGATCGGAATTTTTCCTGTTTTGGGATTGGGGATTTAAAACCTTTGTGACCTTTGCGCCTTCGTGTGAGACGCTCCCCTGAATTTGCAATGGATTTAAGCTCACAGCCTCTCCCCCTGCCCTCTGTGGTAAAAATTGTATTTCTCTGACTACTTCCACCCTGAGACAATCGCCCCCTCCATCGCCAACATCGTCCGTTCGATCGACAGCCCCGCATCGACATTCGTCTGTAACGTATTCTGAAGTTCCGAGAGCAGCAGCAGCCCTTTCACCGCCTCCGTATTCTTCGGTAAGCCGGACTCATCCATCGAGGCACTCCAATACCATTGCTGAAGCTGAATCATCAACTCCCCTCGTGAACTTAAAAACTCCGATTCGATCAACGCCTTCACCGCATTTTCGCTCTCCTCATCCTCCGCCTCTTTCATCGCCCCCTCAAAGCTCTCCTGAACACGCTCTCTCAATTGAGCAAATAGCTCCCCTAATAACTGGGCCCGCCGATAAGCGCGGATCGAAGGGGATCCCTTTGCCGATTTCCACCCCTCCATAAACTCCCCCCAGATCGCATCGTTCTGCGAATGAGTCCTCTCATCAGCGACCAGATCAAGACGAATACACCGAGAGATAATCGTCGCCAACAATCCTTGAGGCTGGGTCGAGGTCAGCAATAAAATCGTTTTTACAGGCGGCTCCTCCAGCGTCTTCAAAAAAGCATTGGCTGCCTCTGCCTGCCCCAAACACATCCGATCGGCATCTAAAATCACCGCTACCTTATATTCCGATTTCATCGACTTTAAATAAAGCGACCGCTCCAAATCGCGGATCTGCTCGATCCGAATACGACGTGATTTCGACTCCGGCTGAACCTTATAATAATCGGGATGATCTTGATGGGGAACCGCTAAAACCAAATCGGCCAGATGCTCCACGAGACCGAGCACTTGATCTCGATTCCTCCCCGTCACCAAATAGGCATGCGCAAGCCGCTCTTCTCGTAAGCCAGTCTCAAAGCGCTCGATAATTTCACTCGATAGAAAAGGCATGACTCACTCGCTCCCAAATATGATGTTCCACTTCCTCCACCGAAAGGAGCCCATCCAATCGCTGAATTCTCGGGCTCTCCTTCTCGGCTAAAGCTAAATAGCCCTCCCTCACTTTTTCAAAATAGCTTTTCGATTGATCATCAAAATGATCCCGCTCCCCTTGGGGTCGACTCCGCAACGTCAAACGCCTCAACGACTCCTCCACCGGGATATCCAACAGGAGCGTTAACCCCGGAAGACAATCCCCCATCGCCACCGCATTCACTTGCATCACCAAACTCTCTCCCAATCCCGCCGCTCCCCCTTGAAAAACGACCGTCGAATCACAAAACCGATCACATAAAACCCAGCCCCCCTCCTCCAAAAACGGTCGGATCACCTTCGTCACAATCTGTGCCCGACTCGCCGCAAACAAAAGCAGCTGCGCCTCTGGAGTTGCCCCAGCCCCCTCAGGAGCATGCTTCAAAAGATGTCGGATCGATTCCCCGAGGGGAGTCCCCCCTGGCTCGCGAGTCAGAAGAACTTTCTCTCCACGCCCGACAAGTCGCTGATGGAGACGCTCGATTTGCGTCGACTTCCCACAAGCCTCTGGCCCTTCAAAAGTAATAAAACGTCGAAGTTTCACCCCTCCAAAATGAAGAGATTCCCTCAACGGTCAAGAAACAGAAAAATAAATGGGTGCGAATTTAAAGGCCTTTATCTCTAATGAAGGGGAAAGAACACAAATACCAGCGCTGTAGCCTCCGTAGAGGAAATGCTCGTCATCCCTCTTTCCCTGGATCAATTCGTCGAGTCCACTGAGGTGCATCGCCTTACGGAGCAAGAAAGTGTTGCCTCCAACCACCCACAGCATGCCGGCTGCAGTGAGCTTCTCAGAAAGGAGAGATTGAAAACCGAAATAGTCCCGGAGATCCAAGATCTCTGCCGCAATTCCTAGGTCGGCCAACCCGGCAATCTCCCGCTCCGTTCCGAGCCTGAGACGCTCGGAATCATTCGAAAAATCGAGAGCGTTCGTAACGACCAGAGCCCTCTTGCCTAGGGCGAGATGCGCGAGGCTGTGACCTTGATGTCCAATATGATACGATGAGAGGTAGAGATGCATTTTTTAGAGAAAATTTCTATTGGGGTCAGCTCTCCCTACTGAGCCCAGTTTACGAACGATTCGTTTGACGAATGATAGTCCTTAGGCCGTTCCAATTGAATTCCGCTACAAGCAGGAAGGGCCCTTTAATATTTAGGCAGCCAAAAGCTCCGGATGCTTTTTAGCTGCAATTGCAAAGTCGTGAGTATTTTGAATATTAAACCAAAAATCCGGACTCATCGAAAAGGCTTTTCCGAGCATGAGAGAGGTCTCTGCGGAAATCGATCGTTTGCCACGGATGATTTCACTGACTCGCATCGGATCACATTTCATTCTTCGTGAGAGCTCACGAATACTTAACGACATCGGCTTCATGTAATCTTCGAAAAGAATTTCGCCAGGAGTAATTTCCGCAGCACCGAGTGGAATGTAGTTTCGTTTTTTCATTTTTCTCCATTTAATGGTAGTCCACGATTTCGACCTCTTCAACACCCTCTTTTGTCCACCGAAAACAAATCCGATACTGATCATTCAAACACTGTAGTGCATTCCCCTACATAGTCAAATTAAAAATCTCATGATGTAAAAAACAATTCGATCTTCCCTTTCCTCATGAAGCTCGTTGAGGAAGACAGTTTTTTCACCGCGGGGTAAACGGAGGATAACGGAGGTAATACTGTTTTTAATTGGGAAAAAAGGCAGGCGTGTTGGTTTTTAAATATATAGTAAATTGAATTTTCCTCTGCTGCCCTCCGTTTACTCTGCGGTAAAATCGTATTTCTTTTCCATTAAGTTGTCGCCTATGCGACAGATCGTGGAATAACCCAATGTTGATAGGACAACCGACACACCTACTGCAATTCAGCACCGACTCGCGCTAACACCTCTGCCCAGTCCCCGCGGCTCCTCTGCCGAAAACAGCGGACACTCGGATACCAATCACAGCTCTCCCCCTCCGCCCCCCATCGCCAATCGGCCACTTGCGGGAGCAATAAAATCGTCGGCTTTCCGATCGTTCCCGCTAAATGGGCTAATGCGGTATCGATCGTGACCACTAGATCGATTTTCGCTAATCCCTCTGCGGTCGCCTTGAAATTTTGAAGCCCACTTCCTAGATCAAAAATCAACGGATAGCCTCTCTTGAGCTCCTGCACGGCATTTCCTGTTTGAAAACTGACCCACTCTTTCCCCTTCATTTGAAAAAGGGGGTTCCATAACTCCAACGGAATCCGTCGTCTTAAATCGACCCCACTTCCTGACCAGCAAAAAGCGATTCTTTGAATCCCCTCGGGAGAAGCGATTTTCGACTCTAAAGGAATCGTCGGAGGCTTCCCAATCCCCAGCACCAACGGAAGGGATTGTAAGGCAACGCGATGAGTCACCGTTTTCGGAATCTGACTCGACTCCACAAAATCGATTTCTGGATAAAAATCACGAAGCCACAACAAAAGCGACCCTTGGACATCGACCGTCATCGCTCTCACCCGAGTTCTCGTCTCTTTTAAAAAGCGAGAGAATTGAATCGTATCCCCAAATCCTTGCTCCGCATAAACTAACAGATGAACCTCACGCTCTCCGCGCCAAGCGGCGATTTCTGGATAAAATTCTGGGATTCCTGGAAGCGCCCATCGCCATTCATACTCCGACCACCCTTTTAAATAATCTCCACGCCACAAATACCAGAGAGCGCGATTCCAATGTCCCTCCGCATTTTCCCCATCGGCTTGAATGGCTCGCTCAAAATAAGTGAGGGCCTCATCGGGGCGATTCAGCTCCCACGCCACCTCACCCAAATTCACCCACGGTTTCGAGTCTAGGGGATTAAGCCCCACCGCTTTTTGTAAATCACGCTCCGATTCGACTAATCGATCTAAAGCAAAATAGACCGAACCTCGATTATAAATCGCATGAAAATAATCCTCTTTGAGCGAGATCGCATGAGAATAATCCTCAATCGCCCAGCTCCACTTCTGTTGCTTCTTCCAGAGATTTCCCCGATTATTCCAGACCGCATAATTCTCTGGCTCCAAGGCAATCGCCTCCTCAAAGATCGCTTCGGCCTTCGTGAACTCACCAAGATCGGTCAAGACAACCGCGACATTCGAAGCCAGCCCAGGCAACGTCGGATCGATCTCCAATGCCTGCTGATAAAATCCAAGCGCCTCCTGCAGCCGCCCCTGCTCCTGCGCCTCAGCTCCTTTTTGAGCGAGTGATATGAGATCGGAGTTCATGATTTTTTTTAATCGTCGAATCACTTCTTTTATGATCGGAATATGGGCTAAGTCCTTATCTCGTTTTAAGAACATCTTGAAATAGTCCAGCGGTCATTCCGGCAATTTGAAACCGAATGCCATTTTCTTTGAGCGCCAGGAAAAGCCGAGCGATCGGAGGAAGTTTTGATTCATCTCCCATTTTTTTTCACAACGTTACTTTCTCATAGAGCACCGATTAAATCAAATCTAAAGATCTCCGTTCTTAACGCCCTGCTGAATCTCTAAGGAAGGCTGGAAAAAGGTTAAATCCCCCAGATTTTTGCCGTGGGGGTGTGATAAATTTGTGCGAGGCAGGAGGGAAGATGATTTTTCTCAAGAACTCGGAGGTAAGACTGAAGTTGAAGGGTGTAACCGGGAAGCGCTGTCGCTTCAAAGTCGGCCAAGGAGAGGGAATCGGTTTTCCAATCGATTAAAATCGTTGCTGTAGGAGATTCAAGAATGAGATCGATCTGCCCCTCTTCGACGCTTTCCAGTTGCAGATCGGTATAGGGGATCTCGGTGTAGACCCTCGAGTCGGGATGATTCAATTGAGCAAAAAGTGCGGTCGTATTGAAATCGCTCCACTCTTTTTCAAAACGTTTTCTCAGTTCCGGATCGGAACAACGATTCAACCTTTCGCTCAGAGCGAGGGTCTGGTGTTCTATTCCTTTTTTCCACGGAAAGAATTCCAGAATCGAGTGCCAAAGGGTTCCGTATTCACGCCCTTTTGTTGAATGCGTTTGCGGAGAGGCCCCGGTGAAGCTCTTCAGCTGACTGGGGGTTATCTTTCTTCGACTGAAAATCGATTGAGGGGATTTAAAGTTCCATGGTGCAAAATGAGGAAGGGGTTCAGAAACTGTCGCCGCAGTAAGTGCCACCTCGGCAATCAACGCTTTTGTCGTGAGCGATTCGGCCTCTTGGAGCGCCGCTCCGGGGTACTCTTTTTGAGGAGTTGGGCTGAACGATTCGTAAGCATTCGGTCCGGTAAGCTTCGGCTCCCCAGAGGCGAGAATCTTTGTCCAATAAGGGGCATCATCAAGAAGAATGAGCGTCTGACGGGAGCGAGTACAGGCAACATAGTAGAGTCGTTGACGTTCAAGATCAAATTTGAGGGTTTGCTTCTCCTCTTCGCTTTCGGCATGCGGGCTCCGATTCCCTTTGTTAAGCGTTAAAACGGGGTGTTCGTAAGGGGGGGTAAACCATTCGATCGAAGGATGGCTGCGAGTTGATTTTCCTTCTCCGCTCGTTGCCCCTAAAAAAGGAAGGATCACGCAATCCCATTGAAGGCCCTTCGACTTTTTAATCGTCATCAGTTGAATCGCATCGAGATGATCCAGAGTCGGATCGGGGGCACTTTGATGAATTTCATCGACCCACTGTTGCACCTGCTCTGAACGCGGGCGGGGATCATTCTGAGTCAATTTTAAAAGCAAGGTCTCAAGCCCATTCAGAACGGAGGGATTATTTTGAGAGGCCGCGAGAAGTCGTTCGCGGATTTGAAAAGTATCAATCCATTTTCGGGCGACTTGGGAGAGGGGAACGGTTCGGCACTCTTTTTGAAGTCCCCGCATTTTTTCCAGGAGTGAGCTCATTTCAACGGAAGAAACTCTCTCGCTGAAAAGCGTGAGCGAGTGAGGGAGCTCTTGCTGAATCGTTGCAAGATCGGAGTCGGAGTAGGCAAAAATTTCTCGGAGAATCCCGATCAGATTAAAAGAGTCATCCGGTTTTTCTTGAAGCGAGAGCAGCGCTACAAGCCATCGATACTCGATCCGCTCATGATACGGAGTATCAAAATGAGTTTTGTAGGGAATCCCCATCTGAATACAAACCTGTTGCAGCGCGGTAAGCATTTTCCGCGTCGGCGCCAGCAACGCCACTTCGCTCCAAGAGGAGGCTCGTAAAAGAGAAAGGGAGCTCTTTTGGATTTGTTCGATAATCCATTGGGCCTCCTGTTTAAGCAATTCACTGGAGGAAAACTTGCCTTGCGGAAGAGAGGGCTTCCAAAAAAGAACCTGCCCCGTTTGAGTCGGGTGATCGCTATCTAAAGGATGATAGTCGATCTGTTCCGGTCGAGAGCGAAAAGCGGCTGAAAACTGTTGGTTCACCCAAGAGACGATCTGAGGCCGACAACGAAAGGTTTTCGAAAGCAGCAGGGGCTCTCCTGCGGGAAGCTGTGAAAGTTTCTGATGAATCTCTTGATAGATCTGGAGATCGGCGCGATCGCGATAGATCGACTGCTTGAGATCGCCGACCATACTAAAAAGTCCAGGCCGAGGCGGGGTCAAATCGGAACTCCATTGAAAAGCGGGAGAACCGGGAGGGCGCGTGAGCTCCAAAAGAATTAAAAATTGAAAGGGATCGGTATCTTGGGCTTCATCGAGAAGAATTCGATAGTTGCGCTGCTGAAGCGCTGTCCGAATCGATGGGCGATGAAGTAAGGCAAAGGCAAGTGCGATTTGATCACTAAAAAGCAATGTCCCCTCTTGAAATCTTTTTTGTTGAATTCGCGAAGAGGTTTGGTCGATCTCCCGAAAGGTTTCTTCGGAAATTTTTTTAAGAAGGGATTGAAGCGCTTGTGGCCAGGCCTCCTGAAGGGATTTTCCCCCTTTGCCATCATATTCCGGAATTTCAACTGGTTGATTTTCTGAAAGTGCCTGACAAAACTCCCGCCAGACTTTTTGATAAAAAGCGATTGTCTCGCTCGAGCGTCCTTTGACCTCATCGAGCGCATGCGAGTCGAGTTCAAAAGCCACCTCCGCATCCCTCGGAAGGGAGGCTTGAAAAAGACGGTTTTTTTCGCTCGCCTCCCATGCCAGTTCATAGCGATGAAGTTCGCTGATCCATCGACTTTGAGGTGCGGAGGGCATCAGAAGTTCAGGCTCCCATTTTTCGATCCATTCCGCGCGAATTTTCGAGTGAACCTCGATCTCTGCAGGAAACCCAGAGTAGAGCGCATAGTCTTGAATGATCTGAAGACAAAATCGATGAATCGTTCCGATGAACATCCGGCTCATTCCTTGAAGAATCAGAGGAGGGATCCCTTGAGGGAAATCGTCGAGGAGTTGAGAGCGAAGCCGTTGACGAATTTCATTCGCAGCGCGATTCGTATAAGTCACGAGGACGAGCCGCTGCAGTTCCTCCGGTTTTTGCTGAGCAAGATAGCGGACACGCGCGATGAGAAGAGTTGTTTTCCCTGCCCCTGCAGAGGCTTGAACTGAAAAATTGGAATCGATTTCCTGAGTAAATCGCCGCCGATCATCAGAATCCCTATTTCCCCGAGGCATCGGATTAAGCTTTTTCGTCGATTTCTTTAAGAAGCTGCAACGCCTGTTCCAACTTGGATTGCTCTTTAGTAAGCTGCTGTTGCAATTGAGCGACTCGATCTCGCTGAGCAATGAGGAAAGTATTCACGGCATCTTTCGGCGTTTTAGAAACGGTATCGACTCCGATCATGAGAAGTTTTTTCTTCGTTCCGTCGGCAAGACGTGTGTAGTCCTTGAGAAGAATTGCTTTCGGTGTTTTTTTAGCAATCTCGATCGTCCGGATATTAATCGGTCCCGTATGAGTCAACGTGTAGAGAGTCGTCGTTGCCGTTGTGGGAAGATTATTGGCGTTTGTTAATCCAGAAGTTTGCTTTGGGATCGGCTCCTGTGAAAAATAAGTGGCGTAAGTTTTCCACTCCGTTTCGCTCTCTTCGATCACAAATGTTTCCAAAGAGATGGTTCCCTGCTTCAAAAGTTCCTTTAGGGAGGAGTCCGTGACAGGACCATGAACTTGATTCGCCGAATCTGTAAAAAAATAGCCCATAGAAATCTCAATTCAACATTCCTCTATTTTCTTTGAATGTCAATAGGTGAAAAGGATTATACAGCGATTAAATAGGTACTTTCACTCCCCCGTCTCTTCTTCCCCTTTAAGCTTTGAAAAGATCGGCCCCTGGGGTGCTCCCCTGTTGAACGGATATTTTTCCGTTCCCCGCCATGTGATGAAGAATATGAAAGGCCTCTTCCGGATCGATTCCGGCTTTTGCCGCTACCGCCGTTGCGCTTAATCCAACCCCTTTATTTTGACTCAGAACCGAAGCCACAGCGACCTGATTTTGAAGCACCTTTGTCGCTGCTTTTTTGCCGGATTCAACCCCCGGTTGATGATAAGCGTTAATGTTGACTAAGGTGGCATAGAAGCCTACGGCACGCTCGTAAAGGGCGATCAGAGCCCCCAGATTAAAGGCATTCACTTCAGGAATCGTGATCGTCATCGAGTCGCGGCCTCCTTCATAAAGTGCGGTGCGAGTTCCTCGAAGAAATCCTTGGAGATAATCCCCGGCCGTGATTCCTGGCTCTACTTCCATCAATGTCGTTTTGCGCTCTTTACGAACTTCAATAAAAGTTGCAAAGAAGTTATGAACCCCATCCCGCAATTGTTGAACGTAGGCATGTTGATCGGTTGATCCTTTGTTTCCATAAACTGCAATTCCTTGATGAACGAGTTTTCCATCGAGATCTTTCTCTTTTCCGAGTGACTCCATGACCAGCTGTTGGAGATATTTACTCATCAAGACCAAACGATCTTTATAAGGAAGGATGACCATATCCTTTTCCCCTTTTCCATTCCCTGCGAAATGCCACATCAGTGCAAGCATCATCGAGGCGTTTTTAGAAAGTTGCGGGACGCGAGTTTTTGCATCCATCGCAGCGGCCCCTTTCAAAAAGGCATCAGTATCGAGCCCTTGAAGCGCCATCGGAAGAAGTCCCACGGCACTCATCACGGAAGTCCGTCCGCCGACCCAATCCCACATCGGGAAAAGCGTGATCCATTTTTCCTTCGTCGCAAATTGAAAGAGTTCAGAGCCATCCCCTGTGACCGCAACGAAAAACTTCGCATAAGCAAGGCCGGCTTTATCAAAACGCACCTTCGCTTCAAGCATTCCGTTCCGTGTCTCTTTCGTTCCACCGGATTTAGAGATGACGACGACAAGCGTTTCATCGATTCCTGCCCCAATCGTATCAAACACCCGGTCAATCCCCTCAGGATCGGTGTTATCGAGGTAGTAAATCTTCATTTGATCGGAGGTCGTTCCGAGGGCATCGGCGACGAGTTGAGGTCCGAGTGCAGAGCCGCCGATTCCAACGATGACGGCATTTTTAAATGTTTTACCGGCAGGGGTTTTTAAAGCCCCTTGATGAATTGACCGAGCAAAATGATTGATATCGGCAACGGTTTTTCCGATCGTTTGATTCAGATCAACTGTGGGGGAGAGTTCCGGGGAGCGAAGCCAGTAGTGACCGACCATGCGACCCTCATCAGGATTCGCAAGGGAGCCCTTTTCCAATGCCGCCATCGATTCGAAGGAGGAGCGAATCCGGCCATTGAGACTGGAAAAAAGATCCTCCGGAAAGCGCATTCGACTGACATCAAGAGAGATCCCGAGGTCGTTATAGCGGATAAAGTAGGCTTGAAAACGATTCCAAAGAGAGGGGGAGTGGTTCGACATAGTAATGAAGATCAAAGCATTCATTTTTAAAAAGGCAAGAGTGGCAAGTGCTCCACTGTCGCTCGTGGTAAAATAGGCTCTGTTTTAGGAGGTCGATACGAGGAGCAACTGTCCCCATGGAATGGGGAATGGGATTGATTTAAAATTTCTAATGCAATAATCAGGCTAAACACTATATTCTTAATATGACTTGGGCGAATCGGATCACTATTTTTAGAATCTTCTGCGTTCCTGCGTTTATCACCCTCATGCTCTACTATGGGCAAAGCGTGAAGCTCGGCCTCACTGAGGAGCGGTTCCGTCTTGCTGCGATTGCGGTTTTTGCGATTGCGGCAATTTCCGATGCCGTCGATGGATACCTCGCACGATTCTGCAATCAACGCACCGAACTCGGGGCGATCCTCGATCCGGCGGCCGATAAACTTCTCCTCCTCGGAGGACTCATCGTTCTTAATTTCGTCGATCTCCCCGACTTTCCTCAATTTCCGATCTGGTTCACGGTCCTCGTGATCAGCCGAGATGTGATTGCGATTATCTTCGCCCTTCTGATCCGCTATCAATCGAAACCGCTCGAAATCCGTCCTCATTGGAGCGGCAAAACCGCCACTGTATTTCAATTTACATCGATCGTGATGTTCCTCCTTAAAATGGAATGGTTCCTCGCCGCTTGCTTCCTCGGGGGATTTTTCTCAGTCACTTCTGGGGTCATTTATCTAAAGATCGCAATCAAAAAACTTCAAGAAGAATCTCCATCCAGACCTCCGGTCAATCCTCTTTGAAGAATTGAGATTGGTTTTATCCGCGAAAGCGCTAGTGATGAAAGGATGAAAGCACTCTCCATCCCGCTCTCTGAAGAATCAATCCGCTCCCTTAAAGTCGGGGATGCCGTCTCCTTAACAGGGATTATCTACACCGGGCGAGATGCGGTCCATAAATATCTTTTTAAAGGGGGGGAACTTCCCTCTGAATGCCAGTGGAACGGGGGAGTCCTTTATCATTGTGGACCCGTCATGATGAAAGAGGGGGAGTCCTATCGTTGTACCGCCGCTGGCCCCACCACCTCAAGCCGTGAGGAACCCTATCAAGATAAAGTGATCGCTGATTTTGGGTTACGCGCCATTATTGGCAAGGGGGGGATGGGGGAGAAAACCGCTGCTGCCTGTCAAAAGTATGGCTGCGTTTATTTACATGCGATCGGGGGAGCAGCTCAAGTTTATGCGGAGGCCGTTAAAAAAGTTAGAAATGTTTATCTTCTTGAGAAATTTGGAAGCCCTGAGGCGATTTGGGAGTTAGAGGTCGAGAACTTCATTGCAACGGTCACGATCGATTCACACGGCGGCTCCTTACATCGTGATATCTTAGCCAGGTCAACTGCCGCCTTTGCAGAAAATGTCGTTCATTTATAAATCGGTCAAAGACTGAAACCAAGGATTAAAGTGAAAGTAGGAATTTTAGGGGCGATGGCCGAGGAGACGGATGCGATTTTAGAGCGATTTAAGCCGGCCAAAAAAAGAGAGATTGGAAAGCGGGTTTTTCATGAGGGAAAGTGGGAGGGTCATGAGGTTGTTGTTTGTTTTTCTCGTTGGGGAAAAGTCGCCGCTGCTTCAAGTGTCACCACGATGCTCGATCTTTATGATGTCGATCAGATTATTTTCACCGGAGTTGCAGGCGGGGCCTCCCCGGACTTAGAGGTCGGAGATATCGTCGTTGCCGAGCATTTGGTTCAGCATGATTTTGATGCCAGTCCGATTCCAACGATCCAGCGCTATGAAATCCCTTTGCTCGGTGTTTCTAAATTTCCGGTTTTTGCAAAAGAAGTTAAACGGGCAAAACTTGCCGCTGATTTATTCCTTCAAGAGATGATGAGCGACCCGAAAAATCAACAGATCTTAAAGTATTTTTCCCCACGGACTCCTCAGGTTCATGTCGGATTAATTGCCAGTGGCGATCAGTTCATTGCCTCCCCCATAAAGCTTCTTGAGTTAAGAAAAGATTTTCCTCATCTCCTCTGCGTCGAGATGGAGGGAGCCGCTGTTGCCCAAGTCTGTTATGAACGCGGCATTTCCTTTACCGTCGTTCGCTCGATCTCCGATAAAGCCAATCATGAGGCTGCTACCGATTTCCCAAAATTCTTGAAAGAGGTCGCGAAGTGGTATTCCGCTGAGATCGTCGAACGAATTTTAAAAACCCTTTAACCTAAATTTTGCAATAGACCCCTTTTACTCCAAAATTTGCCACATTTACATCCCCGCGAGTTCTTCGGCGGGATAGGTGATCATCTCGGCAAGGGTCGGATGATAATGGGGAATCAAGGCAATATCACGTGCCGTTCCGTTGAAATACATCACCGTAATGATTTCATGAATCAGTTCCGAGGCATGAGGACCAACGATGCTTCCTCCGAGAATCTTTCCATTTTTGGGGTCGCAGAGCAGTTTCATGAAACCCTCCGTTTCGCCATGGATCATCGATTTGCCATGATCAGCAAAAGGGTATTGAGCAGTTTTGTACGGAATTTTAGCCGCTTGAAGTTCTGCTTCGTTCATTCCGACCTGGGCGACTTCGGGGTGAGTGAAGAGAACGGTTGTTTTCAAACGATCATCAAAATGTTCTTTCAGCGGTTTAGTCTTGAGGAGAGCGATGGCGTTTTTTGCGGCGATCTCTCCTTGTTGTATGGCAATATGAACGACTTCGTAGGGACTGGCGACATCCCCGGCGGCGAAGATGTTTTTTTGCGAGGTTTGCATCCGGGAGTTTACGGTCGGCTTTCCTTGAGCAACGTGGACCTTTGCTTTTTCCAGTTGGAGCCCGGCAATCGTTGCCATCCGTCCGAGTCCGTAAAAAATCTCCTCGGAGAAGACTTTAACCATTTTTCCGTTTTGTTTAAAATGAGTTGTTTTTTTGCCCTTTATTTTCTCAAATCGGAGGAGTTCTGTATTCGTATAGATTTTAATCCCCTGTTTTTCAAGAGCCTGTCGGAGAGAGGTCGCTACGTCAGCATCAAAATCACGGATCAGATTGGCACTCCGTTGAATCACGGTGACTTTCGTGCCGAGATCGGCAAAGAATTGAGCAAATTCGAGGGCAATTGCCCCGCCACCAAGGACGGTGATCGATGCCGGAAGCTTTTTGAGTTCGAGCGCCGAATCGCTGGTCAGATAGCCGACCGAATCGAGTCCGGGAAGCGGGAGAATCTGAATCTGTGAGCCGGTGGCCAAGAGAACTGTTTTGGAAGAGATCGTTTCGATCTTTTTCCCTGACCGGAGTTCGAGAACGGTTGGAGAAAGAAACTGAGCATGAGCCCGATAAAGTTTAAATTTACCGGTGAGGAGTTGTTTCTGGCGATAGGAAGCGAAATCATCGATGAGCCTTTTCTTCCGTCGCATGATGGCCTTCAGGTCGGGGCGAATTGGTTTCGTGAGCAGTCCAAACTCTTTTGCATGACGAATCTCAAACCAGCGGCGGCTCGATTCGAGCAGCGCTTTCGTCGGCATGCAGCCGCGAAGGATACAGAGCCCGCCGAGTTCCGTCGCGCCATCGACAATGGCGACTTTTGCCCCGAGTGCGAGAGCGGTTCGGGCGGCGGCGTAGCCGGCGCTGCCTCCGCCGATAATTGTAAGGTCATAAGAGGGGATCATGGAGGTATTGAATCACTCTGGGGGAGAAAAGAAAGAGAAAGAACGCTAGCACGCTAGAACCGTGGATCGATGGAGGCTAAATAGCCCAATAGCTGAATAGCCCGATAGCGTATAAGCAAAATACCTTAAATTCAAAAAACCTTCAGCCCTTCAACCGATTAGCCGCTTAGCTCCTCTTTGGTCCTTCTCCAGCCCCTTACTCTCTGCGTCTCCGCGCGATACACTCCCCTGCATTTTAATGAATTTAAGCTCTCTAGCTATCAGGCTATCCAGCTATCGGGCTATTCCCCCCTTCCAAGATCTGCGGTTTCAATTCTTTGTCTTTTTCTGCAATTGCCCGTTAATAAATCGCAAGTGAGCGTGTGACAGTGGGTTTAAAATCGGTAGCTTAAGTCAAAAGAAGGAAATGATTATGTGGACATGGTTTATAAAAGGGGGGCCGTTGATGTGGCCGATCTTGATTTGCTCGATACTGACTTTTACAGCAGTGATCGAACGAATTATTTTTTTAATTACTGAAAAAAGAAGATCCAATCCGAAGTTAGTTCAACAGCTCTGGAGATTGACTGAACAAGGTCGTTTTGATGAGGCCGGTAAAGTGGCCGAGGGCTCTGAGGATAGCGTTGCCACGGTTTTACGAGAGGGATTAGTTCACCGAGATACCTCATTAACCGATGCGATGATGGAGGCCGCCAGTGCTGATTTGGAGCGCTATAATCGTGGCTTAGTGATTTTAGATACGGCGGTGACGTTAGGGCCTTTACTGGGATTGCTGGGCACCGTTTATGGGATGATGCACTCCTTTGGCTTGATTGGGGGAGCTGATCTGGCTTCGCAACAGAAAGTGATCACGGGGGGAATTGCGGAGTCGTTGATTGCTGTTTCCTTCGGATTAGTGGTCGCCATTGTGGCGATCGTTCCGTTTAATTTCCTGAATAGCCGCTTAGAGAAGCAGCGTCGTAAGCTGGAGTCAGCGATGACCCGTATGGAAATCCTCGTGGCGAAAGTTAAATAAAGGCGAAATGGAACCACCAAGAAAAAGGCAAAATTCGCCAAGAATGAAAATACTATTAAACCGCTTATCTCCTCGTCCGTCCACTGACGGATCGCTTATCGACACTCAATTAAAGCCAAAAGAGTATCCCAGTTTTCATCAGCGGAAATCAGTGTCAATCAGTGGTTTGATTAAGTTTGATTTCTTGGCGTTGTTTGTCTTTCACTTGGCGGTTAACCTCTGATTTTTATGGCGCGCTTAACCTCCCCACGATCCCACTCCCGGCCACGGCTGGAGATCATTCCGTTTATTGATATCATGTTCTTTTTGCTGGCGACCTATATGATGGTCTCGCTTTCGATGATTCAAAATCAGGGGATTGATTTACAGTTGCCGGGAGCAAAGTCAGCAACAGCTCATGATCTCAAGAGCGATACCGTCACTGTCTCAGTGATCTCGACAGGGGAGATCTTTTGGAATCAGGAGGGGGTGACGAAAGAGGGGCTGGTGATCCATTTGCAGGAATTAAAGCAGATCAGCCCGGAAGCAAAATTGATTATCCAGGGAGCAAAAGAGGCACCGTATGGGCAAATGGTAGAGCTCCTTGATGCGGCGAGAGGGGTGGGATTGACAAAGCTCCATCTGAGGACGGAGAAAAAATGAAGCAATCGGTTTATTGTATGAACTCTTTTTCACGATCATTCCTCGCTTCAGTCCTGCTCCATGGAGGGCTTTTTTTTGGGATTTCATCCTGGATGATTCAAGATTCTCAATGGGGAGTTGATGCGGGGGAGGGCGGAGCGGCAGGAGCGGTTCCTCAGGAGATTGAAGTGAGTTTGATCGCGCCAGAGCCGGAGAGCTCTGGAGAGCCTGAACCAGTTTCAGAAATAGTTCCAATGACGGCCGATTTTAATTTGCCGGAGGTCAAAATAAAGGTGGAGGAGGAGAATCGACCGGAACCGTTTAAAGAGCTTCAACGCCCAAAAGTTTCTCACACAGTTTCTAAGCCGGTTTCGACCGCCTCAGAAAATTCGATTTCTGAGCCGCGAGCAACCGGATCGGGGGGGGCGAGGATAGCAAACAAAGCCGATTACGATCGGAATCCCCCTCCGGCCTATCCGAGCGATGCCAAAAAGAGAGGGGAACAGGGGACGGTGATTTTAATCGTCGAGATCTCCGATCAAGGAGGAGTCGAGTCGGTGGGGATTGAAACGAGCAGTGGCTTTAAAAGTTTGGATCGAGCCGCACAAACGGCAGTGCGACGATGGAGATTTCAACCGGCAAAGATCGCGGGAATCGGAATTGCCTCATCGGTAAAGGTTCCAGTTCGATTTCAGTTAGAGAAAAATTAAAGTTGACTTTAATCAGAGCTATAACAAATTTTTCTTTCGCAGTCCCCAGTAGCCGAGTGCGATGGAGAAAGCCATTAGGGAAGGGAAGAGCATCATCGTTTTGCCCCCCCTCATAAACAGATAGGCGGCAAAAATACCTCCGGATAAAAATCCGATCAAAAGCGAAAGCAAAAGTCCAATTTTCTTTCGATTCAGGGGGTATCCTCGAAAGAAATGACCCAGCGATAGCCCTAAATCAGTGACAATCCCCGAAACGTGGGTGGTTCGAATAGTCAACCCCAAATAAGTACTCGCCATCGCATTTTGAATTCCACAGGCCAAGGCCGCTAACGGTACTCCCCATTTATTCTCTGAGAGAATCATCAAATAGGCCCCCAATAAAATGAAGGTCTCTAAAAAAAGAGTTAGCGAATATCGGTTTCCGGGAAAGATCGCCTCTTTTCCAATCAGCACCCCAGAAATAAAGGTCCCTATAAAAAAAGCGATGACGATCCAGAGGGAGACTAAGCCACTCGAAATATCGAC
>CAMCSM010000045.1 GCA_945877805.1 Methylacidiphilum caldifontis | reverse complement strand
AGCCCCCCGTTTTGAACAAATTCAAAGAGTTTCTTTTGCAGAGAGCTTCCATCGATCTCAACTTTCTCTGGACATTGTCGCGATCCGTAGACCTTTTCGAAAGTCGTATCGGAATTCGACCCAGGAAGCGGAGCCAAATTCCATCGCTTCAGGAAGGTCACGATGTTCGATTGGGGATTGAGAAAAGTCGCAAACTGTGGATCCAACAGCCAAGAGGCGCAGGTGAATACCCGCCGCCGCTCCTCTTTAAAATGCCGATCAATAAAAAGCTCTGCGCGATCGAAACTGTCTTGGCATAAATCAGGATCCATTCTCCCTACCCCCGGAATATGGACCGCCCAAACAAGATCTCCCGGCTTTACAACCAACTCCCAACTCTCCCACGAAAAAATTTCGGGGCGCCGTTCACAACAGCCCAACGCATTAGCTCTATACCCTTCGACCGATGTTTCTGTAATTTTTAAGGCGCTCTTCCAAGCGATCGGCTCCTCGCGATGATCCGCATCGATAAACTGTCCATCTTGACGAAAGCTTCCCCCCTCTGCTGCAACTAACCTCAATTGCCTATCTTTTTTATTTCTCAAAACGACCCACGGAAAATCGTAGATGTGCCGCTCGAATTGAAGTCGTCCCACTTGAAAGATCTTCCCTGTAAAATGACGAATCAACCACGCCGTTTCACTCACTCCCCAACTTCCGTTTTTCTCCTGATAATGACGTATCCACCAGAGAAGATCGGCAAGTGTCGCCTCGAGGATCTCCTTGGAAATCCCCTTTTCTTGATAGAACCGCTCTACTTTCGACTTTTGTAAAAGAAAGAGCAGAATCGGAAATAACGGGTCTCTCTTGATCATCGGTAACGCCAACACGACTTCCAATAATAAAGGCTCTGCAAAAAGCTCCTGACAAAACCACAGCAACCGATTCTCCACGGGATCTTTACTGACTCCGAGGAGGCACTGGGAGAGAACCCCAACGAACTCCGGCGGAAAATGGAGCTCCCGTGCCGCTTGCCGTATTTTACGATCATTTAAACAAAAGGCTTCTGGTATCGATTCCTCGAGACCTCTTCGCCATAGATGCAAAGCGGTTCCGCAGTCTGGAATCTGCCTCAGCTGGGACTCGATCTCGACAGCAGAAATCATTTATTTATTTTCAATATCAGGGGTCGTCACGGTTCCTGAAAAACTATCGAAGCTAAGCTCACTTTCCTCACCAACTAAAATCGCAGGCCTAAATTTAGTCGCCGGGCCCTCCCCTCTTTCATAGTTATCCTTGGTAGGTAGTTTTGCTGTAAATGTAAATTTGGTCCATTCTTTAAAGTCCCCTTTAATCGTCTTGTTGTGGACTATATCGAGAAAAACATTTTCTGAATTATATGCGTAAATTCCCAAATAAAAGGACCCCTTTCCTTTTACATAAATAGTCATCTCGATGTTGCTCTTTAAGCTTGCGGAAGTTAAGCCGGCATAAAGTTGATAAACTTGATCCTTCTCTGTTTTTATGAAGATCGACTGCTCCCCTTCTTGTGCCTCTCCCTTAACGATCTCAATTTTTCCAAGCCTCTCTTTCAAGGCCTCGTTTACCCGCCAATCGACAAGCCTATTCTTGCTACTCTCTTCAAAACTATTGTTCCCTTCGATCGTCACCACTTCTTCCGCTCGGATCCATAAAGTGACAATTAATAAACAGCCAATGAGTATGTTCGTTTTCATTTTTTTCCTGATAATAAAGATAGGTTAATGGGCTATATCCGAAGGGCAAGGGTCATAATGCGGATGTGGAACTGACGGTACCGTTAGCCCTCCAGTCAAATAAATCACCGGTAAAGCATCACATTTGATTTTAATTACCGTACAAAGTTCATTCGGAGCCTGCAATGGCAACTCCCTAAAAACGATTCGACGCCCCTCTTGTGTAAATTCCAACGGCTCCTCACTCCCTAAAATCCTCGCTTCGAGGACCTGACACTGTAACCCATCAAATCCGATCGTCGTTCCTCCGGGCCAACGACGGATATTCCAATAGAGATCGTTCCCTTTCACGGTAAAGGCTCCGTGATGGGACCATTCTCCCCGGTGCTCTCCCTTCTCTTGAAGATCGTAGGAAAAGAGTTCGGTATCGTAGATCGCCTCTCCATTTATTTTAAGCCAATTCCCCACCTGTGTTAACACTTCACGAGAACCCCACGGAATCAATCCCGATCCCTGCGGCCCGACATTGATCAGTAAATTTCCGTTCCCTTGAGCGCAGGAGATTAAATAGTCGATCACTTGTCCCGCCGATTTCCATTCCTGATCCCCTTGATGAAACCCCCAATTGTTATTGAGGGTCATACATCCCTCCCACGGGCGCCACGGCTTAGGGGCCGACAGATGCCCCTCCGGGGTTGCAAAATCTCCTGGGAGTCCGTTCCGTCCATTAAAAAGAATATCTGGCTGGATCTTGCGAACCATCGCATTCATCTCCTCCGCCTTCCACCCCTCGGCATTGAAGGGCCACCATCCATCATACCAAAGCATATCGATCGGCTGATAGCGCTCTACTAACTCGCGAATCCGGGCATGGGTCGATTGAATAAAGCGCTCATAAGCCTCCGGCTCTTCAAGTGCCGCCACCGCATCTGGCTGATCGTACCAATTATTCAGACTGTGATAGAGGCCGACACGTAATCCCTGCTCCCGAGCGGCATCGATCAACTCCTGGACTAGATCCCGTCCAGCCGCGGGCGTTTTTCCAATATGAAAATCAGAAAGAGTGGTCGGATACAAACGGAATCCCTCATGATGCATTGTCGTCAAAACGACATAGCGCATCCCCATCTCTTTTGCAAAAAGACACAACGCTTTGGCATCAAATTCCTCTGCACGAAACTGTTGCGCTAACCCTTTATATTCCTCGAAAGGAATCCCCTCCCGATTCCAGGCCCATTCTCCCTTTCCTAGAAGTGAGTAAAGTCCGTAATGAATAAACAGTCCGTAGCGCGCTTTTGTAAACCAGTGATTTTCGATTTCTGTCGTTAAACTCATTTTTTCTCCTCTTTGATGAACCCGTTTTTTACCACGGCAAATGAACCTCACCGGCAAGGACCGGATAGGTTTTCTCTTTCCAACTCACCGCAGTCACTCCCTCTGGAAGTTGTATCGTCATCGGAAAGGAACGTAGATAAGGGTGCAGCCATGGACGCTGAAACTGAAAACTGTTTGCTGATAGTTTACTGATCTTCGTGTTTTGCCGAATCCATCGCCAGACAAAGATCTCTCCTTGCGTGGTATACCAAACCGCTTCTTTCCCTGAGACCGCTTGAATGAGCTGCTCTAACTTTTGAATTCCCTCACTGGCGATTTCATAGCTATGTCCCCAAAGATGAAAGACAGACCCTTCCGTTTTTTGACTTGCGGCGAACTCGCTTTGAATTTTAGACGGATCCACATTCCAATGAAAATTTGGCGAAAACGCTAACGTCGATTGATACTCATCAATTTTATTTGATTCCTCCCCAACAATTCGCCCCGACCAATAACCGGCCTTTTCCAACGCCCGAATCGAATAGTCTCCCTCACGATCAAAGGATGGTTTGTAACCGAACGGATAGGCGTAGGAGATCACGGGATGCTTGAGTCGCTGTTCGAGAAAAACTCTCATCTCTTTGACTTCATCGACACATTGCTCTGGGGAAAGTCGATAAAGCGCGAAATGGTTCCAAGAATGACTCCCGATTTCCATCCCCAACGCTTCAAGACTCTCCAGTTGCGCGATCATCGCCGAGCCACGATTCATTTCAAAGGTCCCGCGAACGTTATATTTCTTCAGCAGTGCGCCCACGATCAGATCCTCTCGAGGCCCATCATCCCAAGTCGTATAAAAGGCACTCTTCTTGCCAAAGGGAAAGATTGCGAGCCCAACACGCTCCGTCGGTTTCTCCGAAATCACCGTTAATATCTCCGTTTCCATCTGTTCAAGATCAACGGTCTTGATCAACTCCCCCTTCACTCTCTCCTTGAAATTCGACTGCTCATTTTTCGGAGCATATTCAAAAAGCAACTCGGTCACCCCCGTCGCGATCACCTTTTGGAGGGGAGAGCTCACATGGATCGAAAAGGCCTTCACGGCAGCTGTTTGAAACCGTTCCTCTCGACATTGCCACTCCAGTGCTAAAGGATTCGTTGCATTGATCTGATAGTTCCCGATCGGCAACCCCTCCGGAACTGTCGTCATCCCATTCTCCGTCGTTACTTTAAAATAGAGCGGCAGCTGATCGTTGATCTCGGTGCTCTCTAATTTTTGAAACTCCAAGGACTTAATCGCAAAACTATCCTTTTTGGTATCCGACGATTTCCTTCCATAAATTGAACTCGTCGGTTTTGAAATATAGCTCACGATCGTATACGACCCTTTGCCCTTATTTAAGCGCACAAAGTAAAAATTGAGCGTCGGAAACTCCCCCGACTTCGCCGCAAGAATATAATTTGAGGAGTTCCCCCCTTCGTTACGATAGTTGACCGTGATCTTCCAAAAGCCTACGGGAAGCTCCCGTGGTAAGGTCCAGAGGATCTCTTCGTTGACCGGGGCCGCCGCACTTAAATAAAGGGCCTGATCTGCCGCTTTAGTCCCCCCCGTCGCCACCGTTTCATCAATGAAAATAGTCTCCTCAGTCCCCATCCCTTTCATTAAAAAAAGCCACCAAATTAAAAACGGCAAGGAGCCGTAACGAAGCAACCCCGTAACGCTCGTTTTTAAATTAAATACCAATTTCATTCTCCTTCAACTCTACCCTCTTAAACAAAAAAAACAAATATTTAATGAAATTATATTAAATTATTTCAAATCATTTGGTTCCGAAAAGATCTTTCCCTCGTTTGGCTCTTTAACGATTCTCTCCAAAATTCTTGCGATGATCTGCTTGCCTCGATCATTGCCATGAACCTCATCTCGTTGATACCATCGCCACGGTTTTTTCGACCCCCCTAAGTAATGATGCCACTCGCTCTCTAAGTCCCAAAAACCGATTTTCATCTCCTCCGCAATTTGTCGCTGTTTTTCGATAAACGGATTCGGACTCCACTTTTGTACCGAGAGCGCCGTCGCCTCCTGACTCCCCTCATGCGCTCTCCAATCTTTCCCCAGAGGCCCCGTCATCAAAACAATTTCGCAGCCCACTTTTTCCTTTGTCATTCGAATCACTTGAGAGATCCCCTTCGCGTCGTCGCGATGCGAGATCCCCCCAATCATCAAGAGATCCGGTCGAAGTTCTTGAATATATTTTTTAAAGGCTTCCGGCTCCTGATAATACCAACAACCGGTACTTCCACGTACGGAACAGATAAATTGCAATTCGGCTTTCGGATAAGCTTGTTTCCATAAAGCCTGAAAATTTGAGTTGAAGGTATCATTCACGATACTATCTCCCAACATCACGACTCTCCACGGTTTCCCATTCTTCATCGCCTCGACGGTACGGGGGATCTCCTTCAATCGATCCGACGGAGCCCCTCTTTCTACCCGAGGGAGCGTTTGATAAAGGAGGTCGCACCACTCTGCCACCCAGTCAACGGAGATCGGTTTGATCTCTAAGTTCCAAACTTCGATCCCCGCAACCGATTGAAAGAACGGATGCATTCCCACTGCATTTTCTCGTCCGTAGAGAACTTGTTCGTAATGTTGCTTTTCTGGATGAGGGTAGAGAGAGGAGTAGTTATCCGAGACAATCGCTCTTCCCATTTTATCCTCGAAACTCGCCCCCCAATATCCTCCGCGGGGAGCTCGAGCATCAAAACAACATTGATAGTAGGCAAATTCATTTTGATCAGTAGCCACTAACGGCCCTAAAAGCTGTCCCCCTTTATCGGAATAATAGCCTTCCGCCTCCTGATAAACCTTTTTTCCAGCACTCACGGAGGGGATAAAAGTCCACCCCTCCGTTCGATCGGTTACGGCTCCCGCCTGGGTATAGATCGCGGCTCCATATATCACGCTCATCGCTCCTCCTCCTAAAATGACCCATTTCAATAAACCGAAAAGTCTCACTTAAAATCCTCTGTCCTCGCCAGATGCCAACTCTCTCCCTGATCATTGGAGACGAGTACCGCACAATCTCCGATTTCTGGCATGTAGAATCCGTTCGTTTCTAATGACGGAGGATCCAGCTCCACTCGCCCCGGATTGTCCTTCTTGCTCTCTTTGTCAGCGGTCACCCCTATTTTTTGATTCGCGGCAACGCGCGGTTCCTGGTCCGGATGCTGAAAAATCAGGAATTCATAAAAATCCCGATGTAATTGCTGCCCACTTCCATTACAAAAATAGGTGAGATAAAGTCGATCTTTCGTGCGATCATAGCTCATTTTATGAGACCAAGCGGTATACATATAACGAAAGGGCCAGACCAAAATTCGCTCCTTTTCCCACTCTTCTCCCTCTTTTTTCCGCAGCAGACTTAACGCATTATTATAGACCGCTGAGGTGCTTCGATTAACACTGTAGATCGTCTCCGCTTTGTCGGTCGTGATGGTGGCATAACTAATCCGTGAATTTTTCCCATCAATATATTCAGGAACAGTCCAAACCGAAGCATCAAACGGGTTTAAACTGCGAAGGATGGTCAATGGATCGTGATGCCCATTAATTAATACCGTTAAATACCCTTTGGAATCGGCGGTGATCACGGGTGTATTATGACCATCCAGTATATACCCTCCCATCCCAATAAAAACAGGGGCACTCATCAATTTCGTTTCTCGATCAAAGACGCTGATAAAAGTCGGCACCCCATTCTTTGACTCACTTAAATTGGAACGCTCCTCTAGTCGATCTTTATGATGATAAAAGCTCAACTGGAGTCCTGGATGATCTTCTGGAATCGGAGGAAGAGTGCTTCCGATTTCGGTCCCCTGGAGATTTTGCCAGGTCCAAGCCCCCCCGCCAAAAATCCCAATTTTATCTCCCCCCTCTTTTGCACGAAGTTCCGCCACGATCTTCGGATTTCGTCCGGCATCAGGACACCATGACCAAACGATATAGACTTTTCCGTTCAGTGAAAGCGTCCGATTTCCATCTCCAGAATGGGCGCTTCCCTCCAGGGTGTTCTGCCCAAATGGGTAACGAGCCTCTAAATTTAAGGCTCCCTCTTTATTTTTCACCGGCACAATTAAAAATCCGCTTGCGATTCCTTGGACGCTCTCTCCGTTCGTCAAGACAGGAGGGTAATTTAAACACTCTGCATTATGTCCCTCCAATTTTTCAAAACTCGCCTGCCATCCCCCTGGAATTGGGTAAACAGTCCAGGACTTCATCTGATCACGACTATGCAATAAAAGAGCGGTTCGCGTATTCGCATTCCCCTCTTTTCCTTTTTCGTTCATCTCACTCACCACCTGTAACAGATAGGCATCTCCATCCTTATCGAATCGGATCATCGGATCTGCCTCATTGGGCCCATTTTTATTCAAAACTCCATGCCATCCTTTTCTCTCCCCCCAAGCACTGAGCGTAGGACCTAGATCGCAATAACTCCATTTTCCCTCCTGATCGAGCCATTGAATTCGATCGCCGGCTTTCACATAGGCTTTTCCTTGCGGATCAAAACTCACATACCCCGGCTGAAAGCGAGGGTTATACCCATAAAGTGCCCGTTCATAACCGTAATAATGTGCATGCATGATCGGTTGCTCCCCAGCGCTTACGGGGGCTGGCTCGATAATCTCCGGAAAACCGTGATTCAATCCAGAGGGTTTTTCATAGTAATTTTGTGCATACGGATAAACTGACTTCGAACTCTTCTCCTCCTCTTTAGTGTCGATCGCTGCTTTCTGCACGGTCATCGGAAGCGGGAGACTCGCTGGTTCCGCTGTTTTTATTCCCAATAAATCGAGCAATCGATGATAGAGGCCTTTCTCTACAGGAGCCATTTCCACCAGCTTATTCCCCTCTAGCTTCAACTCCATAATCGTTGACTCTTTTAACTCCAGCTTCAGATCATCAAGCCAAAGTTTTGTCACCGGGCTCGGCTGATACCCAAAAGCCTTTGTGAAAAAACCGACCGCATTAATTTTATTCCAGCCCATCGGCTTTTCAAATGCAACAAAAGCACTTAACGGAATTTCTAATCGCTTATTCCCTTTCCAGTCCACGGTAAAACGATAAAAATACCAATCTTTCCAAGGGGTCTCTGGACTATCCGAGATCACTCCTACGGTAATCTCCTCTCCGGTGATCTCCTCAGAAAAGATCGATACCGATAAGGTGTTCGCGCCACTCCAATCCGACGGAACCCGATCGCAAATAATCGAGGGATACAACGGATGATTCCCCCATTCTCCTGAGCTGGATCCCTTCGTCGCATGCTCCGGTGAAATTTTGACTCCTGAAGCTCGATCTTGAAAACTCATCCCTGCTTGAACGATTTCCCCTTTTCCATAACGTAGATTTCTGCTCCCCCAACACTTCTCGTAACTAATCTCATTCTCCTCCATGAAGCTCAGCAGTTCGAGCGGCACCGAAAGCCAGGCCCCCTCTTTTTCAAATCCCCACGCCTCTTCGACAGTGACCTCCTTTGAGCGAAAAACCCCCGTTATCGACTCCTTCTTTTCCTCGCCGAAGCTCTGCATTGATAAACAGAGGAAACTAATCCCTCCTAAAACGATTGCGTTTCTCATGATGCTTTTCATAGGTTCTCTTTTTGAATCGGTTTCAACTCTACGGTTAACGGTTTCTTCAAATTCATCTTTTCACCGCTGTTGCTGCGGTGCCAACGCGAACTCCCACATCCCCCATTTCAATCGGCTGAAAGCCCATCGCAATCGCGGGACTCTCGGGCAATAAGGTAAAATCTCGTCCCTCAAAATTGGCAAATCCTGGCTCTTGGACAATCGAATGTCTCTCCATCCCCACTCTTTGCAGAGTCGCCATCGTGAGTTGATCCCCCTCTTTCGATCCATTTTTATGAAAAATCGCTCCTCCGGTGGACCAAAGCAAATTATAGTCGGACCAATACCCCGGAGAGAGAAGATCACTCGCATATCCCCGTGCAAAAAGGGCCCCTCCCTCGCTCACGACGATGTTATTCAAAAAGGTAAATCCTCGATACCCCAATACCGTTTTCCCCAACGATACTTGAGCCGATCCTCCGGCCGCAAAAATATTATTACGCACGATATTCTCGCGTCCGATGTGTTGAAAAAATCCCTCCGTCTCGGTATCATACGTGATATTGCTTTCAACGATCACATGGGAGCTCCCTTCATCTAAATAAATCCCCCACCCTCCATAGTTCGCACTCTTAATATCGTGAATTAAATTTTCCCGAATCACGGTTCCGGGCTGTACCCCTAAGGTATAGATTCCCCCCATATCATTCAGCCAGCCAAACCCTAAATGATGAATATGATTTTTCTCGATCCGATTGTCGCGGGAAACCGTCTCCATGAACCCCCAACTCCACCCACAGGAAATTCCGGTATAAAATAAATCGTGAATATGATTATGCGCGACCAGATTTCCAAAAGTCGTTTGTAATAAAATTCCCACCGCCTGATGAAAGACCCTCCCTCCGTGATGAATATGATTATCAGTAATTAAATGATTCCCCGAGCGGCCCCCGAGCGGTTCCCCCACTTCACTTCCGTTCAGCTTGACCCCCCCCGCTCCTAAGTCGACCATCTCATTGCCTACGATCCGTATCGCACTGCACCCCGATCCAATTTCAACTCCATACCACCCCACTTTTTTGATCGTGCATCTCTCCAAGGAACAGCCCCGTGCCCCTTCAAATTGAATCACCCCGGGGATATTAAAAGCGGCCTGTGGTGCCGAGGCATAATCGCCTTCATTTGGCCAATGCCGTGTCCCCTCTAAATCGGTGCACGCGATACGATCCCACCCTCCGGGTGGCAAAACCGCCTCTGTATGGCGAAAGGTCAATCCGCTAAAACGGAGGTTCTGCACCCATCGTTGCTTTTCAACCTCCCCCGTGATCTTCAATAGCTGGGTCAACCGCGGCGCAAAGATCTCCGTGGCTTCAATTCTCTCCTCTACAAAAGGGATATAGTAAACTCTTCCTTGGACCCGATCCAAATACCACTCCCCCGGTTCACTCAGCGCTTCGAAAACATTCTGCACATAATATTTTGCAAACCGTGGAGGGAGATCCTCTTGCATATCATCGCGAAGACAAAAAATACTCCGCCGACTACTCTTCACTAATCCCGTCTCTTCATTTAATGAAACGATCGGCAGATGTTCATCATTCCAAAGATGCATCACGACAATCTCGACATCGGTCAAATTCTTCCACGCTTTGAGATCTCCGGGATGGGCAATAAAACAGTCGCTCCCCTCATGAAATGCGGCGGCTAATCCTTTTCCCGGCACCTCCTTAATCCAATACCAATCGCTCTTAGGGAGTCTCGGCCGTGAGGCACGCCTCCCATTGACAAATAAGGATTGAAAATACCACTCCCCACGCTCTCCTTCAGGAAGTTCGGCAATCCAACAACGATGTCCATTCGCCTCTCCCTCTCTCCATCCCACTAGTTTTTCCCCCCCATCGAAAATCACCTCCTCCCCTTGCGAGGCGGTGTAGTGAACAGGGGCGGAATCCTCAACTCCAAATTGCATTGGCTCCGTTAACGGATAAATCCCTCCGCGAATCTCCACCGTGATCTCTCCTGTGATCCCTTGAGGCCGCCAACATTCCGTCGGTGACGCAGGAGGCTGCAAACGATGTCGGATACAGTTCCGGGCCGCGATCACACTCGCAAATGGCCCATCGGTTTGAGACGCATTCGGCTCAGGGATTAGCCCAGACCAACTGTCCTTTCCCTTCAGCGATACATAGTAGTGATTCATTTTTAGTTCCCCTCAATGACGAACCGACTCTTTTGAACTCCTCACCATATCTCTCTTCTCTCCAGTTACTCCATCACCACACGGAAGCCAACCCAATCCATTATGACGAGAGGATAATAAACATGGTAACGACAGGCCGAGCGTAAATTAAATCCCGTATGAGAACCAAAGCGATCATCAATCCAGGATCCTCCCCGAATGATAGGACCATATTGAGGGTCAACTTTAGCCACAGGATCAGTCTTAGGCCAATCCGAATAGGCTCCATAGATATCTTCGCAATATTCCCAAACATTCCCTTGCATATCATAGAGACCAAAAGGATTCGGAAGGAGATTTCCCACGGGCTGTGTCCCTTTGGCGTTCGATTTATACCATCCATACTTCGGAAGCAACTCGGTAGAATCGCCAAAGGAATAACGGGTAATCGTTCCAGCACGGGAAGCATATTCACGCTCCGCTTCTGTCGGTAGGCGATAAGTTCTCCCCTCTTTTTTAGAAAGCCAGGCGCAAAATGCTCTGGCATCTTTGACTGTCACCGCAACGACGGGATGTTCATCTGTTTGTGGTATCCCCGGCGACCGCCAGGAAAGAGCTCTCTTTACTTCCGGTGCAGGGTTTTCGAAACTTCCTTTCATCCAGGTGAAAATAGATTTGATAGGAGCCAGCTCAAATTCCGTTTGATATCCCGTAGCCTTAACAAATTCAGCAAAGTCTTTGACCCGAACTGCATTTTGACCTATATAAAACGGCTTGGTGATTGAAACGGCATGCACCGGTTTTTCATCCAGGGCCCCATCCAAACTCCCCATAATGAATCGCCCCGCCGGAATCTTCACCAGCGCCATCCCGATGGAATTATCCTTTTTTTCCCCCGGTTTCACATTCTGGGGCATCGCCCCGGCCTGCAGGTCTTCTGTGAGTGTCAGCCGAAAAGAGTCTCCGCCATCATTCGAAACCAACATACAGGGATCATGAGGCTTCACTGTCGCCTCGATTCCGTTCGGATAATATTCCGATTCCTGAGGAACTTTGATTGATGCTTTTTCCTCAGGCCATTTATTGAGGTATCCCGCAAACTCCTCTTTTGTCAATTCACTAGAATAGGTTTTATAGCTGATAAAAATCCGCCCATAAGCGTCTTGCGACACTTTGTGATACCAGACACTATAACGAGTCTTGAAAGGCTCCACCAAAACTTTCAGCGGCTCCCAGGCCTGGTTTTCCAACTTACGAGAATAAACCAGCAAATCCTTATAGCCGCTCCCACCCCACCTCGACACCACATGCAGTGTGTCGAATTTGTCAATGATCAGCCCGGAATAAGTGAAGCTCCCCTCCCCCATCTTTGTTTTCTGAACTCCAGCAAGAACCGGTTTTGACCACCCAGAAATATCATAGGGCTTGATCGATTTAAAATGGACAAAGGGATCGTGATGCGACCCCAACAACACATGAAGATACCCTTTGGAATCGACCTCCATGCTGGGGATATTGTGACCATCCACCTCTGTACCATTGCATCCCATATAAAAAGGTGCCGAGAGAGCTTTACTCGCATGATCGTAACGCGTTATGAACTGCGGCGTCCCCTCTTCGCCTTTTTGAGGAACACTGGAGGCATAGACCACATACGTCACCCCTTTTACAGTCCGCGTCACATTCCCTCCTCCGGAATGAAGGGGACCATAAAACGCATTCGGAGAAATAAGAACAGGAGGCGAAATGATCAAAGTTCCATCCGCCTGCTTCTTAGGGAGAATAATGAAATATCCCTCTTTCATTTCCAAGCTCAAACAGGGGGGCTCTGTGCTCGGAAAAAAGGGGCTTTCGGTTTCGATCCCGCAGTGACTTCCCATCGGAAGCCGATAAACGGCCCAAGTTTTACAATGATCCCGGGAATGCATCAAAATCATCCACTGCTTGGATTTAACTGACATATAAGCATCTCCCTCCGCATCAAAAATGATCCGCTCTTCAGCAAACGCACCAGTTCCATAGCTCCCGTCCCAGTTGGGAATTGATTGCTTGATAAATGGCTTGAAATCATTGCGAAGCCATTGCCCTCTCTCGTCGAGGGTCTGGACAAATCCCTCCTCGGTGCGAATATACGGCTTATTGACCGCATCAAAGGAGATTACATTGGGGGTGTATTTCGGATTATATCCCAGAAGTTCCCGCTCGCCCTTAAAATATTTTTGATGAACGATTGGCGTATAAATATTTGCCCCCTTACGATATTCCTGACTGCTTTCCACTTTCCCCCCAAATCCCCTCTCCAGCACGATCAATGTCATTAAGATACCCAAAATAAACGCTTTTTTATGATTCATTGCTTTGATCCTTTAGTTACTTATTTACTGTTCAGAAAAGCTCTTCCCTACCCCGCCCGCTTCCTTTGATCTCCTTAAATCTAATGTGTCTTCCCTCATTGTCAAAGTATATTTCATGAAATTTAATTAAATTTACTCTTCCACTGCGTTGGAGTGACTCCGGTTTGTCGTCGAAACCAGCGCGCAAAATAGTTTTGATCCGGAAAACCGAGCCCCTCTGCCACTTCGCGAATCGGTTTCTCTTTTTTAAGCTCCTGCATGCTTAACTTTAAGAACTCCTGCCCTTCTAACGCTCCGAAGGTCAGCCCGGCATGCCGTTTCAATAGCCGGTTATAATAATCTTTCTGAAAACCGATGATTTTCGAGGCCTCCCCTAATGTGTAATGACCAAATCCTTGAGATCGGATCAATTGACGCGTTCTTCTTAAAAATGAATGCTCGCTGTTTGGCGCTTTCACTGGGGAGTTCGATTGAAAACAGAGCAGTTCATAAAGAATATCAAGCGCCAACGCAGGAAGCTTGATCCACTCGTAAGAATATTGCTGCTGCTGAAATCGTGAAAGCTCGGCAAGTAATGTTTTGACCCTCCTAAGTTTATCAGCCGGAAGGGTCTGATTTTGAAGCAGCAGCGGTGATTTCTTGCTGATCTCAATGTCGATAATCAAACAAAGCGGCCGCCGCTTTCCCAACTCCCGAAAAGAGTGCGAGGTATTCCGGGGAATATAAAATACGGTCCCCGAACGAATCGGATAGGTCTCTTTCTCAATCCCCTGATGCCCTCCTCCTTCTAAATAAAGCAGCAATTGTGCATAATGATGAAGATGGGATCTGAAAATCTTCGCCTCCGGAAGATGCCGATGGATTCGAAGTTGATAGATCCGCGCCCCAGGAATCACAAGACCCAGTTTTTGAATGATCAGCGGACGTATCGTTTTCATCGGATTCTTACCAGAGGGCTATCTCATCGGTTCTTTATTTTCCTTCAAAAGGGACGGAGGTAAAAACAATCATAACCGATAAACGGATCTCATCAACTTAAATAAGAGCGATAAACGGTTATAATAAGCGATAATAGGCTAACGTTCGCTCCTCGTTTGTATTAGTGTTTTTAAATGAATTCACCCGCATCGGTACTTGTCACTGGTTCTAGTAGAGGTTTAGGAAAAGGAGTCGCCCTCCATCTTGCTACCGCGGGGTATTCGGTTGGGATTCATTACGGAAGCAACGAGGCGGCCGCACAACAAACCGCCGCTGAGTGCCAAGCTCTCGCTCTTTCACCAGAACAACGATTTCCCCTCTTCCAAGCCGATCTCTCAAAACCTCTCGAACGAAATAAATTGATTCAATCTGCCTTCGATCAACTCAACGGACTCGATGCCCTGGTGAATAACGCCGGCATGGCTCCCAGAGTCCGAGCCGATTTGCTTGAGATGGGTGAAGAAAGCTACGAAGAGTTAATGCAGGTCAATTTAAAGGGTCCCCTCTTTCTCTCTCAACAAGCCTCGAAACGATGGGTAGAGGAGAAAAAGCTCTCGAGACTCTCGACCGGCTTCAAACTCATTTTCGTCACCTCGATCTCTGCTTACACCGCCTCGGTGAACCGCGGGGAATATTGTATCTCCAAAGCCGGGCTCGCCATGGTCAGTCAACTTTTTGCCACTCGCCTTGCCGCGGAGGGGATCCAGGTCGTTGAAATTCGTCCCGGGATCATGCAGACCGATATGACCGCCGGAGTCAAAGAAAAGTACGACAAACTGATTGAAGAAGGTCTCGTCCCTCAAAAACGATGGGGAAAACCAGAGGATATTGCTTTGGCGGTCAAAGCAATTCTTCAAGGAGCCTTCCCTTTTTCAACAGGCGATGTTCTCAATGTCGATGGCGGCTTCCATCTCCAACGTCTTTAACCTCAAAATATACAGAAGGAACTACTTATGATAAAAATTGATTCCAAATTATCTCTTCAAGATCTCAACCCCTCTTTAAATAATCTCTTTGAGATCGCCGCTGGAAAAATAAAATCGCTCCATAAACGTTGGAAAACCGAAGCCGGAGCCCCTGTTTTTACGGTCAACGGAAAATATACAGCGCGCGGATGGACGGAATGGACTCAAGGATTTCAATTCGGCATGTCGATTCTCCAATACGACATCACGGGTGAAAAATCTTTCCTCGAAATGGGTCGCTCAGCGACGGTCGAAAAGATGGCCTCTCATGTGAGTCATTTCGGGGTTCATGATCACGGATTCAATAATATCAGTACCTATGGCAATCTTTTACGCTTGATGAATGAGGGCCGAATTCCGGCTAACGAATGGGAACAAAATTTCTATGAAATCGCTTTGAAAGTCACCGGCGCCGTTCAAGCGGCTCGCTGGACTGATCTCCCTGATGATAAAGGCTATATCTACTCCTTTAATGGTCCCCACTCCCTTTTTGCTGACACCGTCCGATCACTCCGTGCGCTCGCGGTAAGTCATCAATTAGGCCACTGTCTGATGGGGGAACGCGATCGCAAGGTCTCTCTTTTAAAACGACTCATCCAACATGCAGAGACCACCTCGGCCTATAATGTTTTTTTCGGCAAAGGTCGTGATTCTTACGATTTGAAAGGTCGAGTCGCCCATGAATCGATCTTTAATTTGAATGATGGAAGTTTCCGCAGCCCGAATAGTCAACAAGGGTATTCCCCTTTTACCACATGGACCCGAGGACTGGCCTGGATTCTTTGTGGCTACCCCGAACAACTCGAATTTTTATCCTCCCTTCCAGAAACCGATTTTAAACCGTTTGGAGGAAAGAAAAAAATCCTCGCTCAGTTTGAAAAAACGGCCCTCGCAGTCGCCGATTTCTATCTCGAACAAACCCCAGTCTGCGGAATTCCTTATTGGGATACCGGCGCCCCTACGCTTCATCAAATAGATCGTTATCTCGATCGCCCCGCTGACCCCTTTAACGCTTTTGAGCCTGTCGATAGTTCCGCAGCAGCGATCGCCGCTCAAGGACTTTATCGATTAGGACGATATCTCCTGTTAAACAACCGTACAGTTCTCGGTAGCCGCTATACTCAAGCCGCCTTAACCATCTCCAAAACTCTTTTTTCAGAGCTCTATATTTCTCAAAACCCAAAACATGAAGGACTCCTTCTCCACTCCGTTTATCATCATCCCAATGGCTGGGATCAAATCCACAAGGGACAAAAAATCCCGAACAGTGAGGCCTGTATGTGGGGTGATTACCACGCGCTTGAACTCGCCACACTGTTGAAACGCGACCTCGACTGTAAACCGTATTATCAATTTTATCTATAACCATAGGGGGGATGAATCTGAAAATAGGAATGACTTAATATCACAGACCATCCAAACCTCCTGAACACATGGTTATTAACTGCTTACGCGTAAAACCTTAAAATAAAAACCGATTATGGAACCACTTCAAAATTTCGAGAAATGTTGCATTCACTCGATCACGCTCAAGCGTTGGTCGATCGAGGAACAGATCGATCGTCTGGCAAACGCTGGGGTCAAAGGGATCACTCTCTGGCGTCAATCCGTAGAGGGCAAGAATTTCGCTGATATTCGAGAGAGAATTCATAAAGCAGGTTTGACCACGGTCTCATACTGCCGTGGGGGGTTCTTCCCTGGAATCACCCCTGTTGATCGTCAAAAATCAATCGATGAGAATAAGAAAATCATCGATGAAGCGGCGGCTCTTGGAGCTCCATTGGTTGTTCTCGTTTGTGGAAGTCTACCGAACCAGAATCTCATCGATTCCCGAAAACAGATCATCGTAGGGATTGAGCAGCTACTGCCCTATGCGGAAAAGTGTGGAGTTAAATTAGGGATCGAACCGTTACATCCGATGTATGCAGGAGATCGCTCGGCGATTAATACACTTGCTCAATCGAATGAGATTTGCGCTCTTTTAAATCATCCCTTCCTCGGGGTCGCGCTTGATGTATTCCATGTCTGGTGGGAACCGGGACTCGAAGCGCAGATTCAAGAATGCGCAAGACTCAAAGCCCTTTTCGCCTTTCATGTGTGCGATTGGAAAACGGAGATGAGCGATATGCTCAATGATCGTGGACTCATGGGCGAGGGCTGTATCCCAATCCACCAAATACGCGGATGGGTCGAGGCTGCCGGATTTAATGGATTTAACGAAGTAGAGATCTTCTCTCATCGCTATTGGAATCAAGAACCAGAACTCTTTTTAGATTTGATTTTAAAATCGTATCAACAACATACCTAAAGAATAAACAAGGAATCATCATGCTCACACACCATATTGGAATCATTATGAACGGCGTCACAGGACGCATGGGAACCAATCAACATTTAATCCGCTCGATTCTTGCGATCCGCAAGCAGGGTGGAGTGAAACTCGCCAATGGAGATGTGATCATGCCTGACCCCATTTTAGTTGGACGAAACTTAGATAAGCTCAAAGAACTTGGTCAGAAAAATGGGGTAGAGAAAGTCAGTACCGATCTCGATGCCTGCCTCAATGATCCTTACAATCAAATCTATTTTGACTCACAAACGACGGATCGTCGCGCTGAAGGAGTTCGTAAAGCAATCGCTGCTAAAAAGGCAATTTATTGTGAAAAACCGGTCGCCGTCTCCACTGAGGAGGCCGTTGCGCTTTATAAGGAATGTACTGCTGCAGGAATTAAAAACGGAGTAGTTCAGGATAAGCTTTGGCTCCCCGGACTCGTCAAATTAAAGGGGTTAATTGATTCCGGATTCTTTGGAGAAATTCTCTCCGTTCGCGGCGAATTCGGTTATTGGGTTTTTGAAGGAGACCTTCAACTCGGTCAACGTCCCTCATGGAATTACCGAAAAGAGGATGGCGGTGGGATCATTGTCGATATGCTCTGCCACTGGCAATATGTGATTGGAAATCTCTTTGGAAATATCAAAGCGGTCTCCTGTCTCGGAGCGACTCACATTAAAAAACGTTGGGATGAACAAGGAAAACCGTACGCCTGTACCGCCGATGACTCCGCATATGCGACCTTTGAATTAGACAATGGGGTGATCTGCCAATTTAACTCCTCTTGGACGGTCCGCGTCAACCGTGGAGAGCTATTTGAAATGCAGGTCGATGGAACCAAGGGCTCTGCCGTCGCGGGACTTCGTAACTGTAAGATTCAATCCGCTGTTTGTACCCCGCGTCCCACATGGAATCCCGATATCGAAAATCCCTTTAAGTTTGTCGACCAATGGCAGGAGGTTCCCAATAATCAAATCTACGACAATGCCTTTAAAATCCAATGGGAGCTTTTCTTGAAACACGTCGTCAATAACGAACCATTCCGTTGGAACCTCATGGAAGGAGCTAAAGGTGTACAAATGGCAGATAAGGGGCTTGAATCATGGACGAAACGTCAATGGGTAACGATCGATCCATTAGCCTGACCGATCCCCGCTTCAGCGATTTTTCTTAAAAGTATTAATACGATGAAATCCATTCTCAAAGGGCTGGTCTCCGTCACTTTTCGTGAATTAACTCCTGTTCAAATCATCGATCTCGCTGTCAAAAGCGGGGTCGATGGAATTGAATGGGGGGCCGATGTTCATATCAAGCCCGGAGAATTCGATAAAGCCTCAACAATTTTAGAATATTCAAACTCTCAAGGAATCAAAGTACTCTCCTATGCCTCCTATTATAAATCGGGGGCCAGTGATCCACAGGATTTTGATCTCGTTCTTCAGACCGCGGTCAAACTCCAAGCCCCACGGATCCGCCTCTGGGCAGGAAATAAAGACTCGGCCCTTTTTACTCAACTCGACTACCAACAGCTAGTCGAAGATCTTCAGCGCGTTTCCGCTCTCGCTCAATCCTTAGGGATCGAAGTCGGCATTGAATTCCATAACGGTACTTACACCGACAGCTCTCTCTCCACCCAACAATTATTTAAAAGCCTTTCCGGATCCGCTCTCTATTCTTATTGGCAACCGCCGCTGGGAACTCCTCTCGAGGATAATCTTCAAACGATTCGTAGCCTGGGAAAAGCGATCCGAATGGTTCACTGCTTTCATTGGACGCTCTCCAACGGGGCCCTTCTCCCTCATCTCCTGAAAGAGGGGAGAGATCTATGGACTGACTATTTAAATGCATTGATTCAACACACCTCCATCGATACACTCTCCTTAGAATTTGTTCTCGATAGTCTCGAAAATAACTATCTCGAGGATGCTCTCGTTTTAAATGAAATGATCTCTCACCCCCCTATTAAAACGATTCTTCTCGCGGCTCCTGGAGTCCATTCACAGGTATTCTCCCCTTCTTTTATTCAAAAATTAAGTCGTTCTTCTCTTTTATTATCCGATCATGAAACCGCTGAGACCCTCCCTAACAGCCATAAAGTCCTTTCTGAAGTCGAGGTCATTATCGGAACTTGGGGAATGCCTCTCTTAGATGAAGCGCTTCTCCTTCAAATGCCACAATTGAAGGCTGTCTTTTATGCTGCCGGCTCAGTTAAATACTTTCTAACCCCTGCCTTTTGGAGTCGCTCCCTCCTCATCAGCTCGGCCCAAGAAGCGAATGCGATTCCCGTCGCGGAATTCTCCTTTGCTCATATTATTTTAGCTCTTAAACAGTATTGGCATCATGTCCTCCATCGAAAGCCTCCTGAAAAATTCAACGGGGAACGAAACTGCTTTGGGGCCTACCAATCCAAAGTCGGGCTTGTCTCACTCGGGGCGATCGCCCGTCGAGTCGTTGAAAAACTAAAAACGTTGGAAGTCGAACTCCTTGTTTACGATCCCTTTGTCTCACAAGAAAGTGCGACGGCCTGGGGAATCAAACTTGTTTCCCTTGAAGAGTTATTTAGCCAAGCGGATGTCGTGAGTATTCACGCCCCTTGGCTCCCTCAAACGGAGAAACTCATTCAAAAGAAACATTTCCTCTTACTCAAAAAAGGGGCCACGGTCATTAACACCGCCCGCGGTGCGGTCATCGACGAGCCAGGAATGATCGAGGCACTCCAAGAACGTCCCGACCTTTGGGCTGTTCTCGATGTCACCCATCCTGAACCCCCCTTAGCCGACTCCCCTCTCTATTCTCTCCCCAATGTTCTCCTCTCCCCTCATCTCGCAGGAAGTATGGGCCACGAGTGCCACCGCATGGCCGATTGGATGCTCGAAGAGATGTTGCGATTTCAACAAGGGAAGCCGTTAAAACATCAAGTTCTCGAAAAAGAATTAGAAAAAATGGCGTGAAATAAATTTATGATAAAAAGTATTCTCAAAACCGCACCTGAAGAGGCCCAATGGCTCTTAGAACAATATGATCACTCCATTAAGGATTGTCTGAACTTTCTCACGCAGCAATTTATCATTATCCAAAATCGAAACCAACTTCTCTTAACCCTTTCTACCGTTACCCTGACGATTACCGGTTTTTCTGGCCCATTAATTGCCAAATCCAATCTCTTTTCTAAACTCTCCTTAGTCACGGGATTGGGTTTGATGGTTCTCTCCACCGTTTTTCTCCTCGCCACCGGAATGCGCTTAAAATGGGTCTCTCAATTTGAAGGAAAAACTCCGCTCGAAATGATTTCCAAAATCATCGAATACCGAGATCTAAAATCAGGCACCTATCAATGGCAACTCCGCGGCATGATCGCAGGCCTTTGCTGTTATGTCGCCAGCTTAATCTCCTTTTTAATCGTCTCCTAAACCGGCACTCCATTTAAAGCGTTAACCTAACTTCCTGAAAAAATTCTCGATTTTTTTTGGATATTACCTATGAAAACAGGTTTTTTGGCTTAGAGCTTTCTGCCTACAGGAGCGATCCAGTTTGGGGGTGAGCTAAAGAGTTTATGGATTTTTAGTTTCTCGATTAACTTTTCAAGATGTTCAGGGATTTGAGTGATCTGA
>CAMCSM010000044.1 GCA_945877805.1 Methylacidiphilum caldifontis | reverse complement strand
ATGCCTCATCTTGGATGCTAAACTCCCAACACCCAAGAAATTTATCCATTGAAGAACAAAACCCGCAAAAAGGCGCATGCCGAAGGGTTTTGTTTGCACAATGGATGAATTTCGTACATTATTCACCCATGCAAAACGTCGAGGTGCCTAATATTTTATCCATAATTATTATTTTATTATCTAATTGGATATAATGTTATCCATTAAATACAATATAAAAAATGGATTTAACTGCCGGATAGAGTCTTAAAAATCAAACAAATCGGAGCATCGACAGTCATAAAATGATCGGTTGGTCGAATTTTTCCTGTCTGTGAATCGACGGCGAATGAGGTCACCCGCTTATCTTTTTGACCAGCTACGATCAGCCAGGATCCAGAGGGATCCAAGGCCATCGAACGTGGAAATTTGACGATGGACGGACTGTTTTCAACCCAACTTAATTTTCCCCCATCACTCACGGCAAACTGCGTGATACTGTCATGACCCCGATTCGAAACATAGAGCCATTTCCCGGAGGGATGGCAGAGAATCTCCGCCGTCGAAACTCCCTTGCTCTCTATTCCAGGAGGTACGGTTGAAATCGATTGCAAGGGCAAATCAATTCCTCCATTCGCATCCCGTTCAAAAACGGAAACTGCGAGACCCATCTCTTGATTGACGTAGAGCCATTTCCCTGAAGGATGAATAGCAAGATGCCTCGGTCCACTTTTAGGAGGCAGTTTTCCATGACCCGAAAAAGGGGTCAAGCGTCTCTGTTCCGGATCAAAGCGAAAGACTCCGACGGTATCTGTTCCCAGATCACAGGCATAAAGGAGTCGATTCATAAAATCGATATAATTTCCGTGTGCCTTTGATTTCGCAAGCGGATCGGAGGGGGAAAAAAGTTTGACTAGATCAATCGTTTCGATCGCCTCTCCAATCATACCTTTTTCAAGAATTGGAAAAGAAGCAATGGTTCCACTCCCATAATTTGCGGTAAAAATTGTTTTTCCCAGAAGATCGACCTCAACGTGACAACCACTGTTCCCTCCGGAAGGTTGTCGACTCAGAAAGGTTAATTTATCATTCGACTCACAAAGATAGGAGTTCACGGTTCCCCCCTTATTTTCTTCAACAGAGAAAAGGTACTTTCCGCTGGGAGAATAAGTAAGAAAGGAGGGATTAGAGGCAGGGGTGGCTAATTCAGGAATCGAAAGGGCTCCTGTAGCAAGATTCAGTCGAGCCATCCAAATCCCGCCTTGAAGGGGATCTTTAGGGGCGCTGGCGATATAAAAAAGAGATTCAGCGGCCTGGACCCAAGAGAAGAGAAAAAGAAAAAATAATAGTTTTAAAAGAGTCATCACTTTTAAAAAATATCAGAATCTAAAAAATGATCAACTGGGACTCTGAAATTAAAAGTGGAGGTCAGAAAAGTTCCTGAAATCCGGTCATGCAGAGAAGACCTCTATCCAGCTATCCAGCTATTCAACAGAGACTGGAACCGTCGGGGCATCAAACCACTTGTTATTCTCTTTGATGAGATCGACTAAGCGATCGACCGCTTCGACCTCTGGAATATTGAATTTCACGGCGGTTTTCCCGATGTAAAGATTCACTTTGCCTGGTGCCCCGCCGACATAACCGAAGTCGGCATCGGCCATCTCTCCCGGACCGTTGACAATACAGCCCATGACCGCAATTTTGACTCCCTTGAGGTGGCCGGTAGAGGCCTTAATCCGTGCGGTGGTCGATTGAAGATCAAAGAGCGTTCGTCCACAGGAGGGACAAGCGACATACTCGGTTTTAAAGATTCGATTTCCGCACCCTTGAAGAATATTAAAGGCCAAGCGAACTCCGGCCCCTGGTCCGGGTTCTCCACGAACAAAAATGCCATCGCCAATTCCATCACAGAGCAACGATCCGATTTGAGCCGAAGCATGAAGCAAGGTCTGTAAAACATCTGGATTTTTGCCAACGGCAGGAGGGTGAAAGGTATCTTTTAAAATAATCAAATGACGTTGCGGAGCCTTCGCCACTAACAGACGAAAGGCATGATGCGGAGAAAGTTTACAGCCATCTTTCACCGTCAAGAGACGCGATCCCGCAATCTGATCTAATCCATTAAGCTCCTGAGCGTTATCGACATCGACTTCGACTACATCCGAACCCTCATAAACGAGATCCGGAAAGGTATCGCCAAACTGCGCCCGCTTGTGCTCCACGGCATTAAATACATGAAGAGGAACAATAACTCGTGTCGGTTCGGTCTCACCAATCGCAATTCCAGCGACGGTGATTTTCGGAGTCACCCGTTTCCCATAGACAAAGGGATCATAAGGGAGTTCAGGCATCTCAATCGGTTCCCCCATGTGAACATCATGCTCGACCATTTTAACAAGGGCCTTCGCGACAGGAATCTCATGAATACTATCTTCTGTGAGCGAAACGCGAATCGTATCCCCAATCCCATCAAACAACAGCGATCCGATCCCGATGGCACTTTTGATCCGTCCATCCTCCCCTTCCCCAGCCTCCGTCACTCCTAAGTGAATCGGATAGTTCCAATCGGCCCCTTGCTCTTGAAGTTTTCGGACTAAAAGTCGATAGGCCTGAATCATGACCTTCGGATTGGAGGCTTTCATTGAGAATACAAAATTATGGAAATCGTACTTACGGGCAACACGGGCATATTCAAAGGCACTCTCCACCATTCCGAGAGGAGTATCCCCATAACGGTTCATGATTCGATCGGAAAGTGATCCGTGATTCGTTCCAATGCGCATCGCTAACTGACGATCCTTACAAACCTTCAGCAGCGGAGCAAAACACTCCTCAATCCGCCCCAGCTCGTCATCGTATTGATCATCGGTATATTCACGGACTTGAAATTTCTTTTTGTCGGCAAAATTTCCGGGATTAATCCGAATTTTATCGACCCATTGCGCCGCTTCCATCGCGGCATCCGGCTTGAAATGGATATCGGCGACTAACGGAACCTGACAGCCTTGATCGATCAACCGCTTTTTGATCTCTTGAAGATTCGCGGCATCTTTAATCGTCGGAGCCGTAATTCGAACCAACTCACAGCCGACCGCTACTAAATCGAGGGTCTGCTTGATACAAGCCTCAGTATCCATCGTATCGCAAGTGATCATCGATTGGACACGAATCGGATGATCCGACCCAATCGTCACCCCGCTCACATTCACCGTGCGAGTCTTACGACGTTGATATTTCCAAGGGCTTGAGCAATAGGTATTCAATGACATATCTAAAATCCTTACCAAGAACTCCTTAAAACTCCATCAGGAATTTTAAGAAACTCTGCCAAATCGACGTTGGCGGGTTGAATAGTCCTCGAGTGCCTCCGTAAACGACTTCCGTCGAAAATCGGGCCACAAGGTTTTGGTGACGTAAATTTCGGTGTAAGAGCTCTGCCAAAGTAAAAAATTACTCAGCCGCATCTCTCCACTCGTCCGAATTAATAAATCAGGATCTGGATAGTATCGGGTATACAGGTTCTGGGAAACTACCGCCTCATTAATTTGAGCGGGATCGAGATGTCCCAGTTCTACCTCGCGAAGAATCGATCGAACCGCCTCTACGATCTCTGTCCTTCCCCCGTAACTAAGGGCTAAAATAAGGGTCATTCCGGTGCAGTGACTCGTTTGTTCAATCGAGAGATGGAGTTGTTGACGGGTTTTCTCCGGAAGATCGTTGAGACGACCGATGGCCTGCAATCGAATATTATTTTTGAGAAGCTCTTGAGTTCGTTCCTTTAAGAAACGCTCTAAAAGTTTCATTAAAGTCGAGACCTCTGCTTTGGGGCGATTCCAATTCTCCACAGAAAAGGCATAAAGCGTCAAATATTTAACTCCTAACTCAGCGGCAACCTCGACGACCTCACGGGTCGCCTCCGAACCGGCTCGGTGTCCCTCAACACGCGTCTGGCCTCGCTCCTTTGCCCAACGTCCATTGCCATCCATAATGATGGCGACATGAGCTGGAAGCCTCAGAGAGGCGACAGACCCGGCACTCATAACCAGATCGTTTGATCTCGATTCGGTCCGACGGAGACAATTTTTAATTTAGTCCCCATCAACTCAGCCAAGGCCTTGACATAGGTTCGTGCCAATGGAGGAAGATCAGCAAAGCGTTTCGCCTTCACCGTTGAGGTCATCCATCCTTTAAATACTTTATAAACCGGCTTACACATCGCCATCTCATCTAAATCGGTCGGTGGATGATGGATCGTCTTCCCTTTAAGCTTATAAGCGACACAGACCCGAATCTCCTTCACTTCATCCAGTCCATCTAAATTCGTAATCGCTAGATCATCGATCCCGTTGATCATTCGCGAGTAATGAGTGAAAACCGCATCAAACCAACCGCAACGTCGGGCGCGGCCCGTCGTCGATCCGAACTCACGCCCCATCGCATGGAGACGATCGCTCAACGCCTCATCTTCTGTTGGAAACGGTCCTTCACCGACTCGTGTTGTATAGGCCTTGACGCATCCCATGACCCGATTCATCCAATGCGGAGGAATTCCTGATCCAGTTGAGGAGCCGCCAGCCGTTGTATTGGAGGAGGTGACGTAAGGATAGGTTCCGAAATCGATATCCAAAAAGGTTCCTTGAGCCCCTTCAAAAAGCACCTCCACCTTTTTCTCCATCGCTTGATGAAGCCAAACCACGGTATTCGTGATATAAGGCTTTAATTTCATCGCCGCCTCTTCGTAAGTTTTTAAGGTTTTTGAAAATGAAACCGGCTTTGCGCCTCCAGAGACAATGACCTTATTCGCTTCGTTCACCCGCTTCTTTAGTTTCTCCGGAAAGTCGGCACGATAGAGATCTTGAATCCGTAAACCGGTCCGTGAGGCCTTATCGGAATAGGTAGGACCGATTCCCCGTTTCGTCGTTCCTATCTTCAAGGTTCCTTTACTGGTTTCCCGAAGGGCATCAATTTCACGATGATAAGGAAATACGACATGCGCGGTTTGACTGACAAAAAGACGGCCTTTGGTTTTGATCCCTCTTTTTTCTAATCCCTCGATCTCAATCACTAAAGAGATCGGATCGATCACAACCCCGTTTCCGATCACGCATTTCACTTTAGAGTGGAGAATGCCAGAGGGAATCAAATGGAGAACAAACTTTTCATTCCCGACCTTTACCGTATGACCGGCATTATTTCCCCCTTGGGTACGAACGACGATATCAGATTTCTCCGTCATCGCATCGATGATTTTTCCTTTTCCTTCATCGCCCCATTGAGCCCCGACTAAAATGATATTCATAATTTTCCGTTTCTGATGGTTACCCATTTTTCTGACATTCTTTATTGACCCGCACTGTTCCCTCCTTTCCTTTTCAAGAAAGGCACCTCAAAATCCCGAAGGAAGCTGATTTTAAAAGCCGGTGAAACCGGATTCTAGGAACGCCCAATACTGTAGTAATCAAAACCAATATCACGCATCTTCTGCGGATCGAGCAAATTCCGTCCGTCAAAGAGATGAGGGCTGATCATCTTTGATTTCATCGATTTCCAATCAAGATCTTTAAATTCGTTCCATTCAGTCGCAACCACTAGAGCCTCAACCCCTTCGGCAACCTCTTCGGCCTTATTGCAATAAACAATATTCGGGAGAAGGCTCTTTGCCTTTTCCATCCCTTGGGGATCATAAGCACGAACGATCGCACCTTCGCGTTGCATCAGCTCGACGAGATCCATGGCGACACTGGAGCGAACGTCATCGGTGTTTCCCTTGAAGGCAAGCCCGAGAACGCCGATTTTCTTATCTTTCAAAACCCACAAGGTATCGCGAATCTGTTTCAAAAACCGATTCTTTTGAATGCGATTAATCTCCGAAACTTCCTTTAAAAGTCGGAAATCATAACCGAGATCCTCAGAGATCTTTGTGAAGGCAGAGAGATCTTTCGGAAAACAGGAACCCCCGTAGCCGATCCCGGCATTTAAGAAAGCGCGACCGATTCGTTTATCGGCCCCCATTCCTTCGGCGACCATATCGACATTCGCTCCCGACATTTCACAGATGATCGAGACTGCATTGATATAAGAGATCTTCAAGGCAAGGAAACTATTGGCGGCATGTTTAATCAACTCAGCGGAGTTGAGATCGGTGACCATGATCGGAGCCTTAAATGGCTCATAGATCTCTTTCATGATCGCCGTCGCACGTTCGGAATCGGTTCCGACAACAACACGATCGGGATTCATTAAATCGGCAACCGCTGATCCCTCACGGAGAAATTCTGGATTACTGACGACATCAAATTCGACTTTTCCTTGGGTATATCGCGCGATCGTTTGAGTGACGCGATCCCCGGTTTTGACAGGAACCGTACTCTTATCGACAATCACCCGATATTCGGTCATCACCGCCGCAATTTCACGGGCGACTTTCTCGATATAAGTCAGATCGACACTTCCATCCGGCTGCGGAGGGGTTGGAACAGCGATAAAGACGACGAGCGATTTCTCGACCCCTTCTTTAATCGAGTCCGTAAATTTTAAACGGCCTGCGGCAACATTCTTCTTAATCAAATCCTCTAAGCCAGGCTCATAAATCGGAATCTGACCGGCTTGAAGGGTTGCGACCTTTTTCTTATCATTATCGACACAAATCACTTCATGTCCAACCTCAGCAAAGCAGGTTCCACTGACCAAACCGACATAGCCGGTTCCAACAATCGCTATCTTCATTTTTATTGAGCATCCAAAGAAAGCCTTTGGGATGGAAAGGCTTTCAGGGTTAGTGTGAAATAGACCGAGGTCTCATTTTTTCCGTTGCGGTTATCCCGATTCGCAAGAGTCATTGCCAGTTGCCAAGAGGACATATCCCGATAGATTCGGTAACTTTGCTCCTGCAACTTTCCATCATCGGTCTCAAAGGTCAGATTGTTCTCAAACTGCCAATGTTCATTGAGGCGATAAAAATTAGAGAAATAAATCAGATTACTGTCGTCATAAAGAAGACTGTTTTGAAGAACCCGCAACCCTAGGGTCGATTCCCATGATCTTGTGAGCTGCCATGTAATACTATTATCCGAAAGCGAATAGCTGTTTCCATTGACATCAAAGGAGGAGAAACTGTTATAAGTCAACCAAGGCAACGGAGTGAATTTAAAGTCACTAAAGAGATTTGAATAAGCATTATCATAACGCGATCCATAAGCATCGATATCCGATTCTCTTGCCATATCGAGATCAGCATAAAGGACCCAATCGGCGAGATCGTAATTGACCCCATCTCGTTTGGTTTGAATCTTATTACGGACACCGTGACGAACGATCGCCTGTTTATTCAGACTATCAATTGAGTTATTTTGATCGGGATTAATCGCCTGTAAACGATGAGAAGGAAGTCGTTCATCAAAACCTAAATGCTCGTAAGGCTTATGATCATTATCAGGGGAGATCTGTGCATTGATAAAAGGCTCGGCAACGTGACGAATTCCATCGATTCCTAAAGCCGAATTTTTCACATTCAACCAAGCTTTTGAAACTTTAAAGGAGGTTTCAACCCCCACAAAAGTCCAGAGTCTTTGTGCATCACTTGCTTCGACTGGACGATTTTGAACATAAGGTGAATCGGTCTTAGTAATAAAGGTTTTATCATTTCGAGTCGGATAATCCCACGCTGTGGCGCGAAAACCTAATCGAGGAGTAACCGAAAGCCAATTCATATATTGACGCGGATAAAGCAACTGCTGAAGCGTATCCCATCGGTAGGCTGAATACTCCCCATTAAAACTTGAATCCATCGCCGTTCCATTAACAAGCTTTCGGTACTTATAATCTGGACTATTCGCATCCCCAAAATCCCGCTTTAAATTTGCTAGGCTGTACTCACTCTGATATTCCAAATGATCATAAAGCTTGAACCGCTTGCTCTCGATCTTTAACTCCGGAAGACGCTCCACCGTTTCGTAGAACCCATTCACTTGATCCCGAGCAAAAACCGAGATCGTAAAGTTTTCATTATATTGAACGGCCTCTAAATAACTATCCGGCTGACGATCATTGCGATATTCATTCTCAAAGAAATCCTCGGTGATATGCGGATCACTCAACTTCTCCTGTTGAACTGTGAGACTTAACCCATCCTTAAACTTGGTCTTCTGTTGGAGTAATAAGCGATAGCGAGTGGAGGTTACCCCATCGCGTGGATTTCCGGTAAAGTTATTCTTCGCATCGTTATCCTCCGCCCAGTAAGCCGAAAAGAGCCCATCACTTTCCTTATTCGGTTTATACTTCAAATCGACTCCGGCGGCTAATCCCCGTTTCGACCTCGCGTCAAAATGGAGTGACCCCTTCATATTCTTATCAAAATAGTAATTGTAAGTCGCCCGACCAAAGACCCCGTAACGACTGCTGCTTCCGCCACTAAAGACCCAGCTTGGTCGATCATCGTCAAGATTTTGAACAAATACCGGAACCCATAACACCGGAATATTTCCGACATAAAGAACGACATTTTTTAAAACAACTTCGTTGTTGTTATAAATCTCAACGGTCGAGGCTTTAAAATGGAATCCTGGGTTCTCTCGATTTTCCGTGGTAAAGTAGCCCTGTTTCATGCTGTAATGATTCGGCTCAGGGGTCGTAATTTTTAATCCCCCGACAAAGACAGGCAGAGAGGTCATTCGAAAATCAGAGGACTCCAGTTTTTTCGTCTCTAGATTGTAAACCAAGGTCTCTCCACGATAAACCGATCCCCCTGCGTAAATACGAACATTCCCACTTGCCATCACGACTTTGGTCTTACGATCCATCGAGATCTTATCGGCATAGATGATATCGTCGCCGTAACGGACAATGACGTTTAACTCTGCCATTGCGACCTCTCCGACGATCCGATTTTCTCCATCGGCGGTAATTTCAATAGGAACCGCCGGTGCGCCCTCTTCTGCACTCAGAAAAACGACCCCTAAAAGGAAGATAATAAATACAAGATTACGAATCACAGCGAAAAATTCTTATCACGGTTTATTCAGAGCGCAATCCCATTTTTTTACGTAAATCACGTAAAATGAAAGGTTAAGGTCTGAATTTCGGTCGGCCTAAATAATAAGGATCGGCAATTCCTGTCCGAAAGGCCTCCAGGGACTCAGCACTGGAGTTCACCCGAAGATTGCTAAAACTCCCGTCGGAATTCTCCCAACGCTCATGCCAGAAGACTGCCGCCTTGAGCCGGGGGAACTGTTTCATCCTCTCAAAGCCCTCCTGAATAAAAGCCCCTTTAGTCCCACTCGGCTCATACTCCCCCACCCCCCACTCCGCTAACATCACCGGTTTTTTCGGATCAAGTTTACAGATTTGTTGATACGGATAGTCCGCTAGATCTAGAAAGGATTTCCAAACATCCCCCTTAAACTGCTTTCCATAAACACTCAATCCTAACCAATCGACATAATCGGATCCAGGATAGTAGGCCTCCATCTGATTCCATGGAGCATCCGGATAGGGGTAATTCATCGTATGAAAAATCCATTGAATATTCGTAACCCCATTTTTTCGAACGCGATCAACGACATAACGATAGCATTTTTTATAAACCTCAGGTCCCTTCCACTGCTGGGGAGAGATCTCTTTCCCCCCTCCATAAAAATGTCCGGACCATGGAAACCAGGTTCCATTCATCTCCAGTCCCCAAGCAACGAAAAGCGGTTTCCCATAGCTTTTGGCCCCCTCGCTCCACAGATCGATATAGGCATCCCATTTCCCCGCAAGAATTGCCTCCAGGGAGAATCGATCGACTCCCCGATCCTCCATATACGGTTTATCCCAAGGGGACCAATAAAGAAGAGGAACCGCCCCGTAGCCCTGGATCAGATCACAATTTTTCTTCGGAAAGGATTGATCTCCCCAAAAACTTCCTGAGGCGATGATCGCTTGCGGTTTGCCGACCATCTCCTCGAATTTCTCAATCGCCTCCAGAGTCACCTCCGCCTCCCCCTCCCCCAAATCGACATAGGCCCCCCGCTGAACCCCTTTTTCAGGGATCAGCGGAAAAAAAGAGCTCTTGAGCTCTGCCTTCTTCTGGGGAGTACAAGAAATCAGAACACAAAAAAGAAGCCAAAGAGACCCCTGAAGGGATTGAAAGGGAGGAAATAGCATCGGAATATCTTACAACAGTTTCACCTACGGGCAAGCGTGCTCCTCATCCAATTTTGTGCAAAGAAAGAAGAATTTACCACAGGGCAACCCCGAAATAGGTTCGCATGAGCCTCAATCTAACACAAAAAAAGACAGTTTTTTCACCGCGGTGAATTCGGTATTTTCTTACAGCGAAAGTTGGGGACTCTACTCTAAAATCTTTGGATTCCACTTCGGCTCCTTCATCGACCCCGAGCCATGATATTCAAAAAGTTTACTGACTGGAAATAAAAGAAGCCCCACGACCCCTTTAATGTTGACGCGTGTATTGAGATCCAGATCATCTTTAACTAAATCGTACCCCCCATTTCCGATTAAAGTAAAGGCGGCACTCGAAACTTCGAGATCCTCTGTCGTCAGCTTCCCATTGTTCATTAAAAAACTCATTCCCGCTCGATCTGCCTTCGCATAACCAAAGTTAGGAATCATCGCCCCTAAAAGTTCGGAGAGCCCCCCCATAAAGGGGATTGAAAGAATAAAGCCATCCCGGATCGAAATCAGGCCCTCCCCTTTAAAGGTCTCTGTTTTTCCGAGAGTCCCTGAAAGAGCCAGTCGTCCACTCATCGTCCCTTTGGCATTCTCATGGCTGTAAAAGGTTTTCATAAATTGCTGAAAGTTACTTTCGTTAAAGGTAATTGAAGATTTATAATCAGGAATTGCATTTTTCATATCCATCGTAAAATCCAAGCCAAATTTCCCCTCAAATAGCTCTGCCGATTGCGTGGTGAGTCGAAGGACTCCCTTCTGAATCGTTAGCTCGAGTTTCGATTTATTGAATTTCAACCCCTTCCCCATGAATTGATAATCCAAAACCCCCGGCGATTCGATCTGAAGTTTTAAGTCATGAATCGGCTCCTCTCGATGAGCCAGAATATCAATCAATCCATGAGCATGAACTAAGGGAGGAATACTCAAAAGATACGGTTTCAAATAGGAATCAAAAACCGATCCAAACATGATGGCGATATCCCGAACCTGAACCGTCGAAACGACCTGATCTAAAAAAACGGTCTGCTGGTTAAAATCGTATACCACCCCACCGTGAGCCTCTCCCTCAGGACGTTTCCCCTTTATCGCCGATATGAGTAATTTCCCTTTTTCAAAGGAAAGATCGGCCGATGCGGTTTCCCAATAGACTTTTTTATACAACCCCTTTTCGAGGGCAATTTTTCCTGTCAATTTCCAATCCGGAGGATTTAAGCTCGCTCCTTTTAACTTAACATTAAGGAGCGGCCCTTTTCCCTGAAACTCTAGGCTCGATAAAAACCGATCTGCCCCCTCTCCAAAAACACCAATAAAAACCGTCGGATCGAGATTGCTTTTTAAATTCCCTTTAATCTCCGGAATCGAACGATCGTAAAGGGCGCTAAAGGAAACAGCCCCTTTAGCGCTGACTAATTCCATGCCGGAAACAAAAAACCGATTCGAATCGATCGCAATCGGAAGATCCAATCGATCAAATGCGATATTTCCATAAGAAAACTTCTTCCAATTCAAATCAACCTGAAGATCGTATTGAAAATCAGGATTAAAAAGAGTGTTCAATCGACCTGAAAAACGGGCCGGATCCTCAAAAGAAAGCTTCCCTAATGCCTCCCTGATTTTTCCTGAAAAGGCGGGAGCAAAGGCAGAAAGATCGAGGCTAGATTGAAATTCGATCGTCGATCGCTTTTCATCCAGATACCAATCCCCTTTTGCCACCCACTCTCCCCGAGCGATTTGAAAATGGATATCCTCTAATCGCAATCGACTTTGCTCCAAATGAGCTCTCAATCCCATCTCCTCCACCTGAACCCCCCGCCAACGGCATGGGGTTGAATGGATATAAAGCGAGGCCTCTGAAAGCTCCGGATGGAGGGTTGGGGTTTTGAACTCTAAGGTCACTAAAATCGGATTTTCAGATTCGAATTCCAGTGAATACTTTCGAAACGAGTTCCACAAATTCTCCCGATAAATGAGATCCTTCTCCGTGGCCTGCCGCGCCGGAGCTCGACCGTTCAATTCAATAATTCCTTTTAATTGTAACTGAAAGTTAATCACTCGCGAACGAGCCTCTCTCACCTCGACGATTCCTTTTTTAAAAACAAGATCGGCATAGGTGTCATCAAGTACTACCGATTCCCGTGCGCTGATCGGAAGTTGAATCGAAGCGTTACGAATCGAAGCGCTATGAATAAAAGGCTCCCCTCTCCACCAAGAAATCCATGCAATCCCAATTCGAACTCGATCGACCTGCACCCAGACCTGTTCCTTTTCCCCTCCCCGATAAACGGTAAGCCGATCGGCTAAAAAACCGCCTGATGGATCAAGCAATAATCGTTCGAACTCAACTTGAAGTCCCTGTTTTTCCAGTTCTTTTTGAACAAAATATTTAATTTGTGAGGGGAGACCAAAATAACGAAGCCAGAGAATCGCCACAAGAATCGGCACCACCACCAAAACAGTGGTCGTAATTCCCAATCCGGCGAGAAAGCGTCGAACCCAAGAAATCGGATGACGCAGTCCCACTTGAACGAGCGAGCCTTGGAGTGACTCCTCTTTTTTTTCGACTTTTAATATCGGATCGGACATGAATAAACAAAGATTATTGCAGCTTCACCCATTGAATCCAAGACTTGTTTATTTTGAGATCTCCTCAACAATCCTTCGACCGATCGCCAAGGATGAGGTTGCCGCTGGCGAAGGGGCATTGACGACATGAGTTAACGATCCTTGATGAACAAAAAGAAAATCCTCAACGAGCTTGCCATTCGGGAACATCGCCTGAGCCCTCACCCCTGCCGAACCGGCCTCAAGATGCTCCTGTTGAATTTCAGGAACCAACCGCTGTAAGGAGCGGCAGAAAACCTCTTTAGAAAAAGAACGATAAAGCTCGTAGGTCACCATCGATGGGTATTGGACTAAAAATCTCCATAATCCGGGATAAGAGATCGAATCCCAAAACTCTTTGGCATCGAACTCAAACATCCGATAGCCCTCCCGTTTCAACGCCAGTACCGCATTCGGCCCCGCCTCAACCCCCCCTTGAACCATTCGTGTAAAATGAACTCCTAAAAAGGGGAACTGAGGATCCGGAACAGGATAAATCAGATGCTTCACCAAATGACGCGCCTCTGGCTTGAGATCGTAGTACTCACCTCGAAAGGGAATAATCCGAGCAGGTCGCTTGAGGCCACTCGATTTTAAAATCAAATCGGAATGCAATCCGCCACAATTAACGACCTTCTTCGCCACAATCTCTCCCTGATTTGTCACCACTCGCCAACAGGATCCCTCCGGAATCAGCTGCTCCACGCGGGCTTGAAGTCGAACCTTTCCTTTGAGTCGGATAATCTCACGAGCCAAAGTATCGGCGACCGCTCGATAGTCGACGATCCCCTCCTCAGGGACTAAAATTCCTTGGATCCCACTGACATGCGGTTCACGTTCCTTCATCTCCTCAATCCCAAGTCGCTTCATCCCTTGAAGCCCATTTTCATTCCCTCGAATCCAGAGTTGATCGAGTCGAGGTAACTCTTTTTCAGTTCCCGCAACGACTAGTTTTCCGCACTGTTCATGAGCAATCTGATGGTGCTGACAAAAAGTGACCATCTCTCGAATTCCCTCGACGCAAAGCTTCGCTTTCTCAGAGCCGGGCTTATAATAAAGTCCCGCATGAAGCACCCCACTATTGTGTGTCGATTGCTGACAAGCGACACGACTCTCCTTCTCAAGCAGAAGAACGGAATCGTGAGGGAACTTCTCTAAATACCGATAGGCAGTGGCCAATCCGACGAGTCCCCCCCCAATAATACAGCAATCTGTGGTCATTCCTTTATCTCTCTCATAAAATGAGCGTTAATGCCAGAATATAGGTTGAACAAGGGACACTCCGTTCTAAAACCGGAACAGATGAAAGGGACAGGAGAAGATTCATTGAGCCGCAAAAGAACACACAGAACACAAAAACTAGTGCAAACTCTAAGGAAGGCTGGAAGTCAGGAAAAAACAGGGGGGATTTGTCTCCCAAATGCACATGGGCATCAAGCAAATATAATTTTTACTGCAGAGTAAACAGAGGGTAACGGAGGAAAATTCGGTTCTTTTTTTCAAAACAAACTTAATAAAATAAATTCCCATTTCTCGCTTCCTTATAAACCCAGATTCGTCATTAGACTTCGTTTCTAATGCAATGCATTAGAAAACGAGTTTTATAAACACCTGATGACGAGGCTGATGGCTGAATTCAATCCCTGATCCTTTCTTTACGCGATTTAACCCATTTCTTGCATTGGGAATGGATATACCTCGCAAACGATATCACCAAAATGGTGATAAAAAATGGAGGGGCACAGGCTCTGTGCCTCATCGAACGGGGAAAAGGCTCGTAAAACGAGAAGATCTCTTCGCTGGAAGCGGAAATAATTTTGGTACGGAGGGAATACCATTCGTGAAACGAAAAATAAGAAAACAGGGTCTGATTGTTTGGTGCGGGGGCACAGCGGGGCACAACCAAATCGAAGATTTGTACGGGGGGACAACTGCAGCCCCGACCTGTCGGGGCTGCCCCTCCAGTTCTAATGCAAGAAATGGGTTTAACCAAGTTGGTGAATTCAAAAAAACCGAAAAACAGCAATACATTTGAATGGGGAGCCGACTCCAAAAGGGTTTTGGAGGAGACGATCTGATCCCGCAGCAGCGGGAGAAGAGATTGCAGGACGCAATCCGAATGAGACGGGCGACGAATGAGTCAACATGGAGTTAGAGATAGTCTCAAAGTGTCAGCGTCCACCTACGTTTTCTTTCAGAACTACGGCGGATCTTCGACATGAAAAAAAGAAAAAAGACCTCTGAATTTTTTGTTTTTTTGCAAATCGAAGATTTGGTTGTGCCCCTCTATGCCCCCGCACCAAACATTTAGCATCCTGTTCATCGAAGTTGCTTCGCAACGGTTTTCCTTATTTCCTGATTTCCCTATTTTAAATTCCCTTTGTTTTTTTGTTCTATTGCAAGAATTGGGATAAAACCAGTATTTCCTCCGTTTACCCAGCGGTGAAAATTGTATTTTGAGTGAACAATGAGTTACTTCTTCACCCAAACGGAGAGTTCCGTCACCGTCCACTGATACTTACGACGATGCTCACGGATCAACATCGGGAGATCCTCTTTGCGCTGAAAGTCGAATTGTGGCTCTAAAATCTTTTGAAGCGCCTGAAAATTAGAATTTTCCTGGGTCAGCCATTTCCCGACCGGAGTAAAGGAGTCGATCCAAGTATAGGGACTTGTCAAAATGAGGATCCCTCCTTTTTTAATCAATCGACCAATCTCTTTTAAGAAATGAGTCGGATCTGAAAGCCGATCAATCAAATTCGCTGCGAGCAAGAGATCAAACTCCCCATAATCAAGGGAGAGATTCAAGGCATCTCCTTGATAGAATTGAACCCGTTCAGGGAAAACAGCAGAAGGCAGTGCTACCGTAACCTTTTTAGTCGTTCCGACCTCTTCAACGACTGAGATGGTTAATTCTTTTTGCTTCTGAATATTTTGTGCCGCCTGAATAAAGGCCGATGAATAGTCAATTCCCACAACCTCTTGGCAATAGCGAGTCAGTTCAAAGGAGGAACGACCGACCGCGCACCCCAAATCCATCGCTCTTGCGGCAGGCGGAAGGGAAAGGCCTGCCAAACCATGCTCGACAATTTTCAGTGGAAAATTGAGCGCACTTTGAGGCCCCTCTGAAAAAGGCAGATAGTCACTCGCCTCCCCATAATGAAAAAAGAGATATTCGGCAAGAATCGAACTCGTTTCGTAATAATCTGAACTCATTTTAACTCAGCAGCGCTTGTTGAAGATAAGCGGCCGGCTGATAATTCTGAATGAGAACCACCGACTTTTGATCGCGGAACATTCGAACCTCAGGAACATTAATCTCCGGTGTTTTCGTCGGAGAGAAAAGTAAATCATCATGAGTCGCATTCACCGGAATCGCAAATTTGTCCGGAGTTAAATGTCCTCCCAAATGATCGCTTCGACCGGTGGCGACATGCATCGTCCCTAAAATCTTCTCATCCTGAATATCTTTTCCAGAAACAGGAAGGATTTGCGTTCCAAATCCTAACTCACCGAGCTCTCCAGTAACAGGATCGGTTTGAAGCTTCAGATTGTGAGCGGCAACGATCTTGGCATCGCCACGAATGAGGGTCGACTTACGAATCTTACCGCCACTCACCTCCATGACCGCTAAGGTCCCCTCCTCATAGCGATGAGGAAACTCTCCAGAGGCATCGGTCGGAACAAAATAAACCTCACCTGCGGGTAGGTTGGCGATATCAGGGGTCTTTCCTCGGCAAAGGCCGTGACTTTTTTGAGCCTCTTGACCATCACAATTGAGTTTTAGAGTGTACTTGGAGCCCTCCATGATAAAATCGATCTCAAAGTAATCGGCCTTGGTCATACTGGAACGAAGCTTCTCTGCCTGAATACTCACTTGATTGTAATCAACAGCGAGTCCACTGGCTAAAATAATATCGTTCACGCCATGTAATGTCGCTCCACGAAAGCCGAACTCTTTAGCAAAAGCAGTCAACGGAGCGGTTGCGGAATAGGTCGAGATACAAAGAATAATATCGTATTGAGAATAGACATCGGCCTTCAAAGAGAGTTTCTTTCCACTCGGGTCATACGCCTCATCGGAAAAATCGAGATTGCTTCCTCCAGAAAGTTGATAAGCAAAGAGCTCTCCCCCTTTGAGTCCTAAAGCCGCCATCGCTCCCTTTTTAAGACCTTGATAAAAAACATCATGGGCTTTGTTTTGAATCGGAAAGGCAGGATCTTTTAAAAAAGAGAGATCTTGAATTCGCTCCGGGTGAGGGAGATCGATCAAAATTGCAATCCGTTCCCCAACCTCAGGTTCAAAAACGGTTTTCAAAAGACGAACTAAATCAAAGGGCGGATATTGCATAAAAACTTTCTTTTTGATGGCGCTTCATCGCTATCGCTCAAAACAATAAGTATAAACTTAAAAACCGCAAGGGATGAAATGAAAAAATCAGGAGATTTCTTGATTCCATTGGAAATGGGGGGCCGGGCTTCAGGCTACTTTGCCCACTCGAAGGCCCCTTTTCGAAGGGCATAAATATAGCCGACAAATAGAATTACCACGAATGAAAGCATCGATCCGAAGATCATCCAAGATTGGGTAAGTTGCTCACGATAAACCACCCCCCAAACATACATAAATACCGTTTCAATATCGAACAAGATAAAGAGCATGGCAATCAAATAGAACTTCACGGAAAAACGAGGGTTAACCACCCCTTCTGCAATCTTACCACATTCGTAGGCGGTATCTTTCGTTTTATTGCCAATGGTCTTCTTTCCTAAAAGAGTTGAGGTCAGGAGAGTCGCTACAGCAAAAATCAGAGCCGCTGCGATTTGAATCCCTACGGGAAGATAGCTCAGAAGATCGGAGGCAGAGTTCATCATTTTAATCCCTATCGCTTGAAACAATACTACTAATGATGATTCCTGCAAATAATCCCACGGCTGCCGCCGCAATCATTGAGGGATAAGGATGCTCTCGCACCAGTTGATCTGCCCGTTGAAAACTTTCTAACGGAAGCTTACGGATCGTCAAATCACGCATCCGAACTTTCGGTTTGTTCGATGCAATCTCTTTTCTTATTCTCTCAGCATTCGGATATTCCCAATCGGTTTCTTCAGGAAAAATCTCCAAATCAAAGTCATCAGATCTCATACCTTGAAATGAAATCAGAAAGGAGCCTTCTCACAAGCTTTTTTCGACTTTTCTGATCATTTCTTGAATCACTCGATCGGAATTAAAATAGTCCTCAGCCAGGGCACGAGCGGCCAAAGAGTGGATCTCCGGCTCTAAAATCACCTGTTGGATCGCATTTTTCGCCTCTTCCAAGCCTTTGAACGGAATCGCTCCTTTTCCTGAGGGAATCAGCTCTGACCACCCCGTCTCTTGCAAGATCACCGGCTTACCGCTGGCCAAGTAGCAGACACTGCGATCACTAAACCAGCCGCAGTTCGACTTCACATATCCGTTCTTGGCGACGGAAAACTCTCCACGACTCGATTGGATATAGCGCTGATAACTGAAAAGATCGGCGTTGGCCTCACTGGCAACACTCATCTTCCATCCCTTGGAAAGAAACACCTTTTTAAGGTCGCTCTCCTCGCCTAAATCTGAGGCAATTTCGATCGAGGCCGTCGTTTTTTGCGGAAGCTCCAGGATCTTCTCAAACTCCTCCGATTTATTCCCATACCACTCCCCTTGATATTCAACAGGGGGATATCCATACCAATGAGTCATTGTGGTGAACCGATCTCCACTCAACGGCTGCATCGACCAACTGGGAAGATGGACAAGAGGAAGAGTCCCCAGCCATTTCCTCCCAGCTTGAGGAGCTCTGACTTTCCCTTTTTCGTATAAAGGCCCGACGGTAAAAAACAGATCGTGCGATTCAAAGTTCATTGCCTCGCCATAAACCTCGGCCCAAATTTGAGTGAAGGCAGGATCTAAATCTAAATAAATCCGATGACGACAGCGATCAAGTACTTCTCGATTTTTAAAATGACCGGAGATATTTAAAAACAAATCAGCCCCCCGAGCAAAATCTAAAAGAGCTCTTTTATCTTTCGACTCCCCATCGATCAGAAGAACACTCTTCTCTTCAAATCCGTAATCACGAACCGTTTTCTCCCAATGACTCTTGTTCGCGCTTTGTTCGAACGGAACCGATTGCCATTGTGAATCGATACATTTCGTCGAATCGATCGATTCGACTAAAAAAACCTCCCATCCCAACGATCGAAATCCCAACGCCCATTGTAAAAAGGCCCAAGTATTCCCCGCAGCAGCAACAGGATAGCCGGCGATTCCCACTCCAATAACGATTTTTGAACTCATTTTTTTGGAAACAGAGATTCCAGATATACCTGCCAAGTGGAATAAGAAAATTGAAAGCCAAGATCCAAAAGTTTTTGAGGCACCACTCGTTTGCTACTATAAAGAACCTTGCAAAACTCTTTTCCTAGCGGCCTTAAAAATAACTCCGGCAAAAATCCTTTGAGCCAAAACCTGAAATGACGATTAAGTTGTTCCACCCATTCCTGCGCCTGAATAGGGTGTGGAGCGGTTGCATTGATGACCCCTTGAACGGTATCATTTTCAAGCGAAAAAATGAGGAGGTTCACTAAATCCTTGAGCCCAATCCAAGGAAGATAATCGGGTGGATTGGCCGGCAATAAACAAACTCCGCACTTCATCGTCCCCCATTGTTTTCCGAGCATTCCGTCACTTGGATCCATCACAAGACCGATTCGAGCTAAAACGACTCGAATTCCCTCTTTTTCAGCAATTATATTCGCTTTCTCCCACTCATGACAAACCTGAGCAAGAAACCCCTCCTCTGAATCGCAAGGGGTACTCTCCCAAATAAATTCACTCCCATGATCCCCATAAATTCCCACCGCGGAGGCACCAATTAACACCTTGGGCTTATAGCTCCATGAATGAATCGTCTCGATAAGTCTTCGCGTTCCCTCAATCCGACTTTGATAGACCCGCTGTTTCTTCGCCTCCGTCCAAATTCCGAGCACATTCTCCCCCGCTAAATGGATCACCGCCTCCGTCTCAGGGGCATTCCCTAACGTCGTCCAACGCAATCCCTGACGATCTTGTTGTTGCATCGGATTACGAGAGACTCCAATCACTTCATAACCCAATAAGATCAGTTTATCGGTCAACGCCCGCCCCACAAAACCGGATGCCCCTGTTATTAAGACTTTCATTTAGATTCCTTCAAAGGATGAAACCACTTTAAATGAGGAAAATGATTTAAACTTCGGATGTGCGATCTGACTCAGATACCCCTTTCCAGATTCTGAAATAAAAGAACTCAAACTGAGACCCAGCTTCTTTGCGGCCTTACGAAATGTCACCGCTAACTGATCGTCTAAACGAATAGTGGTTCTCATGTATTCAAAATAATACCAGACATGCCTATAGTCAATACGTCTTAAATTTATCCCAGATTCGTCATTTGAAAATTTATCCAACTTTATAAAGTGTTGAATTTGTGGGGGATGAGTAACCTAGAGAAGGAAATGAGGAGTCGCCCGCCACCTCGGTTAAAAAAGCGACTAATGGAAGATTGGCTTACTTCTGCGCCAAAACATTAAACGGATCCATTTTTCAACTTCGACCACAATGAAGGAACTCCCAACAACTACGAAAATGCGAACCCAAGATTCAAATTGAATCGGCGCAGTATGAAATAATTGATTCATCAATGGAGTGTAAGTAAGAAGAAGCTGTAATCCCAGCATGACCAGCGATCCGGCTATGGCCCACCAATTTGAAAAGAATCCTATCGCAAAAAGGGAGCGGTGGAGAGATCGACAATTGAAGAGATAGCTAATTTGCACAAAAACAATCATGTGAATGGCTACGGTGCGAGCGACCACTAATTCAGCCTGTTCGACATGAAGTTCCCAGAGAAATAGACCTAAGGCTCCCCCCATCATCATTAAGGAGACTAGCCCTGTGCGCATCATGAGAGGAAAGGTGAGAATCGGCTGCTGTGGAGGTCGTGGGGGTTCACTCATCAAATCGTGACCTTTCGGCTCAAAGGTCAAAGATAGTCCTAGAAGTGTATCTGTAAAATTGATCCAGAGGAGTTGAAGCGGGAGTAGAGGAAGAGGAAGCCCAAGAACAACGGATCCTAATAAAATGAGCGCCTCCCCGAGATTGGTTGGAATGATCCAAACAATAAATTTAGACAAGTTATCAAATACTTTTCGGCCTTCCTCCACGGCCGCCACGATCGAAGAAAAGTTATCGTCGATCAAAATCATCGAAGCGGCTCCCTTCGCAACATCCGTACCGGAAATACCCATTGCCACACCAATATTCGCTTGTTTGAGTGCTGGAGCATCATTCACCCCGTCGCCGGTCATCGCAACAACATGCCCTCGCTCCTGAAGAGCCTTCACAAGTCGAAGTTTTTGTTCTGGAACAATACGGGCAAAGACGGCGACACTCTCTGCGACTCGAGGAAGTTCCTCATCAGAAATTCCCTCTAATTGGCGACCTGTGAGCACCAAAAGCTTTCCCCCTTCCTCTTGACCGGTTAATCCAATTTTACGAGCAATCTCACGAGCGGTAACAAGATGATCTCCGGTGATCATTTTAACAAGAATTCCCGCTTCTTGACACTCTCTTACCGAAGCAATCACCTCGAGACGTGGTGGATCGAT
>CAMCSM010000043.1 GCA_945877805.1 Methylacidiphilum caldifontis | reverse complement strand
GGTGTATTTTGGCAAGAAAATAATGAGTGCGAAACAATCTATTTTTTAAGAAAAAGAGACAAAATGTCTCTTTCAGGGCTTTTAAGAGGTCGATGTCCGATCAAACCATCGCAAAATCGTGCGAAGGTTTAGGTTTTAGGAACTGCTGTTAGCTCAGAACTTGATACCCTTCGTTATCGGCTTTCAGCAGGAGAATTCTCCCATGGGGATGATACTTTTTGGCGGTCTTTGTCATCGCCGCGATAATCTTTGTCGGATTCTCTAAGGTGACGGCAATCATCGTTGATCCTGCTCCGCTGAGAAATCCGCCGAGAGCCCCCGCTTTCGTCGCACTTTCGATCATCGGAACTAAGGAGGGGAGAAGCTTGGAGCGATACGGTTGATGAAGGGTATCTTCGAACCCTCCTTGAAGGAGTTCATAGTTTTGCGTGCAAAAAGCGGCGGTGATCAATGCGGTGTTTTGGAGGTTGGTGACGGCATCGGCAAGGGGGACCTTTTTCGGAAGAACCTTGCGAGCTTTTTTGGTCTCTAATTCTGTTTCAGGAATAAAGGTGATAAATTTTAAGGTCGGTTTGACCGATTGGTAGAGCCAGCTTTGCTTGGAGGCACAGGCGAAACCGCCAAAAAAAGCAGGGACCGCATTGTCGGGATGACCTTCTAAAGCAATGACGAGTGCGAGGATCTCCTCCTCCTTTAATGGACTTTCAGCAAGGAGATTAAGGGCGATAAGGAGTCCAAGTCTCACGGTGACACTACTTCCGAGCCCACGGGAGATCGGGACCGATCCTTGAATTTTGAGGCTGTAGGGAAAGGCTTTGATCTTGGCTGTTTTAAAGAACTGTTTCGCAGCCTCCTCAGCCATCGGGAAGGACTCTGTTTGATCTGATTTTGTGACTGTGATTTGATTGTAGAGAGCGAGTGCGACTCCTAAGGAGTCGAATCCTGGCCCGAGGTTGGCGGTTGTGGCCGGAACTTGAACAGTGACCGAGGGGGATTTTATTTTCATAAGGGAGTTGGGTGAGTTAAATTTCTCCACGGAGAAGATCTTCGATACTCTCCCGTTTACGTGCAACGATCGCTTTTTTATCTTTGACCATGATCTCTGCCGGACGAGGTCGGGCATTGTAATTCGAGGCCATGACAAAGCCGTAAGCCCCAGCACTCATCAGCGCCATGAGATCCCCTGTTTGGTAAGGGGGAAGCATTCGGTCTTTGGCAAAATAGTCTCCTGACTCACAGACCGGTCCGACGACATCTGAGGAGATCTCTTTCCCCTTGATTTTTTCGACGGGAATAATCTCGTGATAGCTTTCGTAAAGAGTCGGGCGAATCAGCTCTGTCATCGCGGTATCGACAATGACAAAGTTCTTTTTGCCAGTTTTTTTAATATAGAGGGTTTCCGCGACAAGAATGCCGGCATTTCCGACGAGGTAGCGTCCTGGCTCGACAACGATTCGAACTCCAAGCGGTTTTAAAAGAGGGAGCAGTTCCCGTGCATAAAGGGCAGGATGGAGGACCTCTTTATTGTTTTTCCACCATTGAGGAGAGCCACTGGCAAGGGCCTCTTTGTAGATAATTCCCATTCCGCCGCCGATATCGAAAAACTGGATGCCGTATTTTGCCTTCAAGGTTTGAACCAACGGAATCATTCTTTTGACCGCTTGCACAAACGGTTTTACATCGGTGATTTGCGAGCCGATGTGCATTTGAACTCCACGAATTTCAATGTTCGAGAGCTTTGCGGCACGTGCGTAAAGCGGCTCGATCTCTTCGAAGGCGATGCCGAATTTATTGGCGTAAGTTCCTGTGGTGATCTTCGCATGCGTTTTGGCATCGACGTTCGGATTGACTCGAAAAGCGATCGGAGCCTTTTTCTTGAGCTTTTTAGCGATCGCATTGATTTGATGGAGCTCCGGCTCACTTTCAACGATGAAGGTGTAAACATTGGATTTGAGCCCATAAGCGATCTCCTCTGCGGTCTTTCCGACGCCGACGAAAGAGATTTTCTGCGGGTCGGCTCCGGCTTTCAGGACGCGATAGAGTTCCCCGGCGCTGGTCACATCGAACCCACTTCCTTTTTTGGCGAACGTTCTGAGAACCGAGAGATTACAGTTTGATTTCGTGGCAAAGCAGATCACATGGTCTAACGGAGCGAGAGCTTGGTCGAGTCGATCAAAGTGATCTTCGAGCGTTGTCTGAGAGTAAATATAAAGCGGAGTGCCATGTTTTTTAGCGAGAGCTGCGACTGAGAGGCCTTCGACTTGAAGGGAACCATTGTGAAGATGAAAGTGATGCATAGCTCTTTTTCTAAAAACTGTTCGCGAAACAGCAAGAAGAATAAGAGGAGTTGAACTTCGAATTGATTCCGGCATCTTGACTTCATGAGTTTGGAACAAGAGATAAGAGCGATCGCCTTGAACGGAAAAGCGGCGGGGCTCGATTTAATGAAACGTCCGCTAAAACAGTTGGACGAGGCTTTATTGTCGATGGCCTCGGCCTTAGAAGAGGCAAAAGAGAGGATCTTAGCGGCAAACGCCATCGATTTAGCGGCTGCTGAACAAAGAGGGCTATCGGGGTCGATGCTTGAGCGCCTCAAGATTAAAGAGAAAACCTTTGAATCGATGGTTGCGGGGGTCCGTCAGGTGGTTGCCTTAGAGAATCCTTTAGGAAAAACGATCCGTGAATGGTCGAGACCGAACGGCTTGAAGATCAAGCAGCTGCGCGTTCCGATTGGGGTCATTGGGATTATTTATGAATCCCGTCCAAATGTTACCGTTGATGCCTCCGTCCTTTGTTTAAAAACCGGAAATGCCGTTATTTTAAGAGGAGGATCGGAGGCGATCCATTCAAATAAAGCTCTCTTAGCGGCCCTGCAAGCGGGAGCGAAAAAAGCCGGTCTTCTGGAGACCGTGGTTCAACTCCTTCCGATGACCGATCGGGAGGCGATTCCGGTGCTTTGTCATCAGGAGGATTGTATTGATCTGATGATTCCTCGCGGGGGAGAGGGATTAATTCGCACAGTGACGGAACATGCGCGGATGCCGGTGATCAAGCATTTCAATGGGATCTGTCATGTTTATGTTCATGAGAAGGCCGACCTGAAAATGGCGGAGGCGATCATTATCAATGCGAAGTGCCAACGTCCTGGGGTCTGCAATGCCTTGGAGACCCTTCTTATTGATGAGTCAATCGCTTCGCTCTTTGTGCCGCAGATCGTGAAGGCATTAAAAGAGCAGCAGGTTGAAATTCGTGGAGATCAGAGGACCCAGAAGTGGGGAGGGGAGGAGGTGAAACCGGCGACGGAAGAGGATTGGCGCGCTGAGTATTTAGATTTGATTCTTTCGATTCGTGTCGTGAAGGGGATTGATGAAGCGATCGCTCATATGGAGAAATATGGATCACGCCATTCCGATGTTATTGTGACAGAAGAGGCCTCAGTCGCTGAGCGGTTTTTAAATGAGATGGATTCGGCGACCGTTTATTGGAATGCCTCGACCCGATTTACCGATGGTGGGGAGTTTGGCTTTGGGGCGGAGATTGGAATTAGCACTGATAAACTGCATGCCCGTGGACCGATGGGGCTCGCGGAGTTGACCTCGTATAAATATCAGATTGTCGGTACTGGACAAATTCGGCCTTAAATCCAGAGGAGGGCCTTGCGCGGAGTTGCGGAGAAAGAGAGGGATTAACCGCCACTCCCTGCGTGATAACGCAATTAAAATAGGAAACTATTTGGAGAGCCGAGGGAAAACCTTCGCAAAACGAAATCAAACCCATGGAATCTAAAAGGTTTGAATAGGGGTAACAGGGATTCAACCAACTAGAAGCGGGGGTGAGAAGGGGCTTCGTAGGTTCAACAAAAAACGCCAAGTTTTAAAGTCATTGTTAACCACGGTTGGACACGGATTTAATCCTCTTTCGTCCAAGGACTACAGCGGACCTGCGGAAGGCATTCAGCTATCAGGCCTTAGAGCGTTCCAATTGAATTCCTCTTCAATCAGGAAGGAACTATTTCTTTTTGGGCAAAAAAACACCCCGAAGTTTCCTTCGGGGTGTTTGTTAAGATTGAGGGATCTGAATTTGATTAGATGGCTTTGTCGCCACTTTCATCGGTACGAATTCGGATCGCTTGTTCCACATTCATGACGAATACTTTACCATCTCCGATTTTGCCTGTTTTGGCATTTGAGATGATGGCCTTGAGGACCGTATCCAGTTTGTCATCGGGAACGATGATTTCGATTTTAACTTTCGGAAGGAAATCGACCGTGTATTCGCTACCGCGGTAGATTTCGGTATGACCTTTTTGGCGACCGAAGCCTTTGACTTCGGTGACGGTCATTCCCTCGACTCCGATTTCATGGAGTCCAGATTTCACTTCTTCAAGTTTGAACGGCTTAATAATTGCTTCGATTTTTTTCATCGGTGACCTTTTGTTATATTAAGGATTAAGAATGACTTTCGTATCCACGTTCACCGTGTTCGACGATATCGAGACCTTGTTCTTCCACTTCTGGGGTAGGACGAAGTCCGACGAGAGCCTTAACGATAAAGGTAATCACGATCGTGGCAACAACGGAGAGAACAATGGTGATTCCCATTGCTTTCAACTGTGCGGTCCAAACATGTCCTGATTCAACAAGAGCTTTGAGACCGTTTTTCGCTGCGTATCCCTCTGAGACAAGATTTGCATTGACGCTTGCATCGGTTAAAAATCCGGTGAGTAAAGCACCAAGAGTTCCTCCGATCGCATGAACTCCGAAGGTATCCAAGGCATCATCATATCCGAAAATATGCTTGATTTTGGTACAAGCGAAGAAGGGGACTGCCCCTGCGAGAACACCGATGATCACGGACCCGGTAGGGTTCACGAAACCAGCAGCAGGAGTGATCACAACCAACCCAGCGACGATTCCGGAACAGAATCCGAGGATTGATGGTTTACCACGGAGAACCCACTCGAGTCCTGCCCAAACAAAGGAGGCCACGGCGGCGGCTAAGGTTGTTGTCGTGAAGGCATTCGAAGCAACGCCATCGGCTGCGAGAGCGCTACCGGCATTGAATCCGTACCATCCGACATAGAGCATTCCTGTTCCGACCATACAAAGCACCATGCTATGAGGAGCCATCGGGGTATGTCCAAAACCGAGACGTTTTCCAAGAAGGATACAGAGAACGAGAGCCGACCAACCGGAGCTCATATGAACCACTGTTCCTCCAGCGAAATCGATCGCAGGAATTGCGGCATCTGCATTCCAAACACCGTTCATATATCCGGTTGAACCCCAGATCATGTGAGCGAGAGGGAAGTAAACGACGAACATCCAGAGAGTCACGAAGAGCATGATCGCAGAGAACTTCATCCGTTCTGCAATCGCTCCGATAATGAGCGCTGGGGTGATGATCGCAAACATCAATTGGAACATCGCAAAAACATTTTGCGAAATCCAGTAGCAGTAGCTCGTATTGGGGATGCTATCGACTCCTTTAAAGAAGAAGAACTCTGTTCCTCCAATGAACGGGCTCGCAAAATTTGCTCCGAACACCAAGCTATAGCCGACGGTGTACCAGAGAATGGCGACCAATCCGGTGATTCCCATACATTGAGCCATCACGGAGAGGATATTCTTCGAGCGGACAAGTCCACCGTAGAAAAGAGCCAAACCGGGAAGGGTCATGAAGAGAACCAAAGCCGAGGAGGTCATGAGCCAGGCATTATGGCCTGGCCCCGCGATTCCGGTGACTTTGCTCCCTACGGGATCCACGTTATTCATATAGGCCTCAAGGCCTGCGACGCGTTGCTCAACGGTCGGCTCTGGGGCTGGCGCTGCGGCAGCGGTCTCTTCAGCGGAGAGACCGGTGACGCTCGCCATCCAGATCGCAGCACCGATGCAAGCAACTTTGACGAGTGATGTAATTTTCTTAGTCATATTATCTTTTGTTTCCTCTCATTAATTTATTCAAATGAAGATTCCAATCTTCAATTGATCCTTTTTAGAAGGTGTTAGCATTTAAGCACTCTTTGTACCTGCTTTATTAAAAATTGAATTATTAATGATCATTATTTTTGCTTACTTTAATTAAAAATAATAATATTTAATAAATTACCTCTGAAATTCTTATAATTAACCGATCCAAAACATTTCAAAAATTTCGGATAATTTTATAATATTTAAAGCTTAATCGGAAGCCCCATCTCAATAATCCGGTTTTCAGGAACTCGGAAGTAGTCACGCGCAGGACTGGCATTGCGACTCATGAGGGCATAAAGCTCTTTTTCCCAATGCCACATCTTGGTTTTTCCGTCGGTCAGTATTTTTTCGTGATTGAAATAGTAGAAGGTCGATTGAGGATTGATCGTGAGACCCTCAATTTCAACTCCTTGGATTAACGGCTCGACTTCGGGGATTTCCATATACCCGAAACGTCCAATAACACGCCAGATATTTTCCCCAATAAATTCAATACTTTGTCTTTTTTTCTCCGGAATATGGGGAACGCTTTCGGTGACGAGACTAAGAATGATCACGTTTTTGTGGAGACAATGGTTGCATTTCAGATGGTGGAGGAGGGCGATTGGGATTCCCTTTGGATTGGAGGCCATGAAGACTGCTGTTCCGCGAGTGCGAATAATATTATTGGCACGAAGATCCTCTAAGAAATGATCGACACTGAGGCTGCTTGTATCGAGAAGTTTAACAATCGAGGAGCGTCCGAGTTTCCATGCGTGCATCAGAGCGAGGAGAATCACCCCTATAAAAAGTGGGAGCCAGCCGCCGTCGAGAAACTTGGCTAAATTACTCGTAAGGAACGCAAGATCGACAGCTAAAAAGAGAAGACAAATCGGCAGCGCCTTGAGACGACTCCATTTCCAAACGGAACGCATGACCCAATAAAAGGCGATCGTTGTGATTGCCATGGTTCCTGTGACCGCGATTCCATAAGCGGCGGCAAGGGCTTCACTTGATTTAAAAGCGATCACGAGCGAGATCGATCCAATGGCGAGAAACCAGTTGATGCTGCTAATGTAAATTTGCCCTTGTAAGGAGGCACTGGTGTGTACGATCTTTACTCGAGGAAAGTAGCCCATCTGCACCGCCTGACGAGTCAGGGAAAAGGCTCCAGAGATGAGCGCCTGACTGGCGATGACTGTTGCCATCATCGAGAGAATCAGGAGGAGAATTTTACAAATTCCATCAGAGGCTAAACTAAAGAAGGGATTTGCTAGGGCATCCGGATGATTTAAGGCATAAGCCCCTTGCCCAAAGTAGTTGAGAGCCAGTGCAGGAAGCACGATATAATGCCAGGCTTTTGAAATCGAAACCCGGCCGAAATGTCCCATATCGGCATACAGAGCCTCCCCTCCTGTAATAGCTAAGACCACAGCTCCTAAGACGGCAAAGATACTCAGGGGGTGTGAGATCAGAAGCTGAATTCCGTAGTACGGATTCAAAGCGACAAGAACCGAGGGAGATTGGATCACTTGCCAAGCCCCCATTAATGCGAGAGTGGTAAACCAGACGAGCATCACGGGACCAAAGATCTCTCCAATTCGAGAGCTCCCCTTATGTTGAAACCAAAAAAGAACAGCTAAGATGAGGCAGGCAAGGGGAACCACTAGAAAATGAAGGCCTTTATTAATCGTCACAAGTCCTTCCGTCGCACTCAAAACGGAAATTGCAGGGGTAATTAAACCGTCGCCATAAAGAAGAGCGCTTCCCATGAGAATCAGGAGAACCGATCCGGAGACTCGGGTTCCGGTCTCATTTGGCGAATTTTTTTTAAGAAGAGCGAGGAGGGCAAAGATTCCGCCTTCTCCTTGATTATTCGCCTTACTGACAAAAAGGATGTATTTAATACTGACGACCAAAATGAGAGACCAGAAAATGAGGGAAAGCACTCCGAGGATTTCAGCTCGAGGGTCACTATTGTTGAGATGTCGAAGGCACTCTTTCATCGTGTAAAGAGGGCTCGTTCCGATATCCCCGAAAACAATGCCCAAGGCACCCAACATCAAGGTTTTTGAAGACTGTTTCGAATCTGAAGCTTTGTGACTCACGGCGTTACCTTAGCGATGTTATTGAGGGAATGACAAAAGAATTCTGGAAGAGTCGAGCTGGAGAGCCTCCCAATCTAAAAGGGGAGCAAAATGGAATGAATCAATCATGGAGGAGACAATGGGGGGGGCTTTTAAAAAAGTAAAACCTGAATTGTAATACGAGTTTTTATTTAAAATTTTTTGATACGATAAAAATGGTGATTCCCCCTAAAATAAAACCGAGGATAAAAAAAATCCAAGGTGGATTTTCTCGGTTTGAATTCGGAAGGAGTTTTTTTTCAGGAGAGTTTTCAGTGATTTTAAAGGCCGTTTTCCAGCTCTCTTTATCCTCTATTTTCTCAATGGCGGATAAGGTCCACCGCTGTCTCTCCTCGATTTGATCGGTCATATTCACCGTCGCGATGATTCGGTCGATTTGAGGAGTGGTGATGATAATCTTTGGGGGATAGAAAAAACTAATCCCTTCATCGTAAAGGGCTTTTTCGACAAGAGGAGGGAGATTCTTCTGCTCGGTTTCAGCATCGACCCAAATGAGAACTCCCCGCTCTTGAAAGCTTTGCAAGGCATATTGGATCGCTCCTGCAGGATGGGGAGAGACCGGATCTAATTGTTCATCGGTTCCCTGAAGATGAGCCGGGAGTGCGATGATAAAAACGAGAGGACAGTCCCGTTTTGTCGCCTGTTTTTGAGCGACTTCGAGTTCATTAAAGTAGAAAAGATCTTTCGGAAGAGAAAGAGTCGCTTGAAGTAGCGTCGAGAGCGCGAGAAGAATCATTAAAACTCTCAAGGATAGTCCCTCAGTGCTTGAATTCTTCGAAAAATGGTCAACATTTTGCGTGTGAGGGACTAAAATTTTTCGGAAAATCCCGAAAACAAAAACTAAAAATCCCTGTTTTGTGCGAAGCCCCGAAAAAATCGTGGTAAATTTCATAAACCGGAGTCGGAAGATTTGATTCGATCTAAAAACGACTCGCCCCACAAATGAGTCTTGGTTCCGGCTCGTCCGGTTTATGGAAGCGATCATAATAAAACAAAGAGTTTATTCCTCAGGTTCCCTTGGTTATCCGATTTTTTCGTAGAGACTTCCATAGAGGTAGGAGGATTCTGGAATCTGTAAAATGATCGGATGATCCGGATTCTGTCGGAAGCTCTTGCGGAAACGGAGTAAGGTATTCACATCTGAGGCCGCAAAGGAGACCATCTCCTCCCATTCTGCGGCCGTGATATTATGAGAGCAGCAGAAAGTGGCGAGGAGTCCCCCGGGGGTGAGGAGTTTAACGGCTCTGACATGAAGGTCATGATAGCCTCTCATGGCAGACTCAATATTCGCTTTATTCTTCGTAAATGAGGGAGGATCAAGGATGATGAGGTCAAAATTTCGTCCCTCTTGTTCGTATTGTCTCAAGAGATCGAAGGCATTTCCCTGTTGAGTCTCTAACTTCACCCCATTGAGCTCCGCTGCCACTTTCGCTCTTTCTAACGCAGTTGCATCCTGATCAATCGCGAGACAGGAGGTGGCCCCGGCCTTCAACGCGGAGAGTGAAAATCCCCCTTGGTAAGAAAAGATATCGAGGACACGGCGGTTTGCGGCAACCTTTGCGATCTCGGTATAGTTCTCGATTTGATCGAGATAAAAGCCGGTTTTATGACCCTGCATGAGATCGACCGGAAATTTAATCTTTCCAAATTGAACCTCTGTTTGAAAGGGCTCCGTTCCTGAGAAAATTGTTTTCCCCATCGGAAGACCTTCGAGGGATCTGACTTGTGCATCGTTGCGAAGCAGGATTCCTTTTGGGAGAAATCGTTCCTGAAGGATTCGACAGATGAGCTCCTCACGATTGCTCATCGCTTTGGTTAAGGTCTGAACGACGATGTAAGGGGGGAAAGAGTCGACGATCAGACCAGGAAGTCCATCGGCCTCCGACCAGATTATCCGTTTCGATTCAGAAAGCAGAGGGAGAGAGCGACGATGGTGAATCGCTTGATCGATTTTTTCAGAGATAAACCGTTCATCTAGAGAGATCATTTGACGGGAGAGACGACGAAAAACAATTTGTGATTGGGGGTTATAAACCCCTGTTCCGAGGAGAGTTCCTTTGGAGGTATAAAGATGAGCGAGATCGGAGTCAGAAGCAATGACCTCCTCCACTTCATTTCCGAAGACCCATGGATGGCCTCGTAAAATGCGATGACGTCCGGAAGGTTTTAGTTTGAGCGCAGGAATGGTATTCATGAGGAAAGGAGATTCATAGCTTGATGTGGAAAAGAGGCAAAGAAAAACGAGATTAAGTAAAACAGTCCCCTCTATAACCGGAAACGATGAAGGGGATGTTGAGCAGGCGAAAATAATTTCATTTTCAAGTTAAAATAAATAAAATCATCACATGAACGCAATCAAACTCTTCGAGTCAACCTATCATGATCTGCCATTTGGAATTCTCATCACCGATTATAATCCCAACGACCCAAAAATCATTTATGTTAACCCGAAGTTCATCCAAATTACTGGCTATTCATTTGAGGAACTTCTTGGGAAAAACCCAAAAATATTCCAAGGTCCTAAAACTGATCGAGCAGTCATTGATCGACTGAAGGAATGCCTTCACTCCAGAAGTTCCTTTTTCGGGTCCACTTGGAATTACCGAAAAAATGGGGAACCCTATCCCCTTAGTTGGACGATTAATACCATCGAAATTGATTCCTCCCCATGGTTTCTGGCCATCGAACAGGATTTATCCGAAACCGCGCAAGATCAGACTTCGATGCTAAAGTATCTCCTTAAAAATTCTCAAATCTCTTCACGTAACTTACTGAACAGAATCAGCCTTGCCTCCGTTCTCCTTGGAGAGCCCGAGGCGGATCGTGCTGAACTCACGGATATCATTCAAATCGCAGTGAGATCTCTCTCCGATCTGAGCCAGCTGATCGAATTTATCACCCTTAACCTCGATGACAAAAGGGAGATCTGATCCCAAATCCAACCTCCTAGTCCATGCAGTTGCCCTTCTTTTTTAATAATGTTGGGGAGGAAGAGGATTAATCGCCAAGGAAAGACTGTTTTTAACCGCTTATCTTCACTTATTAACGCTGATGGATCTTCCTCTTTATTGCAAATATCTGAAAATCCGTGTTATCCGTGGTTTTAATGTGTTTAAAACATTAGTGAAAATCAGTGTGGATAAGCGGTTAAAAACGGTTTTTACTTGGCGTTTTTGGCGGCCCTTGGCGGTTAACACTTCCAATGGGGGGGGATAACACTCGCCCAAAAATTTGGGCTCGCAGGGAGTTGCGCCCCACAAGGCACGTTCCCCTGCGCTAGGCAGTTAGCATTTCCAATGGGGGGGGGAATAACACTCGCCCAAAAATTTGGGCTCGCAGGGACTTGAACCCTGACACCTTACGGTACTAGATCCTAAGTCTAGCGCGTCTGCCATTCCGCCACGAGCCCTCGTGTGGGATGTTCAATCTCTCTATTTATTGGGAAACCGCAATTCAAAAATTGAATGATTATCCAATTAAATGCATTCAAAACCATTTTAACCGCGGATGGACGCGGATGAACACGGATCTTTTAAATTCAAAAAGGGCAGAAAAAAAAGGGATTTAAGCTATCCGGCTATCCCGCTATGCAGCGATTGGCCTTCCCCAAGGAGAATGGGGCTTAAACGGCGGCGACGGCTTCGACGCAGAATTGATCGATGACGTGGACGATTTTATCGATTTCTGGTTTGCTCATCCAGGCGTTGGCACCGACGGATTTACATTTGGCCGCCATTTGATCGTTGATGAGGGAGGAGTAGACGACGAAAGGAATGTCTTTAACCCCAAGGGTCTGGCGAAACATTTTACAAAAGGTGAGTCCATCCATTTCCGGCATTTCGATATCAGAAAGGATCAACTGGAGATAGTGCGACATCGGCTTTCGTTCGACGAGGGCCTTTTGTTGGAGCTCTTTAAGGTAGTCGTAGGCCTGTTTTCCGTTGTTTTTTGTCGTGATGTTGGTGAAGCCAGCTTGGGTGAGTTGACCGACGGTGATTTTTCTAATCATGGCGGAGTCTTCGGCAAAAAGGATATGGACTGCGGAACGATCAAAGTTTGTCTGAATCGATTCCATTTTCGCATTGGCGCCGATAATGCTTTGTTCGGGGACAATTTCGGAAAGGATATGTTCCATATCCAAGATCATAATGACCCGTCCCTCCATTTGCAGTGAGGAGGTGGTATAAGGGGATTGTTGAGCCATGATTCCCTCCACTGGTTGAAGGGATTTCCAGGAGGCGCGATGAATTCGATTCACGGCATCGATGACAAAGGCATAGATATGATGATTGAACTCACAAACTAAAATTAGTTGACGCTCTTGATCGGCAATCGGGTCGGTGATATCGAGGACGGAGCGGAGATCGATAAGGAGGACTTGCTGATTCATGAAGTGCAAGGAGCCGATGACTCCGGGAGGCCCGAAATCGAGTCGAGTTAAATTTTGATGATCCCAACGGAGAAGTCGACGAACCTTGGCGACATTGACTCCGAAGTGTTGTGTCCCGATGGAAAATTCCATCACTTCGAGTTCGTTGGTTCCGGATTCTAAGAGAATCGTGCGATTGTTGGGAGATCCAGTCATAAGGGGGGGACTTTATTTTTGGGGTTAAGGACTGTTCAAAAGAATAATTCAAAAATTTTAAAAAACAAGGATTGAAATTTGCTATTAGTTGATAGTGTCCCTTTATGAGTCATGGATTAGAATGGGCGAGTAAACTGAAGTTAGAAATTAGTAAATCGGTCATTGGACAGGAGCGGGTCGTGGAGAGACTCCTTGTGGCTCTTGTGGCAAATGGGCACGTTTTGTTAGAGGGGATGCCCGGATTAGCAAAGACGCTTTTAGTGAAAACTTTGGCGCAGGCGTTAGGGGTGCAGTTTGAGCGGATTCAGTTTACCCCCGATTTACTTCCGAGCGATGTGATCGGAACGATGGTTTATCAACCGAAGGAGGGTCAATTTGTCGTTCATTTAGGGCCGATTTTTGCGAATCTTGTTTTAGCGGATGAAATCAATCGTTCTCCGGCGAAGGTTCAGAGTGCTCTTTTAGAGGCGATGCAAGAGCGTCAGGTGACTTTAGGAGGGAATTCCCATTTACTTCCAGCCCCCTTTTTTGTGATGGCGACGCAAAATCCGCTTGAGCAGGAGGGGACTTATCCGCTTCCTGAGGCGCAGATGGATCGTTTTCTCTTTAAACTTCTTGTTGACTATCCTTCTCATGAGGAGGAGCGGGAGATGATGGGTCGTTGGGGGGGATTGACCTCCTCGCCGAAGGTTGAAGCGGTTTCGAGTGCGGAGGAGTTGCTTTCGATTCGAGCGAAGATCGATCAGATCCATCTTTCAGAGGATATTTCCGGTTATATTTTAGCGTTGGTACGATCAACTCGAAAAGGGGAGGGGGTTCATGCCTCGAAGCTGAATTTTGGAGCCTCTCCTCGCGCTTCGTTGGCGTTAACGCAATCCTCTAAGGCGTTGGCCTGGCTCCGGGGAATGGAGTATGTAACTCCGGCGCTCGTGCAGGAGCTTTATTTAGATGCGTTGCGTCATCGCGTCGGTCTTTCTTATGAGTCAGAGGCGGCGGAGAAGACGACGGATCAGGTGTTGACTGAAGTGCTTAAATCGACCCCTTTGCCTAAAAATTCATGAATGAAGAGAGTCCCGATTCTTGGTCTCAAGCCTTTTCCCTCTTGAGAAATCTCGAGTGGCGGGTGAAGCGACGGATGGAGGCAGTGGTCTCCGGTGAATATCGTTCTGCCTTTCGCGGTCGGGGAATGGAGTTTGATCAGGTCGTTCCGTATGAATTCGGAGATGATGTTCGGGATATCGATTGGAATGTGACCGCAAAATTGGGTCAGCCCTATCGCAAGAAATATGTTGAAGAGCGGGAGATGAATCTGGTGGTCCTTTTTGAGGATACCTCCGATTTAGATTTTGGATCGGGGTCGAAAACCAAGAGACAGGCGTTGTTAGAGATGGCCTGTATTTTTATGCTTCTGGGGGCCGCGAATCGCGATCGTGTCTGGTTGGCCCATGCCAGTGCCGCGGGGGTTCATTTTTCGAAGGAGGTCAGAGGCCGTGGAAAGGTCATTCAGATGGCCCATGAGCTATTGCAACGTCCGGCGGCGGGGGTTTTATCGGATACTGGGTCGAAGATTGATTGGCGTCATTTTAGCACCGTGGTTCCTCGGCATAGTGTGGTTGTTTGGTTAGGAAATTTTATGCCGGCGGTTGCCCCTGCTCATTGGGGGTATTTAAATCAGCGTTTGGAGTGGATTGGATGTCGCGTCGATGATTCGTGGGATCGGGAACTTCCGGAGATTAATGGGCTTCCGGTATATGATCCGAACTCAGAAGAGCTCGTGCTGATTGATGGAACCTCTCGATCCCAACGAGAGGCTCATGCCGAATGGGTTCAAGCTCGGGAGGACTATTTCCTACAACTTTTTCCAAAAAATCGTTCTCGGTTAACGTTCTTAAATCAGGAGGAGCCGTTGGATGCGGTGATCCGTTTGATGCAGCGGCGAATGGGAGGTCGATCGTGAACGGATTTGATGCCTTGCGATTACTTCATCCTTATTGGTTATTGGCAATCGTTGCCGTTATTTTTGCAATTTGGTGGAGATCTCGGAAGAATACCGGTTTTTTGATCATTCCGCATGTGGCTTCCTGGTATCGTCCCGCCCCTGTTTCTTGGGTCGGAATGGGGGTGGTCTTTTGGGTGATTGGGTTGATCTTATTGATTGTGGCCTTGGCCCGTCCTCAGAAAGTTGAGGATAAACGGGAGGTGAAGCAGAAGGGGTACGATCTTTTTTTGGCGATCGATCTTTCCGCGAGTATGTTGGCCGAGGATTATCAGAATGGGCTTTCTCGGATGAATCGTTGGGAGGCTGTGCAGCCGGTGATTGAGGCCTTTATTAAGCGCCGAGATCAAGATCGGATCGGAATGGTTGTTTTCTCAGGGAAGGCTTACACCTTAGCGCCGTTGACGACCGATCATTTATGGTTGGAGCGTCAGTTACTGAAATTAAAGCCAGGGATTTTGGATCAAGGAACAGCGATTGGGGATGGATTGGGATTAGCCCTGACTCGACTCGATCAAGCCAGCCGGAATCAGAATGAGAGTCGAAAAGGGGCCTTTGTTATTTTACTGACCGATGGCTCGAATAATCGTGGGAACTTAGAGCCGATTGCGGCCGCCTCGATTGCCGAGGGAATGAAAATACCGGTTTATACCGTTGGGGCGGGGAGTGTTGGAGTGGCTCCCCTTCCTCAATTTGATCATGAGGGAAACAAAGTCGGATATATCCAAATTCAGGCCGACCTTGATGAACCGACCTTAACCAAAATAGCGACGATGACCGGCGGAAAATTTTATAAAGCCGATGATACCCAGGCGATCGAAGGGGCCTTTGCCTCGATTGATCGAGCACAGAAGATTGAGTTTCAATCGAAGTCCTATGTTTTGGCCTCGGAGTTATTTTTGAACTGGGCCGTTCTTGGGGCTCTTTTTTGTTTAGGGGGTTGGATTCTGATGGACCCACCCCGTTTTTCCCTTTTTAAGAAAGGGGCCGCATGACCTTTGAAGATCCATGGCTATTCATTGTGCTGATTTTTCCGCTGATTTTATTGGCAGTTCAGCTTTTTCGATCGCCATCGGCTAGGAGGATCGAATTTGGAAAGATTCAAAGTCGAGGAGAGCTCCCTTGTTCCCGACGGAAGATTTTCTTTTCCTGTGGATTTCTCTTCTTAATTCTTGCCCTTACGCGACCACAATGGGGGGTTCGTGATGAACAGGTCTTTGATCAATCCCGTGAAGTCTTGATCGCCGTCGATCTTTCTCGAAGTATGTTGGCGACTGATCTCTCCCCGACCCGATTGGATCGAGCCAAAATCATGATTGAGGGGTTGCTTGGTCCCCTCAAAGGAGAGCGAGTGGGGCTTCTTCTTTTTGCGGGGACTGCATATTTACAAAGTCCTTTGAGTCCCGATTACGAAATTATTCGTGAGATGATTCCGACCTTAACTCCGGATTGGATGCCTCAAGGGGGCACCGACTATACGCAAATGTTGAAGGTCGCCTCTGATGCCTTTGCCTCTGGTCAGGCCTCCGATCGATTCCTGATTATCTTAAGCGATGGAGAGAGTACGACTGAGGGATGGGAGGAGGAGGCCGATCGACTTCACAAACAAGGGGTTAAGATCTTAACTCTTGGATTAGGAACCGAGGCAGGAACCGTCGTTCCCGGTCGAGATGGGGGCTATACGAAAGATGCGCGTGGAGCGGTTGTGATCTCTAAGTTGGAGCCGAGAACGTTGCAGGAGATCGCACAAAGAACAGGGGGGCTCTATCGAGATTCGACCCAGTGGGTCGATCTCCATGCTTTAGTTCAAGAGACCGTGGATCAAGGAAAACAGGGGAAGTTTGAGGAGAAGCGACATGAGAAAAAAGTGGAGCGTTATCAATGGTTTTTAGCGATCGCTTTACTTCTTTTTTTATTAAGTTTTATATATGAAATGCCGGTACGACTCAAAGCAAGAGCGATGAAAATTACCGCCCTCTGGATTCTCTTTTTGGGAATGGGAGGAGAATTTTTAAAAGCCCAAATGAATCCTGAGGATCTGAAGAAAGAGATCTCTCAACTTTCGAATCAATCTCGTGTAAAGCCCTCCGAATGGGCCGGCTTTGCAGAGCGGACGATTGCCACGGGACAATCGGCAGATGTTCAACTGGGAATCATCGAAACAGCAATCGCGGCAGTTAACAAAGGGGAGAAGGAAAAGCCGATGGCGGCCGATTGGGTAAAACTGCGAGCGGAGCTTGAAAAGTTACAGAAGAAAAAAAAGGATCAGCAAAAGAACGATTCCAAAGATAACAAAGATCAAAAAAATCAAGAGGATCAAAAAGATCAAAAGAAGGATTCCTCCTCAAAAGAGAATCAATCCTCGGGGGAGCAAAAAGATCAAAAAGGCTCTGAAAATCAAAAAAATCCGAACGATCCTTCCGATCCGCAAAAAGGGGATCAAAAGAATAACGCTGACAAACCGAATCCGACGAATGAGCAGAAGCCTCAAGATTCCAAGTCCGAGGATAAACCTCAAGATCAGGAGAAAAAGGAGGGAGCCAAGGCAGGAGAAGAGGGTAAGCAAGATCAAGGGAAAGAGGAGGGGAACTCTCAAAAAGTGGGCGGACAAAAACGAGAGCTTGAACAGATAAAAATGGGGAAAATTTCTAAGGAAGAGATGATGCAACTGAATCAAGTGAAACAGGGGGATTCCCCTGCAAAGCTATTCCAAGTTCTTGAAGGAAAGTCAAAAGGTACGGGGAAGGAAAATCAGTCGAAAGATTGGTAATCAAGGAATGAATTATTTATGAATTGTCTCACGCATTATTTTAAATCGGCAGGGTTACTCCTGACCTCTCTCTCTCTCCTCCTCGCTCAAGAGGTGAAATGGGAGCCGAATACTGGAGAGCTCGAGGAGGGCAGAACCGAACGGCTTCGGCTTATCTTTGAGCAATGTTCTCCTGAAACAACGGTTCAACTTCCAGAGGTCGATGGACTTCAATTTGGGCAACCGTCTCAAAACCGTCAGATGCAGGTGATCAATTTTAAGGTTTCGCAACGATATGAACTGATTTATCCGGTGCAAGTCACTCGTCGGGGAAAAATTGAGATACCGGCGTTTGAGGTGGTGACGAATAAAGGGGTTCTTCCCGTGGCGGAAGCGACCTTTACAGGAGTCGAAGCCTCGAATGGCGGGAGCCCTTCGACAGGGCGTTCAAACAGCTCAAAGTCTGGGGGACAGGATGCAATCAAGTCATTTTTAAAATCGCAGCCGAATAGTGTTTGGGTGGGACAGGTCGTCGATCTGATTTATGAGCTTTATGTTTCCAGTCGCTTTGAAGGGAATATCGCTGGACCGATCGAATGGAAGCCGACGGGGGTCACTTTCGAAGGGTGGGATGAGATGCAGCAGAATCAAAGCTCCTTTAATGGAAGCACTTATGCGGGGGCCCGCTCAAAAACACGGGCGATTTTTGATGAGTCAGCGATCGGAATCACCTTTCCCCCGATTCAACAAAAGCTTCAAATTCGTACAGGGGGGACCGGTTTCTTTAGTTTTCCTCAAATGGAGGATCATCTCGTCAAAACGGTTATGGGGGACTTTCAGCTCAAGCCGCTTCCTCCCGCACCCCATGATTTCTTGAAAGCGGTCGGACAATTTAAGATTAAAAGTACGGTGGTTCCTCAGCAGGTGATGGTCGGAGAGCCGGTGACTTGGACCTTAAGTTTAGAGGGGACTGGAAATTGGCCCATTGGACTTTCTCTTCCTGCTCGCGATGTCTCGAAGAGCTTTCGCGTGATTCAACCTCGAGCGACACAAACCAATGTGAAGAACAAACTTTTTGAAGCGACCCTTTCTGAGGATGTCGTTTTGATTCCTGAAAAAGAGGGAAGCTATCCGTTAGGTCCGATCCGTTTTGTTTACTTTGATCCGAGTGCCGGAAGTTATAAAACAATCGAGAGCGAGGCAATTACCGTGACGGCAAAACCGTCGAATCGCTCACCTGTTCAAGTTCAAAATTATACTGGAACTTCCAACACACCAAGTTCAGTGACCCAAGGAAAATCGAATTCATCCGAGAGTTTTGATCCCGTTCCAAAACTTCCTCGCGATCCGATTGTGGGCTGGGGTTGGGGAGCGAAACCGTTCTCCCGAGTGGTTTGGTTTTCAGGGATTATCGTCATGATATTGGGCTTATTTGGGGTTTGGCTCAAAAAAGCTTATGATCATGTTGAGATCACGGAGCCGCATCGTCAACGCCGTCTCGCTTTAGTAGAGATGAAAAAGGCATTGGGGGAGATCGAAAGAAATTCACTCATCGGCTTGAGAGCATGGAGGAAAGCAGTGACAGAGTTTCTTGCACTTTCGACCGTTGTGCCAAGTCCGGATGAAGTGGCGGAGTCGATCGTCGATTGGGGGGGGGTGGCCTCCGATTGGAAGCGACTTTGGGAGATGAGTGATGAACGACTCTTCTCGAAAAATGAGCAGTTAAACAAAGAGTGGTTGGCGTTGGCGCAATCGGCCTATCGTACGATTCAGATTCCGAAATTGAATCGTTGGCGGCTCTTCCTATTTGAAAATATTTTTCCCTTAATCATCGTTGCCTTTTTGATGATGGGGAGCTTCGGAGTTGCCGAGGATTTTGAGAGTTTATATCGCTCTGGAAAATGGGAGGAGGGGAAGACTGCCTTGATTGAGCAGTTAAAGAAGAATCCCTCAGATGGGAGGGCACACTCTTATCTATCGCTTTGTTTGATTCAAAAAAAGGAATGGAACGAGGCATATCCCCATGCGTTAGCCGCTTGGCTCTTAGATCCTCGCGATTCCGATCTGCGCTGGAACTTGGAATTGACGAGGCAACAAAGTCAGTCGCCGGCAAATGGGGTGGAGCCTCTTTATCAAAATCGATGGAATCCAGTGGGGTGGTTCTCCGTGTTTACATGGCAGATGATCGGTTGGATCGGAATAGGGCTCTTGTTTTTTTCTCTGTATCGAGAATTACAGGTTCGCTATCAAAAAACAGCAATGAGAAAATCGATCTGGAATTCAATCGGAATGGGGTTTGGATTGATTCTTCTCTTGATTTCCTTCTGGTCTTGGAATGACTACGGAGTCTGCGCTCATCCGAAGGTCATGGTGGTGGTGAATGAAACCGATTTAAGATCGATCCCTGCGGAGTTGGAAGAGGAGTCACAGAGTAAGAAAATCCCGGCAGGAACCGTCGTTGTCATGAAGCATGAGTTTTTAAATTGGGCGAAGGTCAAACTTCCGCAAAATGAGGAGGGGTGGATCCGAAAATCAGAGGCTCGATTGCTGTTCAAAAATTTTGAAGAGTAATCTAGTTTTTTTTTGTAAGCCGAGCTGTTTTATGAAACAGTCAAATACGTGAAAAAATCACATCGACATGATTGGCATAAGATCCCTTCTGAAGAGGTCGTTCGTTTACTTGAGGTAAACTTATCCCTAGGATTAGGAGAGCAAGAGGTCGATCGTCGTCAGAAAGTATTTGGGCCAAATTCTGTTACCGCTCGTTCAGGGGTTCCGCTTTGGAAAAAATTTCTTGGACAGTTTAATCAACCTCTTGTTTATATTCTAATCGCTGCAGTTGGAGTGACCGCTTTCCTTGGGGAGTGGGTCGATTCATCCGTGATCTTGATTGTTGTCATCATCAATGCGATTTTCGGCTTCATTCAGGAGAGCAAGGCTGAAAAAGCGATTGAGATGCTCGCTAAAATGGTCGTCACCGAATCGACCGTCAGACGGGACGGACGTAAACTCCGTATTCCCTCAAATCAACTTGTTCCTGGCGATGTCGTGCTGCTTCAAGCAGGGGATCGAGTCCCGGCAGATCTACGGCTTTTTCACGTCCATAATCTTCATGCGGACGAATCTGCGTTAACGGGTGAGTCGCTTCCGGTCTCTAAGCATGCAAATGTCATTGCACTCGATACGATTCTCTCAGAACGAAAAAATATTATTTACATGGGAACACTGATCACGAGTGGTGAGGCAGAAGGAGTTGTTTGGGCGATCGGCGATCAGACAGAAATAGGGAGAATTTCTAATCTTATAGCTAGCGCCGTTGAATCCACCACGCCATTAATGAAGAAAATTGCCGATTTTAGCAAGTGGGTGCTTTGGGTGATTGTCGCGCTTGCTGCCGTGACTTTTACAATCGGCGTGATCCGAGGGGAAAAGCCTGTTGAAATGTTCATGACTGCAGTTGCCTTGGCGGTGGGAGCTATTCCGGAGGGCTTGCCTGCGGCTGTGACGATTGTCCTTGCCATAAGTATGTCTCGAATGGCGAAGCGGCAGGTGATCATCAGGAAGTTGCCTGCGGTTGAAACGCTCGGAAGTACGACGGTTATTTGTTCCGATAAAACAGGGACGCTCACGGAGAACCAGATGACGGTTCAGGAGGTTTATGCTGGCAGAAAAACTTATCGTGTCACCGGCACGGGGTATGAGCCGAAGGGAGATATTTATCTTGATCGCAACATCGTCCGAGTTTCTGAACATCCTGCCCTTGCTGAATCTCTTTTGGCTGGAGTCCTTTGTAACGAATCTCAAATTATTTATCAAGAGGGTCGCGTTCATATTGTGGGGGATCCTACAGAGGCAGCGTTGATTGTTGTTGCTGAAAAGGGAGGATTAATTCGATTGGACACTCATTGTCATTCACCCCGTATTGATATGATTCCTTTTGATTCCAAATATATGTTTCGTGCGACGCTCCATGAAACACATCAAGGTCGCACCATCTATAAAGTGGGAGCCCTTGAGCGGTTACTTGAGCGTTGTACCGATATGCTGGGTGAAGATAATAATCTGATCGCACTTGATCGAGAGGCGATCCATCGTGCCGCTGAAGCGATGGCAATGCGTGGACTTCGAGTATTAGGTTTGGCCCGTCGTCATGTGGATAAGGGCTACGCGAAGCTTGAGCATGCTCATATTGAAAAG
>CAMCSM010000042.1 GCA_945877805.1 Methylacidiphilum caldifontis | reverse complement strand
AACGGCAATCATCTCGTCACACGAGTTCGAAATAATGCGGTCGCTTTTGAGACCCCCTCCACTTTGCCCTCTCCTGGAAAACGAGGAAGAAAGAGAATTTACGGAAAAAAAATCAAACTCTTTGGTCAATGGGAACATGGTTTTGATTGCGTTGCTTCCCCTTGGGAACCCAAGATCATGATTCGAATCAAATCCCTCGACCTCTTCTGGCGAAAAGCCCAACAACTGGTTCGTTTTGTCTGGGTCGATCATCCTTTGCGAGGCCGTATTCTTATTCTTTGCTCCGATCTTTCTATCCCTCCAATCGAGATCGCAAAGCTTTATGCCAAACGCTTCAAAATCGAGATCGCTTTTAAACACGCGATTCGCTCCCTCGGACTCTACTCCTATCACTTCTGGTCTCGAATCATGAAACCCACCAAACGCAGAGAAAAAGATCGCTTCCTTCATAAAGAATCCGAGATCTACAAAAAAGCCATTCAAAGAAAAATCCATGCCTTCCATATTTTTGTTCAAGCTGGAATCATTGTTCAAGGCTCGCTTCAATACCTTTCCCTTTGTCATACACAACTCGTTTGGAAAAATTTTGGCTCTTGGCTTCGTACCATTCGACCTGATGCTCACCCATCAGAATCCGTCACTTCCTGTGCTCTGCGTTCCTCGATGCCTCAATTTCTCGCAGATACTCCAGATATCTTCCCCTGCAAGTTATTGCTCCATAAATACGCTGACCCCGTGCGTTCTTCACTCCTAAAAGCCGCATAAACAAAATCCAAAATATTACCTTGAGAGTGGCGAAAATCCGCCACTCTCAAGTAATAAACTGGAGATGGAAATGAAAAATATGCGATTAAAAACGGCGCGAGTGAGTCAAGGCATGACTCAGATGCAGTTGGCGGAAGAGGTAGGGTTGAAGGAGATCGAAATCTCCCGGATCGAAACAGGTCGAGTCAACGCAGATCCTGCAACTAAACAGCGGATCTCCGAGATTCTTGGCAAACCACTTTACGAACTTTTTAATTCATAACTTGTGAATCGAATGAAAAAAATAATTGGATTCCCTGCACTTGAAAAGGAAACCGGCTGGCCTCGAACATTACTAAAAAGGCTCTGGCGACAAAGAAAGATCACAGGCGCAAAAGTTGGGTATCGGAGCACTGTATTCGATCTTCAAAAAGTATTATCCCAATTAGAAAAAATGGAAGGGGTGGTAAAATGACAACACAACTCCCAAAATTCATTCACGACATACTTTCATCCCCTCCGAAGTCGGGTGACGGCTTTCATAACTGGCTCTTCCGAGTTGCGCGGGTTCTTCACCCTTATCGGAACGAGGAAGAGATTTATTCGATTCTTGAAAGCTACGCTCCCACCTGCGGAAGGTATGTCTCAAAAAAAGAAATCTTGGATGCCATTCAAAACTCAAAAGTTGTGGCGTGGAATCCCGAGAATCCAGTCTGTGTGAATTTAAAGCTTCAGGCATGGACGCCAAGAAATGAGACTCAGATTCAGAAGATTCTTGCGGAAGGGCTGACGCTTGCGGATCTATGGGAACAAAGCCCGATTCAATGGAATGATGAAGAATCTCATACAGAAGCAATCATCGACCATCTCTTCTCTGGAAATCCTCTCCTATGCGTGGGGACATCAGCAAAAGAGTTTAAAACTCAAAACCGAGATGAACTTCAGGGAACGCTCTCAGCCCTCTCCCTCATCGTCCCTAGTTCCATGTCGAAACCCACGGGAATCACTAAAGAGGGTAACGAAAGCGCAAGGTGCCTTGATAATACCGGAGAACGTCGATTTTTGGTGATCGAGTTCGATAAGGACACGGAGGACGATCAAGCGGCCAAGTTGGCTCATCTAGCTTTATATGCTCCTTTTGTTCTGGCATGCCGGAGCGGTGGGAAAAGTGTTCACGGTTGGTTCTACTGCCACGCGCAACCCGAGGACAAGCTTAGGAGGTTCATGGACTACGCAATCAGCATCGGAGCCGATCCCGCAACGTGGACGAAATGCCAGATGGTCAGAATGCCCGATGGACTTCGGGACAACGGCAACCGTCAATCCGTTATTTACTTCAACCCCTCAATTTTAGGAGCAAAAAAATGAATCTTAACAAGTCATGGAAATACGAAGACTTACCAAAGAGTGAAAATGCTTCAGTGAATCCTCCAGTATTCCCCTCCTCCTTGGTATCAAAACCAAAAATAGTTTTACCAAGTGGAAATGTTAGTCTTACCGACACAGCTAAACAACTTTTTCCGTTATTAAAGGAAACCCATCGAATTTTTAGGAGAGGAGATAAATTTTTTATTATTTTTAGCAATGGTGAAAAATTAAGACCGCTAACTCCTGACGCTGCACGATCCGAATTTGATAAAGTTGCTTTTTTAATTGTTTGGCGGGGGGGTGGGGAAGGAGAACTAAAACAAGTTTTGACTAATAAATGCCCGAGGGAAACGGCAGTTGGCTTGCTTGAAACCCAAGAAGCAAAAACGATTATTCCTGAAGTCTTGGGTGTGGTGAATTTTCCAATCATTACCGAAAAGGACGGGAAGATTCATGTCTCAGGCAAAGGATATGATGCAGAAACCAAGATGTTCGTTTTTAAAAGCGAGAAACCACTTCAAGTTCTTTTCAGCGATGCAAAAGCGGCGTTATTCGATCTTGTCAGTGATTTCGATTTTGTTACACCAAGCGATAAAACACGGGCTATTGCGTCGATCCTCACTCCAGCCTTAAAACTTGGGGGCTTTATAAATGGCTCGGTTCCTTGCGATGTCGCAGAAGCAAATGAATCTCAATCGGGAAAAACCTTTCGACACAAAATTATTGCAGCCATTTACAACGAAAATCTGTCGATAATCACAAATCGAAAAGGAGGTGTCGGTAGTGTTGATGAATCATTCAATCAATCACTCGTTAATGGTTCCCCGTTTTTGCAACTAGAAAACTTTCGAGGCAAGGTTGATAGTCAGCATATCGAGGCTTTTATGACCGCTGAAGGAAGATTCGACGCACGTATTCCCCATGTCGGGAATGTTGAGATAGATCCGTCAAAGTACTTTTTATTCCTTACTTCAAATGGGGTCGAATCAACCCGAGATTTTGCGAATCGATCTTCGATTTGTCGGATCAAAAAACAACCATCGGATTACAAGTTTAAGGAGTACCCTGAAGGCGATTTATTGACTCACATCAAAAAGAATCAGCCCTTTTATCTTGGGTGTGTTTTTGCCGTCATCCAAGAATGGCACGCAAAAGGAAAGATAAAGAAACAACCTCCTCAACATGATTTTAGGGATTGGGCTTCAACCCTTAGAGCTGTCACGGAAGATATTTTAGGACTAGCACCTTTGATGGATGGTCATTTGTTGGCTCAAGTTCGAGTCAGTAACCCAAGTCTTAATTTTGTTCGGAATTTATGCCTAGCGATGGAACAAACAGGTGAATGGGGGCATGGGCTGAATGCGAGCAAGCTTGCCGAATTTGCTTTTGATCATGAAATTGAAATCCCTGGGGGGCGTCCGGAAGATGTTGGGGATGTTAGTAAAGCCAACAAAATCATCGGAATAAAGATGGCGACCTTGTTTAAAGAGGGAACAAGGTGTGAAGTTGAATCGTTTTTTGTCACCCGTACCGAACAAAACACCTATCGAGGGGAGAAGGGATACATTCTCGAAAAGCTCTATTCTTTCGGTAAGGATTCCCCACAACCCCACAACCCCCACAACCCTGTATAGCTTTTAGAAAACTTAGGTTTTTTCTAGTAGATATAGTACTTGTGGGGGTTGTGGGAAAAAGGATAAGGAATTAAGAAGTGGATCAGGACTTGGCCATTCAATGAAGGATTAAAAAAATGAACACAAATCAAATTACCAAAGACACTGTTTATCTGTCCCCGGATGAACTTATGAGACGTTGGAGGTTTAAAATCACGCTCAAGACGCTTTCAAATTGGAGATCGCTGAAGCAAGGACCTTCGTTTGTGAAGCAATGTGGTTGCCCTCTTTATCCAATAGAAGCTGTCCTTGAGTATGAAAGATGTCACGCAATGACTTGATTCTGACTTCACTTCATCTATCCAGTTGCTTCCTAATTTCTCCCGTTAAGTCATGTTCATTCACGCTAGTTCCCGAAAATGCCCGACTTTATGGATTTCAGAATGTCACGCTCAGTCACGGAACGTCACTACTTTTTACTAAAATAACCTGATGAACTTTTATCGATTATGGGTTATCTTTGGATAGTGGAAGAAACCAAAGAACAGATCAAGAAAGCTCAGGACGAGGCAGCAAACAAGTGGCTTCAAGCTCTCTGCAACCAGATGACAAAAAATCTGGAAGCCAAGAAACAAACGTCCTAAGTCCGAATCGATTCAAGCTTAAAGAGATCTTTTTATTGTTCGGCGTTTCCGGTCTCATTGTTTTTGGAGCTTGAGTTGGGAGAGGCCGGAATAAAATGCTGCAAGTGAAGTCGCTGGGGCGAGATGCTCACTAAGCTCTCCGCCCAAGCCCTCGATGCCGCAAAATGTATGTGTCGTGTCCGCGTAGATGGCTCCTGTGCTGTCGCGTATAACGGTGGCGTCGAAGCCGGCTCCCGAACAACACGAATGCTCGCAGGTGGCGATGAACCACTCGCCCGATGGAAGCGACCGAACAACAACCGGCTCGGACTGCTCAAGTCGCTTGGCAGTGTCGAGACTGTCCACGGTGCGAAACCGCTCGCTCCAGTGCTGAATGAAAGCGCGTGGCCGCTGAGTATAACTGCGGTAGCTGGCAATGGCTCCTGCTGCAACGAGCGCAAAGACTACTAGCGCAACGATGTGACGCTTCGGTGAGCGTGTCGAAGTCGGATTGTTTTGGTCTTCGTTCATAGGACGCGCGAGGAAACGCCTAACAGTTATACAACCGACCAGTTGTTTTAATTAAATTCGTAACTTTCTCTCTCATTTGAGGGTAAATTGTCACCAAAACCGACCGATTCAAGATCAATCTAAGAATCGCTAAGACCGCTTGGGAATTAAAAGTCCCCGCTGTTGGAGTTCAGACTTTGCGGAGTTGATTGCGTTTGATTGGAAAGATTTAAGGCTGAGGTAGTATTCAGCAAGCTCTTTGTCGTCTAGGAGGTTGAGTTGTCCTCCTTCGGCTCCGTCTCCGATTTCTATTTCTTCCATAAATCAGGGCCTTTCGTTGAATCGTTTTCCTAAGCTCGGCCGTCCGTAGATCAGGCTTTTATCAGGAGGGATGATTTCATATCCGGTGAGCCCTTCGATATATTTCCTCGATTCCTCGGACTTTAGGTCATCCCATGATCCACGCTCAATCGGTGCATTTGGGTCTTTTACTCTCCGAGCACCCATGCCGTCCCATGCCCAAGAACTTCTGTGAGAGACATTCAGGTTCCATGAGCCGAAGAGCCAAAACCGTGCCTTATCCATGGTGAGTGGAGATCCAAGGGCATCCCCTCCGAGATTCGCCAAGGCTTGACCGGTTGGAATCAGATCCATGATCGATTCTCCGTATCGGGCTTTGAGAATTGCCGCAATTCGGACAAATTCCCGCCAGTGCTCCCATCCTGCGCTTTGCTCCCAAATGATTCGCTCTCCACAGTAGATTCTCGTTTTATTGTCCTTAGTACCGGCACAGTGTCCTTCGCTCCAGAGTAAAATAAACTCGGGGGCTTCAATTTGCGGGAGTTCCTCTGGGTTCTTCAAATCGCCTTCTTGGATGTAGTACATATTGAAAGAATATCATATGATCAATTTACCAAGTAGCATGAATAACGTATATTGCATAACTAAGAAGTTATGTTTAAAAAACTACTCTCTACCGACGGTCTCTCCTTTGACCGCCTCGCCAGCTTGTTCTGGCGTGGCATCCAAGATTGGTTTCGATTCGACCTCAGGGAGGAAAGTTGTTGGATGTGCTTAAAGAACTGAAGATCTGCTTAAAAACGATACCCTTGTGATGATCGCTGTTGATTTTAGGCTGCCAGAGTGTAAACGCCGGTTGAAAAGTGCTACGGGGGGTAGCCTAAAAAAGGTCGGTTGAAAAGTGCGGCACCTCTAAAGAGAGAGGATGTACCGCGATATGAAACAATGGTGTGAGATACCACGTAGGGTGTTGCTGAAAAGGGGTAGTAAGCGATCAATCTGGAGGGAATACGGGTTGCACTAGAGAACGCTCAAGAAAATACTTACGAAATAAAATTTAACTTTGACTTTTTAGTAATTTCAATTAACTATTTCATTATGCGTGCCATACAGACTTTTATTCCTTTGATTGGATGTATTGTCGCGTTTTTCTTTTTTGCTCAAGGCGTGACTGTAGTAGTGGAAAAATCAGGGTTAGCCTCATGTATTGAAAAACATGATCATGATACATCTAAAAGCGATTCAAGTCATCCCGCTCCTCATTGCTCTGTAAATTGTATATGTCATCTTGCTTTGATTTCTGAATCTTCGATTCATTTGCTGGATTTTTTAGCTAAAGAATTGCCCGCTTTTCTGACTCTTCATCAAGTTGCCCCTGATGGGCCTGTTTTTGGAATTGATTATCCCCCTCAGATTATCTGTTAATTCCGGGATCTCCCGTATATTTACCTAGACCTTACTCCTCCGTGAATGAGGTTTTATTCGTTCGATCGTTCATCAAAAGTCATGGGGCACGTATGTGCCACCATTTTAAATCTGAGGTTGGTTATGAAAAATTTAATGAGTACAAATCGCGGTTTTATCACAGTCCTAGCAACTTTAATTCTTATCGGCAGTGTATCATCTTCGTGGAGTAGGCCTGTCATTGAGAAAGAAGATTCCTCGGCTGGACGAGTGGACTCCGTTCGTATTGAAAAATCATCTGTAGAGGGTCGAATTTGGCGTGTGACCCCTTATCACACAACACTCGGAGCCCATGTTCATGTTTCGTTAGTCGATTCCAACGGAAAAATTACCGCCCAGGGTATGGATCGCCTTCCTGTGATGCTTCCTAAAGATGACTCTACCCACAAGTATTCATCCTACAAAGTGACATTTAACGAAGAAATTTCACAAAGTCATGTGATTCGCGTCAAATATGTTCCGTGCTCCCACTCCCAGTGTGAGTCTCACGGATCCTAAATTTAAAAGGGTCGGAATTTCTCCGAATCCATTGAACTTATGAAAATCCCCACCTTTTTAGGAGGCGTGTGCCTTCTTGTCGGTTTGCTGTTTCCAGTAGACTATTTAAGATCTACTACGATTGATGAATTAACATCACAGGCGTTGCATAATAACGCCGAACTTCGGTTTTACCAAGCCGAAGTGATTGCCATGAAAGGAGAGCGAACCCAAGCTGGACTTTGGAAAAATCCGGAAATTTCGGCTCAATACGGTGAACGCCGAGTCAAAGCTGGAGATAGCTCCCTTCAAAACAAAGGAACAACTCGAGAATTATCCATCGTCCAGACCTTTGAATTTCCCGGTAAAGGATCTCTGCGTAAGGCCATCGCCAATAAAAATATCGAATTGGCAGAATTAGGCCTTCAACAGTTTCACCGCTCCTTGGAAGGACAGGTGAGAAGTTTGGCATTGCAATATCTCACGGCATCCACGAATGCCGATGCTGCAGCAGAAATCAGCGAACGCAGTTCCGGGCTCGTAAAGCTTCTTCAGGAACGCCCATCAGCAGGAACTCAACAACTACTCGAACTTCGAATCATCGAGGGAAGCTTGATCGGATTACAACAATCGGCCAAAGAATTTATTCAAGCCCGAGAGGAAACCCGACTTGAACTTAATGCGTTGCTTGGTTTTCCTTCGAGTCAAACTCTGAAAATTGAGTCCTCGATGGAAATCCCCCGACTTGCCGCCAAAGACCAAAATACTCTCATTTTAACGGGTCTTTCCGGCAATCTTCAACTCAAGATGAGAACCGTCGAGTTGGAAAAGGCGATGAAAGAAGTGACGGCGGCAAAATTGGATATTGCTCCTGATTTTTCAGTGGGACCTTTTTTTAGTCAGGATAAGGCTGGAGGCTCCGAACAAAACTTTGGAGCGACCATTTCACTGACATTCCCCCTTTGGAATTGGAATCAAGGCGATATTGCAACCGCCAAAGCTCGTCAGACTCAGGCGGACGCCATGCTCTTGGATGCACGTCGTAAAGTGGAGGCAGAGATTGCCAGACGTTACCGAGCTTATGAACTGGATCGAAAGCAGATGGAGCAATTCTCAGGAGACACAATGAAAAAGCTTCGAGAGGCCTCTGATCTGGCGGATCGCCATTACCGCACGGGTACGATTGGAATCCAGATTTTTCTCGAAATGCAGAGAGGCTTTTTGAGTTCCTTACAAATTAGAAATGATGCCCTTTTAGGTGTTTGGAAGAATTGGCTGGATTTAGATCTTTTGACGGGTGGGGCAATATCAACCCCTCAAAACCCTAACACCACCCAACAATAAAGGTTATATGAAAAGAATTTTAAAAGGATTGGGATTAGGGGTTTTCTTCTTGGGATTAATCGGTTGCGGAGATCAACCGGAAGGAAATAAGAAGCCTGAGGCTGAAGGAAAGGAAGAAGGCCACGACCATGGATCGGAAAGTTCTGGGGCAACTTACGAAGAAGGCAAAGGAATAACGCTCTTAGAGGAAACAAAAACTTCCTTAGGACTTGAATTGCTTGAAGTCTCCGAAAGTGCTTTTCAGTCGGAGGTTCGCCTAACGGCTCAGATCTATCGCTCTGCAGTTGAAGCGTCCAAAGTCTATGGGCAGGAACGTCAAGGGAATGCTTATGCAACAGCTCTTGTTTCTTCGGAAGTAGAGAAACAACTAAAGTCTGGGCAAAAGCTCAAGTGGGACTCCAAAAAAGATGGCGAGTTCGGATATCAAGGAGTGATTTTTAAAATCGATCCAGCACAACTTTCCACTTTGGGAAAATCGGAAGCTATTTTGGAAATACTAGATAAGGAAAATCATTTGAAAGTTGGGGACTTTATTGAAGTAGAAGTTCCTCTGGGAAATGCTTCTCAAAAACATTTGAACATTCCCCGATCATCCGTTCTTGAAACATCAACAGGAACCTTTGCTTTTGTGAAAAACGGAGATTTTCTGGTTCGCACTGAAATTAAGATCGGAGCCCAAAACAAGGACTTTGTCGAAATTACAGAAGGTCTTTATGAAGGCGACACGATTGCAGTTAAACCCGTTGAAGCTCTCTATCTCATTGAACTCCGTTCGACTAAAGGCGGCGGCCACTCTCATTAAAGGATTATTATGATTGATAAAATTTTAGATTTTTCCATGCGTCAGCGTTTTTTTGTTATTTTAGCGGCTCTTGCCCTTTTGTGCGTGGGTATATGGGCAACCCTGCATCTTCCGATCGATGCTGTTCCCGATATCACTAATGTTCAAGTCCAGATCAATACCGAGGTTCAGGGTCTAGCTCCTGAGGAGATTGAAAAGCTGGTCACGTATCCGATCGAAATGGAAATGTCAGGCATTCAAAGAATGACCGAAATGAGGTCTCTCTCCAAAACGGGTCTTTCTCAAGTAACATTGGTTTTTGAAGATGAGACTGATATTTACCGCGCCCGTCAGTTGGTCAGCGAACGGATCATCAATGCTGCGGACGAACTTCCCAAAGGTTTAACTCCGAAACTTGCCCCAATCAGCACAGGTCTGGGTGAAATCTATTACTACGTCGTTGATTACAAAAAGGATTACGCCGGATCCAAGCCCGCGACTCGCCAAGAGCAATTGATGGAATTGAAATTGATTCAAGACTTCATCATTAAGCCTCAACTTCGGACGGTTCCCGGGATTGCCGAGATCAGTGCCTCTGGCGGATATGAAAAACAGATCGTCGTGCAACCACGACCTGAAAAGCTCCTGGGAACAGGGGTCACCTTTTCGGACATCGTCACAGTGGTTCAGGAAAATGTCGATAATGCAGGTGGAGGATCTGTTCAAATGGGAGGAGAACAAATTACCATCCGAGCGGATGGACGAGTTCAAACGGCTCAGGAAATCGAAAACTTACCGATCAAATTTCGTTCCGGAACTTCCCCTCTCAAAATTAAGGACATTGCAGAGGTTGGTATTGGATCAAGCATTCGAACGGGATCTGCCACACATAACGGAAAAGAGGCTGTTCTTGGATCCGCGTTAATGCTCGCGGGTGAAAACAGTCGGATTGTTGCCAAACGGGTGGCGGAAAAGATGGAAGAAATCAAACCGAAACTCCCTGAAGGAGTCGAGGTCATCACGGTCTATGATCGTACGATTTTAGTCGATAAAACCATCGCCACGGTTGAAAAAAATCTTTTTGAAGGAGCCATCTTTGTCGTGGTTGTGCTTCTTCTTTTGCTGGGAAACTGGAAGGCGGCCATCATTGTCTCGTCCGCCATCCCCCTTTCATTCCTCTTTGCCATTACGGGAATGGTCAAAACAAAGATGTCTGGAAACCTTATGAGCTTGGGAGCGGTTGACTTTGGTCTGATTATCGATGGAGCTGTGGTGATGGTAGAAAACATCGTTCGCCGCCTTGGGCTACGACAACATGAGCTTCATCGACCCTTATCGGTTGAAGAAAGGTGTCATACCGTTTTGGCTGCTGCCAAGGAAGTAGGAACTCCTACTTTCTTTGGTGTTCTGATTATCACAATTGTCTATATTCCGATCCTTTCCCTCACTGGAGTGGAAGGAAAAATGTTTACCCCGATGGCATGGACGGTCATTTTTGCACTGGTGGGAGCCTTGATTTTGGCTCTTACTCTGATGCCCGTTCTTTGTTCCTATTTTCTAAAAGGAAATATCAGTGAAGAAGACAATGCTGCGATTGCGTGGATCAAATCAGTCTATGCCCCGATTTTGGAATTTGCACTAAGGGCACGTATGATGGTCGTCGGGATTGCTGTCGGTTTATTCTCTCTCTCCATTCTGGTATTTTTTCAATTGGGAGCGGAATTCGTTCCTCAGCTGGATGAAGGTTCTTTTGCCACGCACATGATTCGGACAACCAGTGTAGGACTAGATGCTTCGATAGCGATGCAGGAAAAGGCAGAAAGAGTTCTTTTGGATAAATTCCCCGAAGTCACCTCGACCTTCTCACGTATCGGAACGGCTGAAGTGGCCACGGATCCGATGGGCGTGAACGTCGCCGATACTTATATCTTCTACAAACCTAAAAATGAATGGACTTCAGCAAAAACAAAAGACGAGTTGGCTAATAAAATGAGTGGGGAAATGGGCGTGCAGGTTCCCGGACAAGCCTACCTCTTCTCCCAACCGATCGAAATGCGTTTTAATGAAATCTTGGAAGGAACTCGGGCGGACATTGCGGTCAAAGTTTTTGGAGAGGATTTTACCGAAATTGAACGTATCGCCACTGAAGCACGTGAAATTTTAGAAAAGGTTCCCGGAGCTGCAGATGTTGAATTTGATGCCTTGGGTAAGGCTCCCATGCTTGAAATCAAGTTAAACCGTGAAGCGATGAGTAAATACAACGTTCATGCTCATGAAATCAACGAAGCAGTAGAATCCGCCCTCGCAGGACGTGAAGCAGGTCGCTTAATTGATGGGAATCGTCGTTATCCGATTATGATACGAATGCCTGAAGACTTGCGTAAACGGGTCGATGAAATGAAAATCCTCCCGATACGTACTTCCGAAGGGGGTCTCTTGACCTTAGGACAAGTTGCAGATTTTAAGGTCACTGAAAAAGTAAATGCTATTTCCCGTGAGTATGGACAAAGACGAGCAGCGATCATGATTAATCTTCGGGGCCGGGACGTGGAAAGTTTTGTCCTTGAAGCACAGAAAAAGGTTCAGGAGCAGATTAAACTGCCGCCTGGGTATAGTATTGAGTTTGGGGGACAGTTTAAAAATCTGCAGGAAGCCAGGGCTCGCCTTATGGTGATCGTTCCAGTTGCTCTTGCTGTTATTTTCTTACTGATCTTCATGGTCTTTAACAGCCTTCGTCAGGCCGTATTGGTCTACACGGGGATTCCGTTAGCCATGACAGGGGGAATCTTCGCCCTTTGGCTCCGAGGGATGCCGTTTAGTATCAGCGCAGGAATCGGATTCATAGCCCTCTCAGGTGTTGCGGTTCTCAACGGGGTGATGCTCGTCACTTATTTTAACCAACTCCGGGAAGAAGGCCGCAATGTCCTGGAATCGGTCCGGGAAGGATCCATGACACGCCTACGTCCTGTCGTCATGACTGCGATGGTCGCCAGTCTCGGATTTCTTCCGATGGCTCTCGGCTCGGGAGCTGGAGCGGAGGTTCAGCGTCCTCTGGCCACTGTGGTCATCGGGGGAATTGTCAGCGCAACTTTTTTGACCCTACTTCTTTTGCCCACGCTTTATGCCTGGGCTGAAAAACGAGAAGAAATCAAAAATAAAATCTGAAAATTAACCATCAACAAAAGGAAATCCAATATGAAAACTGCAATCAAACTTCTCTTCGTCGCTCTTCTGATCGGCTCGCACGCAATAGCTGCTGACGATCACAATCATAAAATTATTCCTGGACCCCAAGGAGGTAAACTCCTTGAAAGTGAACCACAACACGCAGAATTTTTCGTCCCGCCCAACAAGAAAGCAAGTGTCACGTTTTATGATGATGCCATGAAACCGGTGCCGATTAAGTCTCAAGAGGTTAAAATCACTGTAGAAGCTAAATTTGGAAAAGTAGCACTGGAGCTAGAGAAAGTCGGAGACTCTTTTGTTTCCAAAACCACTCTTCCTGAAGGAGATGGATATCGTATCGTGATCCAAATTAAAAATGATGCAGTGTCAAAGCCCCAAAACTTCCGGGTCGATTATCACACAGAAATCTGCAAAGAATGTAATCGAGCCGAATATGCCTGCAGTTGTGAGCATGGCAAAGAGGGCGCGCACGAAGGTCATAAACATTAAGAATTGGTAATCTTAATAGCTGTTTATAAGCAGGAGCCACCGAAGATCATTTCTTCGTGTGGCTCCTGTAAACACATATATGGTGCTTAATTGAAGGAGTCGTAAAATCACCTTTTCGTTCCATGAGCATCGATTATTCCGGAAAAATACAATGAAACCCAACGAACCTCACCCTTCTCATCAGGAGGATCATGAAAAAGATTCCTCATGCAACTCTTGTGATCATGATCATGGCCAGGATGGGGTTAATCGTTGGAGAGAACCAAGTCTTGGACTGGGTGCTTTCGTAACCCTTGTAGGGCTTGCTGCAGAACATCTGTTTAAAGCTTCTCCCGTTTTCCATACTGTAATTTATATTATGGGCATGGTTGCAGGAGGTTGGTTTTTGCTGCCCGAGGCGCTCAAGTCTATTATTCGTTTTCGACCCAACATCAACGCCTTAGTTGTGATTGCAAGCATTGGAGCTGCGATTATTGGTGCTTGGGGAGAAGCGGCTGTAGTGGTTATTCTCTTTGGTGTGGCTGAATGGCTTGAGGGCTACAGCGTGGGACGAGCGAGAAAGGCCATTTCCAAACTATTGGATCTTGCCCCTCCACGTGCGCGAGTAAAAAAGGGTTCAGCATGGATTGATACACTTCTTGCAGAAGTTGCTGTGGGGGACATCGTCGAGATCCGTCCGGGTGAACGAGTTCCTCTGGATGCCGTCGTGTCAGAAGGCCAGTCTGATGTCAATCAAGCCCCCATTACCGGGGAACCTTTACCTGTGGAAAAGAAAGTGGGAGATTCTCTCTTTTCTGGAACTCTGAATGGCTCGGGATTACTCGTGGCCCAAGTCACCAAACTGTATAGCGATTCCACTTTAGCAAAAATTATTCGCTTGGTTGAAGAAGCTCAGGAACAGCGGGCTCCCACGCAACGATTTATCGAAAAGTTTTCAGCCATTTACACTCCCCTAGTTCCGTTAGTCGCCCTTGTCGTTTTTGGCGTGGCGGTTCTTTTCTTTGATGGAGACTCTAAAGAGTGGGCTTATCGGGCCTTTACTCTTTTAGTGATTGCATGCCCGTGTGCTCTGGTCGTTTCCACTCCCGTGAGCATTGTTTGTGGTCTGACGGTTTTGGCGCGTCGAGGGGTGCTCATTAAGGGGGGGGCCTATTTAGAATTGATTGGAAAAATGAAGGCTTTGGCGGTCGACAAAACAGGAACGATCACAGAAGGTCGTCCTCGGGTTTTAGAAATCATTAGTTGGAATGGAATGCCAGATCGAGAGATTCTTCGGATTGCCGCCGGTTTAGATGCCAAATCCACGCATCCCTTAGCTCGGGCCGTGGTTGATTATGCGGCCGCCCAGGGAGTAGAGCTGAGTCCTGCGAGAGAAATTGAAAATCGCAGTGGTCGAGGTAATTTGGGAGAAATCGAGGGTCATCGTTATTTTGTTGGAAACCATCGTCTTGTCCACGAACTGGGTATCTGCAATTCTGATTTGGAAGAACGTCTTTCTCGACTTCAAGAGAAGGGGTTAAGTATTGTGGTTGTGGGCCATCAACCTCATGGGAATTGCGGTGGTGAAGTATTAGGAATTCTTGCTGTAGGTGATGCGATTCGTCCTGAGGCGGCTTCTGCCATTGCTGCGCTACATCAAGCCGGGGTTACGGAAATCGTGATGCTCAGTGGTGACAATCAAAAGGCAGCGAGCGTTGTTGCGGCTCAGGTCGGTATTACGCGGGTTCAAGGAGATCTTCTTCCAGAGGATAAAAAGCTGGAGATTGAAAAGCTTCGAGGACAGTATGGAATTGTGGGCATGGTAGGTGATGGGATTAATGATGCCCCTGCATTAGCGGCTTCGTCTTTTGGGATTGCCATGGGCGCTGCTGGAAGTGATACCGCGATCGAAACGGCTGATATTGCCCTCATGCAAGATGACTTAGGACAGCTTTCAGTGTCCATGGATATCAGTCAAAGCGTTCTAAGTACTATTCGATGGAACATCGGCTTCGCACTAAGCTTGAAAACTGTTTTTATGGTCTTGGGCATTCTCGGTCACACCAGTCTATGGCTCGCCATTTTGGCCGATACAGGCGCAACGGTATTAGTCGTTGCCAATGCCATGAGACTCCTTCGAAAGTAAGGGGATTAAACTAGCGACGCTTTTTTTGGCGTAATTTAATTTCCCTTTCAAAAATCGATAGAGTTTCAGGACTTACATGGTGCTCAATGCCCTCCGCATCAATTTCAGCCACTTTTTGAGGGACTCCCATACTACAAAGAAATGCAACCACGATCTCGTGACGACTTCTGCACATCTCAGCGAGTTTTTTCCCTTTCTCAGTAAGGAAAATAGCGCGGTAGGGTTGAGACGTCACAAATCCCGCTTTTTGCAATCGTCCAATAGTGCGATTGACCGTGACATGAGTAACTCCCAGACGATGAGCTAGCTCCACAACACGGGCTTCGCCTACGGAGAGGTTTAAATCAGCAATCGCCTCCACATAGTCCTCCGTTATTTCATGGGCATGTTTTTGTCGGGTCTGCTTCATGCTGTCCGCCTGAAGCTGAGAGGGTCGAATATGGAGTTGTTTTGCTTTGGGACTCACAAGGAGAAAGAATATGCACTTGACATCGAGGAATGCAAGAATGTATCCTATGCTACATTGTGAATTTAAATCTACATATAAAAAATATCCCTTCCACTCTTACAAATGGAGTTTGTTTCGGTCTTCCGATTTTTTTCTCGATGGCTTTTATTAGTGTTGTTCAGGCTCAAGAACCCACCCCTTTGGATAAATCTGACTATCATTTATTCAATCCCACGCCCCGTGAACAAATGAGGGAAATGAGCACGGATCGTCCTGACAAGACCGAAAGCCCCTACACAGTGGATGCGGGACACTTCCAAATAGAATCTGACATCCTCACTTATTCCCATGACCATGACAAATCCAGAGGGGGAGATGTTATTACCGAAAGATGGTCAGCCGCCCCCGTGAATCTCAAGGTCGGTCTTTTAAACCACATGGATTTTCAGATGGTGATCGAAAGTTTCAACCATGTCCGAACGAAAGATCAAGTCGAGCAGACTGCAGAACGTCAATCGGGATTTGGAGATATGACCTTTCGCCTTAAAAATAATTTCTGGGGAAATGACGGAGGTAAGACCTCTTTTGGAATCATGCCTTTTGTCAAAGTGCCAACCAGTCAGGATCGTCTCGGCAATAATGATGTCGAAGGGGGCGTAATTTTTCCTTTGGCTGTGGAATTGCCAATGGGATGGAGCATGGGACTGATGACTGAAATGGATTTTCTCCGCAACGAGAACAATAATCACTACCATAACTCGTATGTGAATTCGATCACCTTTTCTCACGATATCATCGGAAAGCTAGGCGGATATACCGAGTTTTTTAGTGAACTAAGCTCACAAAGTGATGCCCGTTGGATAGGAACAGTTGATTTAGGTCTGACCTACGCTCTGACTCAAGACATTCAATTGGACGCAGGTGTTAACATTGGAGTGACTGAATCCGCAGATGACCTTAATCCCTTTGTCGGCTTTTCATGCCGATTTTAGAGGACTTCCTACTCGACGTAACGCTCTAAAACGATAAGCAAATCTCTTAACTTCTTCTTCCCGTCACTGGGATCTGTCGATTTTTCGATGCATTCGTGGACATGCTGGTGAATGACAACTTCTTCAAACGATTTCAAGGCTTTGCGGACAGAAACCATTTGATCATGAAGACGGTTTTCATTTTGCAATCATTTTAATTTTTTGGCTAGGGTCGTGGATATAGGAGAGCGGCTTCCCGTATTCGGAGCCGATATTAATGCCCGTCATACCATGAACGCTGACCGGACCGACGCGAGGCCCGCTGTGTCCGCAAACCAGTAGATCGATTTGAGAGGTGTACGGGGCGATTTCCTTCGCAATCGCTTTTGAACCGAGATAAGCCCGATAAAATTGACTAACAAGATCTTGATTTTCAGAAAAATCTCGAAGCTCTAAAAAAGGAACTGTATGGGTCACTAATGTCCGTTGATGGATGAAAAAATGCAACAATTTATCAAAAGCTTCATGCCACCCCCAATGTCACTTACTCAAGGCAGATATACTGTGAGCCTAGAAGAAAACCCTTTGGAGTGGTTCAGAAATGTAAATAATATAAGTTAGGTAATCCTATGGATATTAACGAAATATTTAAAATATCAGGAGCAATAATCACCTCTGTCGGTGGAGCAGGGATTATTATTTTAGGATTTTCCTCTTGGTTCGGTAAACTCTGGGCCGAACGAATCTTACAGAACGAAGCGTCTAAGCTGCGCAAAGAAGTATTTGAGCACGAAATACGATTTTCAAGTCTTCATAAAAAACAAGCAAAAGTAATTGCAATTCTTTATGGGAAAATGGTGGACTATAAATACGCCGCTCAAGATTTTATTTCTTATCAGGAAAATACCGAAATCATGGAAAAAAATTACTTTGAAAAACAAACTGAATTATTTTTATTCTGGGAACGAAATAAAATTTATCTTCCTGAATCATTATCCAATGATCTTTACCGATTTATTAAAGAAATCCGAAGTAACGCAATTACGCAATCAGTTTGGGGGAACATTAAGGCACTTGATACTAGAGAATCCAGACATGAAGCATTAGAAAAGATTCAAAAATCGGTAGAAGATTTTGAAAAGAAACTTCCCTCAATGCTAGAAAAATTAGAATTACAGTTTCGATTTCTTCTCGGAGTAAAAAATTACGAATCATTATCGTCCACCTCAAAACCGCCTGAAATTTGCTGACAATTCTGCGGACAATTGACCTCTTACCTATGAGAAAAAATAGATTCAGGTTCTAGTGTCGAAAGACATGGAGGTTCAAGTCCTCCCCGAGCGCAGTTTTATAAGCGAGAGTTATCCACAACCATTGGAAATGCTCATTGCCTGGCGCAGGGGAACGTGCCTTGTGGGGCGCAACTCCTCTCGATCGCAGTTTTGTAAGCGGGGATAGAGTTTCTCTGGTTTTTAACCTCAAAGAGCGCAGAGAGCGCAAAGTGAAATCCCTAAAACTGATTCTCCCGCAGCGCCGCAGCGAAGGGGAGGAGCTTTGAAGGGAGGGTAAGTTTGATAGCGTACTCAACGGCCTTTGAGGATTCGACAAAGGCATTGCAGCGTTCCAGCAAGGCATTTGCTTGGGAAAAATTTGAAAAATCGATTTGGCAGGCGAAGCGTTGGGCGAAGTCTAGGACTTGGACAATTCCGGTGGGTCTTTTATTATTGGATAGAGCCTGAAGGCCGCTGATATATTCGGGGCGATTAACATTGACGATCATGATGCGTTGTTGTTTTTCTGCGACAAGTTCCGCATTCATCATGATCCGAGCGATACGGCCATTACCATCGGTGAAGGGGTGAACCTCGGAAACGAGAAACATCATGAAGGTGGCCTTTTTAAACCCGTCGGGAAGGGTTTGATAGAATTCAAAGCCCTTTTTAAGAGTTCCCCGGACAAGGTTAGAGGTGACGAAAAGGGTGTTGCCGGCCTGATTTTCTTGGGTTTTATATTCACCTGGGGATAAAGTGGGGCTGGCCTGAAGGAGCGTAAAATGACGTTTGCAAAGGAGCTGCTCAAATTCAGGGAAGTTTTTTGGGGTAAGTGCCATTTCACGGGGGTCGCTCACGATTTGGAAGGTTCCAAGAATGTCATGAGAATCTTTGGGGCGTTGGGCTAGGATTTCCCCGCTGGAAACCACTTTAAAGGCCTCTTCGACGGTGAGTTGACTACCCTCGATGGTGTTTGAAAAGTAGGATTCGAAGAAAGGGAGGAAGGCCTGCTCGGCGGCGGGTCGCTCGGAACGTAGGGACGGGGAGAGGTTATGGAGATGATCGGTAAGAATTTCAAAGAGAGTGAGGCGATCTTGGTCAAAGCCTTCTCCTTTGGATCGGGAGATGTCAATGGGGGAAATGAGTCGAGCCTTACGGGTTCCGAGCATTGCGCCAATGATTTTGTCGATTTTTTTAAATTCTTGAGGCATGGACAATTTGATGCTTTTGTCGCGAGCGAAATCACGGAGCCTGTTGATTGTGGTTTCCCCATCGGGCAGACGAAGGATTTTGTCGATCCACTCTTCCATTTCAGACGGGGAGAGGGTATTTCGATCTTTGATGTCGGTTTCTCTGGAGGGCCGCATATTTTCGAGTAGAGCTCGATCCTGAGAACAGACCCGCAATCCTTCGGCGAAGAATCCGTCATCTTCCTGGGGGGCGATTCCTTTTCTGGGAAATACCGCGAGCCCGGGGAGGATTAAGGGGCGGAATCTGGAATGGATAACGAAGAGGCAATTTTTAGGGGATCGGCGAAGTTCAAAAGCGGTGCGATCACAAAGTAAAGCCTCTGGGAAGTAATGGGCGACGATCTTCCAAGTATTATTTTGGATGAATTCAATCGCATCCTCGGGTTTGATCGGTCGATGGGAGTAGATTCCTCGAACGACGGGGAATAGCTTTTGAGCGATCACGGAACGGCGGATAGAAACCGTGGTGTCTTGGTTCGCAAAAAAGATATCGGATTGTAGTAAAGCGCGCATTAGTGAGGAAAAAATAGCATAAAATGAAGTAAAACGCAAAATAATAATTAATAAATGAAGTAAAACGTCAAATAAGAATGGCGTTTTGATTGGTTCGGTCCAAAACCTGACACTTTTTTATCCTTTCCTATTTTATAAACTCCTCATTAAACGCACAAAAAGTGTAAGCTACTGAACCCCAGTAAAGGCACTCAATCAATGAGAGCCGCCTCTGCGTAAATCTTGTGAAGGCATCTGACTGTGCCATTTAAGACTCGCTTCATGCACATTTTTCGTATGCTGGTCAATCTCAGCAACTTTCTTCGCCTGCTCACTAGTCATAACTAATGAAGAAGACAGATTAACCCCACATGTCGTGCACTTCGAAAACTTACGGCTAACAATTAAGGCTGAACATTTTTGGCAACGAAGTTGATTCATAAATTTATGTCGTCAGCCAAATGTTGCACTGACATCCCTTTCTACGGCCACTAAACTTTTTCGCAATCCCAACTTTTCCCGTATCCGCTTGAACTCCTGCGGATGCTCTGCGCTACTGAATTTATAGTGAACTAATCATGGGTTTGCTCTTGTCCAATGGGAGAATATCTCCAGATCTTCATTTATGAAGCCGCATCCTGTTCTTGGTCAATGGTATCAAAATTTAGAGGAGAAACAGAGTTTTCTCCGTAAGATTTTCGACGAGTCGGCTCCTCATTATGAAGCGATTGCGAAATGGGGCTGGTTTGGTTCAGGGAATTGGTATCGAGTCGATGCCCTGAAACGCCATGGATTGAAACCAGGGATGCGTGCGATCGATATTGCGAGTGGAACCGGTCCAACGGCGCGTGCCGTCGCCAAAGTCGTGGGGGATTCAAAGCTAGTGACCTGCGTGGAGCCAAGCCGTGGAATGTTAGAGGAATCGAAGAAGTTATTGGATTCAGAGCATCTTCAAGCGATGGCGGAGTCGATCCCCGTTCCCGATCAACGGTACGATTATTTAACGATGGGATTTGCCTTGCGACATGTCGACAATCTCGTGAATGCCTTTCGAGAGTTTCATCGAGTAATGAAACCGGGAGCTAAACTTTTGATTATGGATGTCACCAAGCCGGAAAAAGCGTGGGCCTATCCGATCTACCGTTTTTATTTTAAAACAGCGCTTCCGTGGTTCACAAAAGTATTTACGGGGAGTGACTCTGCCTACAAGCTGATGGCCTATTACTGGCTCACGATGGATGAGATGGTGACTCCTGAGCAAGTGATGACGGCGCTTCAAGAGGCTGGATTTGAAGAGGTGAAACGTGAAGTTTGCTTAGGAGTCTTCAGTGAATATACGGCGAATAAGAAGAACTCCTGAGGAACGAAAAAAAGATCTTCGAAAGAAACTTTTCTTAATCCCATTGCCATGGATTCTCTACACACTGGGGAATGCCATTTATTCCTCAGTACTCGGGGGTTGTTTGATGGGGCTTGCGATCGTTGCTTATCTTTATTGCTACTCTGAAAAGCTGATTTCATTTCAAATCGCTTTTTTGATCTTTGCGATGAGTGAGATTTTGATGGGGATCTTTTCAGTTCAGCATCCTCTCTTTTCAAATGCCGGCTGGTTTTCTGGAGTTCTTTTAGGCTCTTTTGTCGTGCAAGGCCTTGTCCGCAAAAAACCGTTCACCTCCGATCTCGTTCGAGAATTTTTTCCAGAAGAGATGGCGAACGGATTTCATTTTCAGCGCATTAACGAATGTATCTCTATGGCTTGGGGAATTCAGTTTTTTACCTCTGCGGTGATTACACAGCTTTCGATCCCTGGATGGAGCCATCTGCTTTTGACTTTCGGGTCGATGGGAATGGCGAGTCTCTTTACGAAACGATTTCCGCGCTGGTATCGCTTACGCCGCTTCATTCCTCTTTATCGCTCCGGCAAAGAGCCGTATCAGCCCTTCATTGAAATCTGATAGAGCCTCCAGCGAGATTTCCCCATGATTTCACTGAATAGAAACATAAAAATTGGTTCCTTCGTGCATTCCTAAGAGCAACTGTCCCCATGGAATGGGGAATGGCACAGCCCCGACAGGTCGGGGCACAGTTGTGAAGCGAACTTAAAAAACATTCAAACAGGGATAAAGACATTGCCTCACGCAAAGGCGCAAAGCTTCCCAAGGTTCTCCCCTTAGGAATTTCGAAAAGAAAAAAATCATTTGCCTTTTCG
>CAMCSM010000041.1 GCA_945877805.1 Methylacidiphilum caldifontis | reverse complement strand
TTACTGCGACCTTCTACCAACACTTTTTGACGAATTTCACACCATTGTTTCATATTTGAGTACATCCTCTCTTGTTAGAGGTGTCTCACTTTTCGACCGCCTTTTTTTATCTAGCCCCCCGCCGCACTTTTCGACCGCCCTTTACATTTCCAGACGAAGGGTGGTTCGTTGTCCGCTTTGATCACTGGTGAATTCCCGTTCCATTCGGCGTTCGTAAGCGGTGAAAAATTTTCGTTTCCCTTCGCCATTGAGATAGACTCCTCCTTCTCTTGTTTCAAAGTGTTGATCGGGCTGAAGAATTTGATGGGAGATGAGGTCGATCGCCATTGCATCAGCGAGAGGGGCTCGAAAGGGCTCGATGAGATCGAGGGCAAGGGAGGCCCGGCGATCGGTCGGTTCATGGAGAAAGCCGATGGCGGGATCGATCCCTTGAGCGGCGAGTCGAATCTCCGCTTCTCCGGTCAGTAAGGTATAGGCGTAAGAGAGAATTGCATTCGGGGCATTATGAGGGGGTCGTCGGGATCTCCGTTCGAAGGGAACATTTTTAGGATAAAAAGAGCCATAGATTTCAAAATAGCGACCAGCACTGGAACCTTCATAACCGCGGAGGGAGTCGAGACTGGTGGCGCGTTGGGAGGATTCCACGAGCGCATTTAAATAGTCCATCGTATTACCGAGATCGACCTCGGGCCGATTGGAAGCGAGGCGTTGGAGGACCCGGCGTTGATTTGCGATTTTGGCTTCGACAAAAATAGCGGCGAGAGCGAGGACTTTTTGAGGATCATCGGAGAAGAGATATTGATTTTTTCTGAGGAGCGAGTGAATTCCTGGGGGATGACAGACCCCGAGGATCTGATCGGAGAAAGAGAGGAAGAGGAGCGGGATAGAGCGGCGGAGGAGTTCGGCGATGAGGGGGGTCGAGAGGTGACAGGATTCGGAGACCATGACCTGATCGACATCGAAGAGGGGGATTGAGCGAGGGGGGAGGTCCCCGCCTTTGTCGAGATCGGGAGATACGACCTCGATCCGTTCGGAGGAGAGAGCGGCACGAGTTCCTGGGGTGGAGAGAATAAGTGTTGGCATTGTGAGGGAGAGCGTAGAGGAAAAAAGTGAGGAGAATGTAAAAAGAACGTTCTGGAACGTTCTTTTTTTTAATAAAGATTGAAAGTTAAAAATTGAATGTAAGATGATCGACATGTCCGAGACCATTGAATCCGATTTCTGGAAGCGAAAGCTGCTCGCTTTTTTGCATGATCCGCCGACGAAGGCGCTTAATATTCAAGAGCATGTCGAAATTTCAAAAGATCTGATTGAAATTGCGTTCCCTCAAGATCATGAAGTCGTTTTTGAGAATTTTAAGTCTTACTTTGAGAAAATGGCCGATCATGTCGCCGCGAGCGCAGATCGCGTGATCATGCCGAAACCACGGGTCATGACGAGTGATTATGATCAAGATGGGATTTCAAGTTTCCATCATCCACTTGGAGGTGGGTCTTTAGATCTTCATTTATCCAAGAGAGACCATGAAAGAGAGTTGAGTCAAATACTTCAGCAAATTGTCGGAGAAGGATTAGATGAACCTCGAAAACGATTTTTAAAGATCTGGAGAAACTGGAAAAAGGAGGCGTTAAATAAATTTCCTGAGGCCGCATTTTTTCCAGCGGATACACGAATTCCTGATCATACCATTTGGCAACATGCACAAGTCGTTAGTGCACTCCAATCCTGTTTTGACGCCCGTGATGAATACAAGTTTAAACCGGCTTTTTTAATGGTGAAGATTGGGCCTGTTCAGGAGTTTATTAGTCAAGCACGGACGACGCGAGACTTGTGGAGTGGCTCCTATCTGCTTTCTTGGTTGATTGCCCATGGGATTAAAGAGGTAACCGATGAGCTTGGGCCTGATTCGATCATCTCTCCTTCGCTTTGGGGACAACCGTTATTTGATTTTCTGAATTCAGCAAATTTTTTTAATAAACCTTGGAAAGAATTAACTTCTGAGGAAAAAAGTAAAATTGGAGTTTCTGAGGAAAAAATATTAACCCCTAATCTTCCGAATTGGTTTTTAGCGATCGTTCCCCGCTGGAAAGCAGATGCAATTGCAGAGAAGGTTAAAGCGAAGCTTCAGGTGGAGTTGAAAAATATTGGGAATGGTGTTCAGGAGTGGTTAAAAGATAAACACCCGATCGAAGGGGAAGCTCAAAGTCGATGGAACGATCAGATTGGATCTTTTTTACAAGTGATTTATCAAACTTGGGATTGGGAAGAGGATAATAAAAAATCATTCGAACTTTTTAAAGACCTTTCTCAGTCGGATGGGCATGATAATCTCAAGAAGATAGAAAAACTGGCACTCGATATTCCAGATACAGAAAAAGATCCTCGAAATTACAAGCATAGTTCATGGAAAGTCGAAGGGTTTTATCAATGGAATTCCAAAATTATTACCGAAAAAGTCGGAGATAAAGAAATCGCTCAAATTATAAATTCCGGTTTTCTTTGGTCAGCGCATTACGCGATGGTTTACTACTTCCTTTCGGCTCGCCGCAACACCCGAGATTTTCAGTCTTGGGGATCTGGGGATCTCGATCAACGCCGAGGAACGGTTAAAGATTCTTATTCAGGAAAAGAAGAGGTGATTGGAACTGAGGAGTGGCAAAAGGGATTAGATAAGATTAACGGCCATTACTTTAAATCAGGAGAGCGACTCGGGGCGATGAATATCATCAAACGAGTTTGGCATAAAGCTTACCTTGAAAAAGAACATGGCTTAAAACGAACGCCTCGTTTTGATTCTCTCCCTTCCATTGCAGCCGAGCCCCTTACTCAAAAAATCTTAAAGCGTTTAAGTGAATCAAGTGATGCTTGGGCGGCATTTGCGGACTTTAGAGAATCGGTTCAAGAACTTAAAAATCCACCTTTTTCGATTTCGAAAGAGAGTAATGATACTCATTGGATTTTAGATTCTGATGGCTCTCTATTTCATTTGAATGAATGGAGACGAGCAGAATCAGAAGTAAAAGATCAAAAAGAAATTTACACAAGGATTCGATCGTATTTAGGAAATTTAATAGAGACATTAAGTCAGCAGGTGAATGGATCTGAAAAAGCTGATCGAACCAACAACTACATTGCGGTATTAGCGATGGATGGGGACTCCATGGGGGAATGGGTCTCGGGCGAGAAAGCTCCTAAGCTTGAAGAGGTTTTATCACAAGAAGCAAAAGAGTACTTCAAGGATAAGAGAATAGATGGAATTAAACGTCCGCTCTCTCCGAGTTACCATCTTTCACTCTCTGAAGCGCTTGGAAATTTTTCCGTACATTTAGTGGCTCCTGTTGTAGAATACTTTGGAGGGCAATTGATCTATTCGGGGGGTGATGATGTCATTGCAATCCTTCCAGCAAATAAGGCGTTAGATTGTGCGTTGATGATTCGAAGTGTTTTTCGTGGTGATCCCGATTTAAATTCATGCGATAATAATTCTGATTTTGATTTATTTTTAGAGGGTAAAGAGGGACAAAAAGGATTTATTGCTCTCAACGGTGAGTCAAAATCATTTAAAAAAATAAAATCTTCTATCCCTCGCGGATATCATCTTCTCGTTCCTGGAAGTAAATCGGATATTTCGGCGGGGATTGTTTTCGGCCATATGCATCATCCCCTTCAGGATTTAGTTCAGGAGGCTCATGGGGCACTTGATCAAGCGAAAAAAGTGAAAGACAAAGGGGCATTTGCGGTGAATTTAATGAAACGAAGTGGTGAGTCTTTAAGTTGGTCCTCCAAATGGGAAAGCGGAGCGCTCACTCTGATTCGATCTTTAGTTCATGCGATTCAAAGTGAGGAGATTTCTTCACGATTCCCGTATGCGTTAGAAGCGTTAATCGAACCGTATGCAAATTTAGACCCAGAGACTCATCAACGAGATTTAAAAGATTCCTATAATGAAGGCAATAATGAGGAATGGACTCGATTTAAGCAGATCATTGAAAAAGAGCTTGAACATGTTTTTTCAAGACAAGGAAAGAATGCCTCTGAAGATCTAAAAAAGACTACGATGGAATGGCTAAAAAAAAGCAACTCGATGAATCAATTTCTCGGAGTTTTTCAAACGGCAGCTTTTTTTAAGAAAGGGGAGTTATGAGCGAGAACACGAGCAGAGATAGTTTTGACTTTATCCCTCACGATACTCTTTTCGTTCGAGATCAACGCCCGATGCTGGCGGGGGCAAGTTTTGGACATGGGGCGAACCTACCGCTACCGACCCATCTTCATTCCGCATTAAGGACTCATTTACTTTCGCAAATTTCCTCCCCATTGCCTGAAGCTCAGAAAAGTGGCTTTAAGCGTAACGGAAAAGAGAAGGGATCCTTTTCAAGCGAAGCTTTTAATTGGATGAATCTTCAAGGGCCATTTCCCGTTCATACTGATTCTAAAAAAGGCGAAGAAGTTTATTTTCCAACTCCACTTGATATTCAGGTTAAAGAGGAAGACAATGAGCGGAGTCAAGTAACCTATCATCCGATGAAACTTAAAAAAAGAGTCGGAAAATCAGATCTTAATTCCTTTTTAACCCATTATGTCTGTGCCAGCGTCAAGCCGACTAAAATAAGGATTGAACCATGGATGTCATCCGAACAATTTCAATGCTATCTCAAAGGGGATCCTTTAAAACAGGAGAAAATATCTTCTCTTTATCAAACAGAGTACCGGATGGGGATCGAAATTAATCATGAGAGTAACACAGTCGTTGAGGGTAAACTATATGGAGCGGAGCATCTTCGATTGAACCGAGATTGGAAAATGCGGTTTTCGATCAGTAAACCTCAATCAAAACATGAGAATCGACCTGACGAAGATCCTCAGGTCATCGCCTCGATGGCGGGGCAATCGTTGAGACTTGGTGGTGAGAGTCGAACGATCTCCGTAGAAGAAGCTTCGAGCTCTTTAAAGATTCCTTCAGTAGAAGTGAGTTCATTGATTGTCAAATGGATCTTATTGACGCCTGCGATTTTTATGGGCGGATGGAGACCTGGGTGGATTGATGACAACGGCAATGTAAAACTTAAAAACAAAAATCATAAAGATTTTGATCGCCGGGCATATCGGCGGGATCGTCGTGAGGGGGGAGAGTTATTTCAAAATAATAAAGATCAAGGGGAGTCGATCAATGGTCGATTGATTGCTGCGAGGGTGGAAAAGCCGATTGTGATGGGTGGATGGGAACTTGTCTCAAATAAAGCAGATGGAAAGCCTGGACCTAAGGCGACTCAACTTGCGGTTCCTGCGGGGTCGGTTTATTATTTTCAAATGGAGTCCGCTGAAGAGGTTCAAAAGTTAGTGAAAGCACTCAATCATCGTTGTCGCTCAGATTTTTATGGCGAAAAAGGACTTGGGCTTGGTGTTTGTGGAAATTATGAAGGGGAGGGGCTATGAAATTACTTGAGAGACCTCATAACTCATTTGATTTAATTCTTTATCCAGCAATTGCAGCTAAGCTTGAGGCTTGTCCGCATCTTTTAGCGACGGCGAATGAAGTTTTAGAGGGGTGGGAACAAAAAGGGATTACACATCCAAACCTCCATAAGAGCTGGAGAGAATTAATTCAAAAGGCTCAAGATTCTGAGAAAGGATTTCAGTTTTTATTAGAATTACTCCGTTGCGATGAGGAGTGGACCATGGAACTGAAGTCCACATCACCGCTTTGCCGAATACTGGATCTTGAAGAACGCCGGAAATTGATACGACAATGCGAATAGAACTCCTTAAACAGCTAATTGAATCGACCCTTGCGATTTCTAGAGCAAAGGAGATTTATGTTTTTGGTTCTTGCAGCCTTTATGCGAGCTATCCAGAGCTCGATCTTGATTTAGAGACCTTTCAAAGCACTTATGATGTCGATTTTTTAGTCGATCCCATGGATCTCGATACAAGTCGACTTTTGATCGAGACATTAGGAAATGCAAGTGACTTTAACAGTACCTATGGAGGGTATTTGGATTTACTTCAAAAAAACTTTCCAGAGACCTTACCCAACGGATGGAAAGAGAGGATCGTCCCCTTTGTCGATTATCAAGCAGTTTATGCACTTCATCCTTTAGACCTCATCTTAGTTAAGCTGCTAATTGGTAGGGAAAAAGATCTACGGCTTGTGAGAAGAGTGGTGCAGCAGGAGTACCTAAGCATCGATGCAATCAGGGCGCATTATCAAAAAATTTCGATGGAAGAACGGGAGATGTTCATCATCGGACTTCGCCTCCAAGATTTAGATCAAGAAATGAAACAAGGAAAATGAAATGAAAAAACAACTCTTAAGTATTTACACCCGAACGCCACTGCATGTCGGGGCGGGATCAAGTGTCGGTGCGATTGATCAACCGATTCAACGGGAACGGGCGACCGGCTTTCCGGTGATCCCAGGGAGTTCCTTGAAAGGGGCATTGGCGGATCATTACAGTGAGGATGTTGAGGGGGGGAAAAGAAAATTAGGTTCGACTCTTCATCATCTCTTTGGCTCAGATACCGATGAGGCATCACGGGGGTCGCTCTCAATCTCGGAAGCAAAGCTCTTATTGTTTCCCGTCCGCTCGTTGAAGGGATGCTTTGCGTGGGCAACTTCGCCTTTAGCGTTGAATCGATTTTTGAGGGAATATGGAGAGTCGCCACTTAAGATTCAAATTGAAGATCCGCAAATTGCTTATGTGGGAACAAAACTTCAATATGAAAATAACATCGTTCTTGAGGATTATGTATTAGTGGCGAAGGAAAATACCAATATCGATCAAGTGATCGATCGAGTCAAACCATTGATTCCAGATGAGGGATGGAGAGATGAACTCAAGGAGCATCTCGTGATTATCTCCGATGGGATGCTCTCCTATTTCTGTCGGAATGCTTGCGATGTCGCCCAGCATGTCAAAATTGATGATCAAACAGGAACTGCGATCGGAGGGGCTCTTTTTAATCAGGAGAATGTTCCTTCGGAGAGTTTATTTTATTCTGTCGTTCATTGTTTGAAGAGCAGTGATACTGAACACTTTAATAAATTTCAGGCAAAAATAAATGAAATTGAAACACTCCAAGTCGGGGCGGATGCAACAACGGGATTAGGGTATTGTTCTGTTCAGATGAATTCTACTTCAGAGGATAAAAAATGAAAAATATCGAACAGGAGAGAGCAAAGCATGCGCTGGAGATCTCAAAAAAAATTAGTAAGACTGATGTGAGTTTTATTCCTGGATTGATTTTACAAAATGGTCTTTTGGCAACTTATGCTTTTTTAAAAGAGAAAGATAAGAAATCTTATGAAGTGATGGAGTCTGTTGATAGGCACCTTATTGAGCAAAAAATTTTAGAAGGAGGCAATATTTTAAATCTCGTCAATGAATCGAGCTTTAACCTTCAACGCGCGACGGAAGAGAGTTTGGCTTATTTAAGTTATGTGAAACGATTTGCTGAGAAAGATTAAGTATGATTTACGCTCTTAAAGAAACCAAAACGCTTTTAGATAAAATTCCTCGAAAAGAAAGATCTCGCGGACTTCTTGCCTGTCGGTTTTCAGAAATAAAAGAAGGAAAAGAGGATAAGAAATATCGCTCTAATTTTTCAGAGAACCTAAAAAATGGGGCTGTTTTTTCTTTTAAAGCCTCCCACCAGGTTCAATGGCTCAAAAAAAACTCAACGAGTTTTTTTTCAATGAAACTGCAATCTCGGATGATGATCAATATGAGTGGGGGGGTGATTGAGAATGGAAACCTCTGTCTGGATCGCTATGGAATCCCCTATATCCCTGGTAGTGCCGTTAAAGGGTGTGCAAGACGACAGGCGATTTATTTACTCAAAGAAGAGAGCGACTTCGAAAAGAAAAAAAATATTCTTCGTAGCATTGCTCAAGTTTTTGGCTGGGGGGATTCAGATTGGAAAACGTGCAACGAACAAAGCAATGATTTTCAATATGCCTGTGGCGAACATTGGGAAGATATTCGTAATGCATTAAAATCCGAAACTTGGGGAAAATCCGAAAACTTTGCAGGGTCGGTCTGTTTTCATGAGGCCTATCCCGATCAAGATCCTGGGATCGAACTGGATATCGTGACTCCGCATCATAAAGAGTATTATGAAAGTGAGGGTCCAAATGCGAAAGCATGGGATACCGAAAAGCCGAGTCCAAATATCTTTCCTGCAGTGAAATCTGGAGGACTTTATTACTTTGGTCTTTCGGAACGGAGAAAGAGTTCGGAGTCCTCATTGATCGATACCGCAGAATGGCTTAGGGCGGGATTAGAGACTTGGGGAGTAGGAGCGAAGACCTCTTCGGGATATGGGTGGTTTGCAAAAGAGACGAATGAGGAAGCGACGGTTCGCAAAGATAAAGTTGAGGCTGACATAAAAGAGAAAGAAAAGGCAGAATTGCGAGCTACAGATTTCCCTACTGATGCTCACTTTAAAAACCTCGTACTTATCCCATTAGAAAAGAAACAACCTGAAAATATTATTAAAGGTTTTAATTTATTAAAAAAACTGGAAAATAAAATTCATGTTGAAAAACTAAAACCACATCTAAAAGGATCTGAATTTAAAAACTTAAGGAAATGGCTTAAAGAAAAAATGATCGATTATCCAGAATCATGGATTCAATAAAATTATGATTATTCCAGCTCACCTTCCCCCTATTGAAAATGTAACTCAAATTTACGAGAATATCATTCAGACTTTAGTCCGCTATGGTGCTGAAAAAATATTCGTTTTTGGATCTTCTATTACAGGAGAGGTCAATAGAGATAGCGATCTTGATTTGCTGGTAGTGTGTCAATCTCCGCCAAAGTGTACTCATCCACGTTTCGAAGTGCGTCGCGCAATATCACAAGTTCAGAAGTCTCTTCCTGTTGATTTACTTGTGATAAGTCCTGAAAGGTATCGTGAGCATCTCAAAAAACCATTTGGTGTGTATGAATCTATTTTCAAAGAGGGAATCGTAGTTTATGAAAGGTAATCCTGAGAATTCATTGGACTGGAAAAAAATAGCAGAAGCCGATTTTTTAAAATCTCAGGAAGATATTGCACTTGGAAAAAGCTCTTACGGTTTGTTTTGGCTTCAACAAGCTTCAGAAAAGGCATTGAAGTCTCGATTGATACAGACTGGCTGGGCACTTCAAAAAACACATGATTTAATGGCTTTGACAAATCAACTTCAATCAAAAGATTTTGATCTTGGCTTTTTTGAAGCCACTGCCATTCGCCTGACTGACCTTTATTTTAGCGAGAGATATGTGACTGCTGACGATGATCCAGCGCCTGATGAGAAGGAAGTTAATCAATTGAGTAAAGACGTGCTGAAACTTTTTAAAATTCTTTTTCCTGAGAAAACCTTATGAACTCAAAAACTTATCAAGTAGAAATTATTACCCCGATGTTTTGTGCCGGGGCAGACCCTAAAGTTGCCGAAATTCGAGCCTCCTCGATCCGTGGTCAGTTGCGTTGGTGGTTTAGGGTCTTGGGGGGATTTAAGTCTCTGGCTGATAAAGACATTGATTTGAGGGCCCAAGAAGAAGAAATCTTCGGGTCGATTCGCGAGGAAAATTCAAAAGCCAGTAAGCTGCGATTAAGGGTTCCGTCCCACACATCCTTGGTGGCAAAGAATATCGAAGATTTTGGTTGGGGTGTTGCGACTAATTCTGGCTACTTGGCATTTCCTATTAGACCCGAAAGAGATCCCAAAACGAAAACAATAATGGATGACAGAAAAAGAGGAGTATTTAATCCTTGCGATCGATTTACATACACAACTATGTTTCCAACCGTAACTAAAATTAGAGGAAAAGCGTTCGACTTAAATAATGATATTTGTGCTCTGAATAAAATTTTTATTGAATTTGGATCCTTAGGTTCCAGGCAAAGAAGAGGATTTGGATCAATGAGATTAATTGAAGGCAACGAGTCGCTTACGAATTCGCATTCATCGTTAAATTGTTTTTCGAGTCCTCATAATATTTCGGTTTTCAAGCTTGAGAAGAAAGCGTTGAATTGGGAAAGTTCTTTGGATTTCTTAGGGGGGTGGTTAAAGTCCTGGAGCTCTTATGGTAGAACTGGAAATAATTCTGCAGAACAAAAGCAACCTGGCTATGATCTTTCGAAAAGCGATCATGATTTTGCTGTAAAACCGAATCGCTTTGTAGTTGGTTATCGAGCCGCTTTAGGTTTGCCTCGCATGACAAAATATGGTAATTGGATTTATTCGGATGAATCAGATCGCTTTGCTTCTCCTGTAATCTTGCGTCCAACGCTTAGTGCAAAAAATGAATGGAATCTATTGGTTATTTTTGTAGATTTTTTAAAATGGGATGCGTCTCAAAATGCAAAATTTAGAAATAGAAATAGCACTTTAGAAGTAAAGATATCCCTAGACCTTTACGAAAAAATGAAGGAAGACCCGCGTTTGGGAAAATTTAGTTAGTCTAATTTTCTGAAAAAGCTCGAGTCATCGCTCTGAATAGGTAAGGTTGGTGGGAGATGAACCCAAATCTTCCTTTAATACATTTGGTCAGCGATCAGACGATGCAGAATTTACTCCCGATTCTTTCGTTGAAACCACAAATTATTCTACAGGTGCGCAGCTCGGATGTGAGGTTTCAAAGGAAATCCGAAAACTTAAAGAGCGCTTTAGCTGAGGTTCGAAAGCTTGATTCATACTGCGATTACGATCCTGAAATTCAAGACTGCAAAATAGAGTCTAAGTCGCCGAGTATTGAGCAGGTTCGAAAGTTTACGGGAGGTTTACAGGCGTCTTTTGGTGGGGCGGTTTTCAATTTAACCGGAGGAACAAAATTGATGTCGATAGGGGCCTATTTGACTGCCCAAAAAGAAAATCAACCGTCTTTTTATTGTGATACACAGTCCCAACAATTTCTCGATCAAGAAACGGGATTGAATCTTTTTAAAGAAGAAGCGGCTCCCTCATTAAAAGAGATTGCCAAGCGTTTAAATGTGAGAGTTGCACTCGCTGCCCAAGGATGGGAAGAGGGAAAGCAATGGACTGTTGATGCCTCTAATCCTGAACTCGTTCCGCTTTCTGAAATTGACCATGAGAATATTGAAAAATATGGAGCAGAGTGGATTTCGTTTCGAAATCAACTGAGATCGCATATTCGACGGGGCGGGGAAGTGACAAAAGAGGACTATATTCGTTGCCAGTCAGAGCCTCTTCCTTTAACCAATAATGAAGATTTCATTCGTTTTTTTGAGCAAGGAGTTAGAGTCTGCTTATTGAGAAAAACAGCTGATCGATATTATGTCCAAGTAGGGTCTGAGGGAGCGACAAAAACAAACTTAAAATCATTAAATGGTTTGGTCAGAAAATTAGTCGGTTTGCTTTGGGAGCTAAAAGTTGGTGCCTTGCTGCAATCAGAGAGCGATTATACGGATTGGATTTCAAATTTTAAGCCTATTGGGAATTCTAATTCTTTAGATGTCGGTGAGACCGATTATCTTGCCTATTCCCCCAAAGACATTGGACTTACGATAATCTCCTGTAAATCAAGTAAGCCCTCTTTAGAGCATTGGGAATCTCTTCTTTCAAGAAGAGAACGATTGGGAGGGATTCATACGAAGACCCTTCTTGCGATTCAATCGGTCGAAAAGAACGATAAGCAGATCGTTTTAGATCGAGCTAAACGATTTGGTTATCAAGTGGCATTTGGGAGTATCCACCCTGAATCACTAAACATCTAGAGCTAAAAATTCTTGGAAAATTCCTCTCTTTTCCTGCCTCCATGCTTTCCTAAGAGATTTCCCTATCGACTCCAGCGCTCATTGGATAATCTCTTTAGAATTGAAGTTATGATTTAGGGCGTTAGGATATTCCTATGATTCATCGGCATCTTCATCATCAAGATTACACTTTAAGATTAAATATGATCCGACAGAACTTTTGCAAGGGGAAGAGACTCCCTCAGGATTAAAATGATACTTCTCTGTTCTCTCGGCATTTCATGGCCTGTTGTTGCGGAGGCTTTTTTGCGAATTCCTCCTGGGGTCAATGGATTCAAAGAGGTGCATGTGATTACTACTTCGGAACCAAAATTACCGTTGAAAAATATACCCCCAGAAAAAACCATCAATCATTCGATTCAAGAAGTTAGTCGCTTTTTTACAAATTATCCGAAGGTTCTTTTGACGATTTCGCGGGTGAAAGATTTTGACGATCTTCGCTTGGAGTCGGATCATTTTCGCTTTGAGGAGGTGCTTTATCGGTGGGTGCTCCAACACCGTACGAAGGGAAATCTCCATTTCTGCCTTGCAGGGGGATTCAAGACGATGTCAGCAACGATGCAGAAAGCGGCTGCACTTTTTGGGGCGACGGAGGTTTTTCATGTATTGGCAGATATTAGCATCAAGACAACAGAACAAGTCCTTCAGGCCTCGGCAGAGGGCGAAATTCATTATATCGCACTGGGATCGGAATCCGGGTGGCCGCAGTTTTCGAAGGACTCTTCCTCTGATTTTCCGTTGATCACCGGTTCAGATTCTGAGGGGAATTTAATTCTTTCATCCAGCGATGATTCATTACGGAGTCGAGTGAAAGAGATCGTCGAACGCTCGCATCATATTGCGGCATCGTGGAATACGATTGCGAATCTGCCGTTTTCGAGTCTTGCGGCCCAATCGCCTGAGCGTTTGGAGTGGCTAAAGGAGTCACTCCATGAGAGAGAGGATCGGGATTGGGTGAAACAGTTACCGAAGGTGGAGTTGCATTGTCATCTTGGCGGGTTTGCGACGTATGGTGATTTATTGCAGCAAGTTCGTGCTGCAGCTTCCTTTCCCTCTCTTTTGCCCGAGTATTCTCTCCCTCTTTTTCCTGACCATTGGCCAACGCCGAGGGAGACCGTTTCTTTAGATCGGTATATGGCGTTGGGGGATGCGACGGGGAGCAAGTTGTTAAAAGATCCGGGATGTTTAAAAAAGCAATGTGAGTTGCTTTATGACGCTTTAATTGAAGATTATATTCTGTATGCTGAGATTCGTTGTTCACCGAATAACTATGTCACGGAAGGTCGGTCGGCTTGGACAGTACTCTCCGAGATTCGTGAAACCTTTGATCGCTGCATGAAAGCGGCGAAATCGAGAGATGAGGAGAGGTATTGTCATTTGAATTTGATCGTGATCGCGACGAGGAAAAATACAGGGGATCGGTCGGATATTAGTCGGCATCTCTCTTTAGCCATTACCGCCTCGCAGCATTGGACGGATGGCGTTCGAGTGGTGGGGGTCGATCTCGCGGGGTTTGAGAGTAAAGAATCAAGGGCAGAGCTATTTGAGACCGATTTTGAGGCGGTGCATCGTGTGGGGTTGGCGGTGACCGCCCATGCGGGGGAGAACGATGATGCGGAGGGGATCTGGCAAGCGGTCTTCAAGTTGAATGCACGGAGATTGGGGCATGCGTTGCATTTAAAGCAATCGGCGGATTTATTACGGTCGGTGGCCGACCGGGGGATCGGTATTGAGATGTGTCCTTATGCAAACGATCAGATTAAGGGATTTCATCCGATGAAGAGAAAATTGGAGGTTTATCCGTTGCTTGATTATTTAAAGGCGGGCTGTCGGGTCTCTGTGAATACCGATAATATTGGGATCAGTGCGGCCTCATTAACGGAAAATATTTTATATTTAGCGACATTAGTGCCCGGGATCAGACGGATGGATTTATTGCAGCTTCAGAGAAATGCATTGGAGACGGCCTTTGTTGCGGCAGAAGAACGGAATCTTTTATTAAAGCGCTATGAAACGGTTTCAATGGGGGAATAGAGTTTGTTTTAGACCAGATCTTCATGAGGTTCCGCTTGCTGCATAATGGAATTCGTTCACACTTTAAAAAGGAAGCTCCATGAAAACCTATCTTATTTTGACCGTTGGGACCGGAACCGCAGGTCGGGAATCGAATATTTCCGAGGGATTAATGGCCTCGATTCGGGAGGTAAAACCGGCGGGGTTTTGGTTAGTGCCAAGTGCAGGGAAGGATTCCATCGCTGTGGCCGATATTGTTCGGGAGGGATTGGAGAGTCTTGGTACATTTCGCATGTGGAAAGAGGGGCAGCGCTATTATTTGATCGATAATCATGATTCTTTAGAGTCCACTCGATTGACCATTCGGGAGATGATCCGTGAAATTCGTCGGATCATTGATCCTGCGGATCGAGTGGTGGTGAATCCGACTTCAGGAACGAAGCAGATGAGCGCAGGGGCGACGATCGCCGCATTGGATGAAGAGGTATTTGAAATACAATTTATTGGTGGAGTAAGGAAAGATGGAGTTGTGATGACTGGCTCAGAGCGATTGGAGCGGTTTCTTTCACGAGATTATTTTCGAGAGCGCGATTTTGAGAAGGCAAAACTGCTTTTTACTTCGGGAAATTATGCGGCCTCTGCACAGGTATTGGAGCCCCACGGCGATTATTCAACAGAGGCTTCGATCGCACGACTTTTTGAGGCATGGCAAAAAACAAACTATGAAAAAGCACGTCTTTTGGCTTCAAAAATCAATCATCCCGAAGTGATTTCACGAAGAGCAGTTTTAGATTCCTTAGCGAAAGCCGTTCGAAATCAAGATCACCACGCCTTGTTAGGGGGCGATTTAATTCGTCAATCTCGGCATTATGCCCGACTGAATCAATTTGAGGAATCGATCTTTGAGTTAGCGCGGGCGATTGAGCATTTGGCCCATGGGACAATTCGAGAAATTTCAGGAGTGAAGCCGAATAGTGAAGGGGAGTATCCCTTGGACTCCATTTTAGCGATCACCTCCCAGAGCGGGATGAAAGAGAAGCTTAAACAAAGAGAGCACCATCAAAAGATACGTTTGGGGTTATCTGATTTAGCGGAATTGATGATTCAGAATGGGATGCCGGAGGCGAGCGGATTACGGGGGGGAGGGGTGGCAGATCGCGTGATGAAGATCAGGAACCAGATTGCGCATCAATTTTGTTCGATGGAGCAAGAGGAATTTAGTCGTATTTATACCGCAGGACATCAGTGGGTGGGTTCGGTTTTCAAATTAGCACCAGTTCCTGATTTTCCGATGACATTGAGCCGATTAAAGGATCTCGAAGTGGAGAGAGCAATTTAATTTTGGATTTATGAATCTACACAATCCTGCTTTTCATTTACTTGCGGTTCTCGGAAATTCTCCGGGGGTATTGACCGAGACCCTTTGGGCCCTTGCTCAAGAAAAAAAACCGATTATTCCCCAGAGAGTCATCATTTTAACGACAACGCAGGCAATGGTGAGAATTGAAGAAGAACTTTTGCAGTCCGTTGACGGACAACCGTCTCGATGGCAGGAATTTCGAGAGGCTATTTTAAAAGGGAAAAAGATAAAAAACCCGAAAAATTTTTTAATCCTCGACTGTCGACTGATTCAGAAAAGTTGTGGAAAACGGGGAAAACAAATACCGCTGGAGGATATTCGAAGTGCCGATGACAATCATGATGTTGCCGACTTTATTCTCGATCAAGTCCGATCGCTTGTATCGGATCAAGCAAGTCGACTGATTATTTCTTTGGCAGGAGGAAGAAAAACAATGGGGATTTTGCTTTATGGATCGATTTCTTTATTAGGGAGAGCGGAGGATCGACTGACGCATGTTTTAGTCAATTCACCCTTTGATTCAGAATTGAATCCTAGTTTTCTTTATCCCGCACAAAAAGAGCGCTGGCTTATTGATCGAAGCGGAAAGCAATGGGATGCCCGAAAGGGGAAAATTCAACTTGCGAATCTTCCCTTCGTCCCTTTGGCGGAGGCTTTTCAGAAACACTATGGACAAGTTCCGAGAACCTTCACCGCTTTAGCTCAAAAAATGAGTCAAATCGTTCAAGAGAGAGAGCCCCTGCGATCTGTCCCCGTGGAGTTTTTTAGAGATCGACCGGAAGTACGGATTAAGGGAAAAACCTACAAGTTTTCCGTACGCCCCTACTTGATTTTTTTATTTTTGGCCAATTGTAAAAAACGAAATGTCAGTTATGTAAAGCAGAGCGCCTGTTTAACTGATTTGGAGCTGTTCCAATCGAAATTACGAAAAGAGGCCTCTCAAAGTCACTTGTCCGATTGGAGGTCACGATTGAATTTTAAGATGGATGAGGGGCAACTTCGTAAAAATTTATTAGATCTTCGCAATCAAATAAAAAAACAGGGAGATGAGGCAAGGTGGGTGCTTGAAATCCTTCCTTTGAAGCGTGATTTTTCACTTCAAATTGATAAAAAATTTATTATTATCATTGACGATTTATTCGTGAAGTGACCACTCAAGATGAATTCAATTCCTTTATTTGCCCGGATTGTTCCAGAGCTTTCGCTCGATCGGGCCTTTGATTACTCGATTCCGGATTTTTTAGTGGGGAGGGTCAAGGTGGGATCGAAGGTGAAAGTTCCTTTTGGGAGCCGGACTTTAGTCGGCTTTGTTCTCGAGCTACGAGAGCGTGCTGAAGTCGAGAAAACGAAGCCGATTTTGGAGCTGATGGGGGAGGGTCCTTATTTGCCTGCCGCCCTTTTGGAGATGGCTCAGTGGATGAAGCATTATTATTGCGCCTCTTTAGGATCGGTGATGATGACGCTGATGCCGAAATCGGTACGTCATGCCGATGCGAAGTTTAAGGAGCGGTTGTGGGTGGCGAAGATCGAGGGGATTCCTGAGGAAACGGTGGCAAAGGAGGTTCATCGAGCGACGAAACAGCGGGAGGCGTGGGAGTTTCTGCAATTCAAGTCCGAGGGATGGCTCAGTGATTTTGCGAAGGAGGCCGGAATTTCGGTGGCGACTTGGCGGGCCCTTGAGGATCGTGGATTTGTGACCATTCATTCCAAGACCGAGGAGCGGCTTCCTTGGATGGAGATGCCGACGCAGCCTTTTTTGCCGTTGGTCTTGCATGAAGAGCAGCAGCAGGCGTTAGCGATGATTTTAAAGGAGATGAGGGAGGCTTTGCCGAAACCGATTCTCATCCATGGGATTACAGGAAGTGGGAAGACCGAGGTTTATCTGCAGGCGATTCATGAGGTGATTCGTGCAGGGAAGCGAGCGATTGTTCTCGTTCCGGAGATTTCGCTCACGCCTCAAACGATGGAGCGGTTCCATGGACGTTTTTTGGGGGAGAAGGTTCGGATTGCTGTTTTACACAGTCATCTTTCCGATGGGGAGCGACATGATCAATGGCATCAGATTCGGGAGGGTCGGGCTCAGATTGTGATTGGGGCACGATCGGCGATTTTTGCTCCGATGCCCGATCTCGGTTTAATTGTGGTTGATGAGGAGCATGAGAGCTCTTACAAGCAGGAGGAAAATCCGCATTACCACGCTCGTGATCTTGCGGTTTTGCGGGGTCATTTGGAGAAAATTCCGGTGGTTTTAGGATCGGCGACTCCCTCCTTGGAGTCGATGTTACGGGTCGAGGAGGGGAAGTATCACAAGATTCGATTGAATCGTCGTGCGGGGGCGGAGAGTTTGCCGATGATTCATCTCGTTGATCTGAAAAAAGATTTTGGGAAGAAGGGAAAAAAGCAATCGATGCTCTCGGAGACCTTGGTTGCTGCGGTGCAGGCTCGCTTAGATCGCGGGGAGCAATCGCTGTTGTTTTTAAATCGGCGAGGGTATTCCTCTTCCATTCAATGCCCGCAATGCGGCGTGGTTCAGGAGTGTGCTCATTGTTCGGTTTCATTGACTTATCATCGTCATAAAGGGCGATTGCAATGTCATCTCTGTGGGGAGGGGAAAGCGATGCCCCGAAGTTGTCCGGGGTGCGGTTTTGATGATTATGCCCAGTCGCGTCATGGGACGGAGAAGATTGAGGAGGTGGTCGCCGCGGCTTTTCCGAAGGCGAGAATTTGTCGGATCGATTCTGATACGATGAATACCAAGCATGCGCTGCATCACGCCCTTAAGGCGGTCAGTAATCGCGAGGTCGATATTTTGATTGGGACGCAGATGATTACGAAGGGACTTCATTTTCCATGGGTGACCTGTGTTGGGGTGATCGATTCTGATTTGGCGTTGCAAATTCCGGATTATCGGTCGAGCGAACGGGTTTTTCAGACCTTGATGCAGGTGGCGGGGCGATCGGGACGGAGCGATTTACCGGGAGAGGTTTATATTCAGACCAAAATGCCTTTTCATCCTGCGATTCAATTCGCTCGGCATCATGATATTGATGGATTTTATGAGCAAGAGTTGGAGTTTCGACGGACGGTAGGATTTCCTCCCTATTGTCGTTCGATCTTGATTGAGTGGAAGGGGAAGCATGAGGAGATGAGTCAGCGGATTTCCGATTTACAATCGGAGGAGATTCGTAAAGCGGTGGCTCCCTTTGGGGAGGCGGGCTATGTTTCACCGGCCCCGTTGCATAAGGTGAAGGATCTGTATCGATTTCATCTTTTTATTAAGTCGCGGGATCACTTTGCAATGGTCAATGTTCTCCGACCTTTGATGGAGCGATTTCAAAAAGTGAAAGAGGTTCAAGTGAAGATCGATGTCGATCCGTATCATTTGACCTAAACATAAATCGGTCAAAGATAACCAAAGACTTATCACGAATGGTTTTCCTTAGAACGGTCTGTTTTGTGCTTTTTCTAATCAAGATCCTTTATTGCCAAAGGGCGGAGGTTTGCTTTTCTGTTTTTAGGAAAAAATTATGATAGCACGATATTCACGCCCCGAAATGCGAGCCATTTGGACAGAGGAGTCCAAGTTAGATACATGGCTCGAAATTGAAGTTCTCGCCTGTGAAGGAATGGCCAAAATCGGTCAGATTCCGAAGAAAGATGCGGTAACGATTCGCCAAAAAGCGAAGTACCGTGTGGCTCAAGTTCATGAAAACGAGAAACGAACCAATCATGATGTCCTTGCCTTTTTAGAGGAGGTTGCTTTTCATGTTGGTCCTGCCGGTCGCTGGATTCATCAAGGGCTGACCTCATCTGATTTGTTGGATACGACCTTGGCGATTCAAACGATCAAATCCTCCGATCTTCTCCTTGCCCGTTTGAAGAAACTTCTCAAGGTAACCGGAGCTAAGGCAAAGAAATATGCGATGATGCCGATGATCGGTCGCTCGCATGGGATTCATGCTGAGCCGGTGACCTACGGATTGAAGTTGGCTTTGATGTATGATGAATTTCGTCGTTCGATCGCTCGATTAGAAGAGGCGAAGGAGCAGATGCGGGTTGGAAAACTTTCTGGTGCGGTCGGAACTCATGCGCATTTGGATCCTCGTGTTGAACAATATGTTTGTCAGAAATTGGGTTTAAATGCGGCGATTCTCTCGACTCAAATTATTCAACGCGATCGACATGCTCATTATATCTCTACCTTAGCGCTGATTGCGTCGAGCGTTGATCGTTGGGCGACGGAGTTTCGTCATCTGCAACGCACAGAGGTTTTGGAGGTTGAGGAATATTTTGCTCCCGGACAAAAAGGAAGCAGCGCGATGCCGCATAAGCGCAATCCGATTACCGGAGAGCGTTTGAGTGGGCTTGCCCGTGTGATTCGAGGCAATGCGATTGCGGCGATGGAAAATGTTGCTCTTTGGCATGAGCGGGATATTTCACATTCCTCCGTGGAACGAATTATTTTCCCGGATTCCTTAACGCTTCTCGATTACATGCTCGATCTTTTGACCGATCTCGTTGATCGGCAGATTGTTTATCCCGAGAATATGAAACGGAATCTAGAGATTACCAAAGGACTTTATAATTCACAAAGCGTCTTACTGGCCTTGACCGATAAGGGGATGGCTCGTCGCGATGCCTACGAAGCGGTGCAGGAATGCGCGATGGCCTGTTGGCGAGGAGATCAGGCCTTGATTTATTATGTCAAGGGATCGGAACGGATCGCGAAGTTTTTGACCGTGAAAGAGATCGATAAAGTTTGTTCACTCGAGAAACATTTTGCTCACGTCGCATCGACCCTGAAACGATTGGGGATCAAGTAACATAAATCGGTCAAAGAGCGAAACCAAGAATATCTCATCAATGAAAATATTTTTCGTCGGAAGGAAAAATATGAACTTTCGGACGAAGGGGGTCACAGGACGTGATCTGAAAACCAAGAGGAGCTTGAGCGACGATAGGCAGAAAAGACGGAGTCTGGAAAGTTTGGTTCAGGGATGAAAGAGAAAAATCAACGATGAATATCCTCTTTCAAAAACTTCTGATTGGGGTGATCCGTCTTTATCAATGGACGGTAGCTCCACTATGGGTCTTGATTGCCGGACCGATGGCGCGTTGTCTTTATACTCCCACTTGTTCGCACTACACGGTAGAGGCGATTCAACTCCATGGGGCAATAAAGGGGAGTTATTTGGGAGTCAAACGAATCTGCCGTTGTCATCCGTGGGGTGGATCCGGAGCGGATCCAGTTCCCCTTAAATTAGGGAGGTGTGAAAAAGTTTATGAAAATTGATCTGATCGATTTAAATCTACCGTTGGAGCACCGATTTTCGATTTCACGGGGAAGTACGGATGAAGTGCAAACTCTTTTTGTTCGTGTTTCCGATCAAGGAATTGAGGGATGGGGGGAGGCGGCTGCAGTCAAATATAAAGGGCAGAGCCGAGGGAGTATGCGAAAATCTCTGGAGTTGGCTTCGCATCGTTTAGAGTCGATGACTCCTGTTGAGCTCATTGAAGAGTGGGAGGATTTTGTGATTCCCCATTTAGGGTCGAGCGGGGCGATGGCAGGATTGAATATGGCGATTTGGGATTGGAAATCGAAGCGTGAGGGGATCTCCTTAAAGGAACTTTGGGGTTCGAAGGAGGAACTGACCCCAGTGACCTCATTCACCATTGGGATTGATACGCCGGAGGTGATGGCAAAAAAAGTGGTAGAGGCGCAACGATACCCGGTTTTAAAAGTGAAATTAGGATTTAAGGGGGATGTTGAGGTATTTGAAATGCTTCAAGCGGTGGGACCACAACATCAATGGAGAGTCGATGTGAATGGTGGCTGGACTCTTGAAGAGGCGTTACTCAAATCAAAAAAGTTAGAGGCGATGGGGGTGGAGATGATTGAGCAGCCGATGCAGTTTTCAAATCCTGAGGATCTCAAAAAAATACAGGGATCGTTATCGATCCCGATTTATTTAGATGAATCGGTGGATGGGATTCAAGATCTTGAACGCTATCAAGGAGTTGTCGGAGGGGTGAATTTAAAGCTGACGAAGATCGGATCGTTGAGTGGATTGCGACAGGCTATTTTTCGAGCCAAGGAGCTCGGTTTTCAGGTGATGTTGGGATGTATGACCTGTTCGAGTCTCCATATTTCAGGAATCATTCCGCTTGCCAGTTTTGCCGATGCCTTGGATTTAGATGGATCTCTTTTATTGAAAAGAGATCCTTTTTCCGGATTAAAGCTTACCCATCAAGGACGGTTTCGTGTGAATGCGGGAGTCGGGTGTGGCTTAGAGTTCGATTCCCGAAAGCTGGAGTCTCTTTAATGAGGATCGGACGCGTGACGTTAAGTGATCGAGCTTCTCAGGGAATTTATGAGGATAAAAGTGGTCCAGAGATCGAACGGGTTTTAACTGAAAATCTCGGTCTAGAAATCGACTGGCGGCGTGCCTTAATTCCTGACGATCAGGATCTGATTGAGCAGAAACTTGTCGAACTCGTTGATGCGGAGGATTGTGAGCTTGTTGTCACGACGGGGGGGACAGGGCCATCGTTGCGAGATGTGACCCCTGAGGCGACTCGAAAAGTGATCGAGAAGGAGCTACCCGGTTTTGGTGAGATCATTCGAGTGAAGTCGTATGAGAAAGTAAAAACAGCGATTCTTTCTCGGGCGACAGCAGGGATACGTGGGAGATCGTTGATTGTGAATCTTCCGGGGAGCCCGAGATCGATAGGAGAATGTTTACCGTTGTTGGTTCCAGCGATTTTGGAGTGTTTGAGGCACCTTCGAAATCGGGGTTAACCTAACTTCCTGAAAAAATTCCCGTATTTTTTGTATATTACCTATGAAAATCGAATTTTTGGCATTAAAAATGTAGTAAGTAAAATGTATTTATTTTTCTTTACATGTATATGTAATTTTGATTTATATCGTAGTACATGTTTTT
>CAMCSM010000040.1 GCA_945877805.1 Methylacidiphilum caldifontis | reverse complement strand
TTCGGGTCGTCCACAACCTTCACTTCATCGCAAGCGGGAATCCTTCGATAAATCAATCATTGAAAGAAAACTCAAATCAAACTATAAACAAACAAGGTGTCACGGTTTTCGACCGCCCCCTGCTTCACTTTTGGAACGCCCTTTACAGTGAGAAGGCGGGATGGAAGGTGCATGCATGGACATTGATGCCCAATCACTACCATCTTTTAATTGAGATTCGTCGAAAGACCCTGATTAAGGGAATGCAGTTATTGAATGCGGAATATACGAGGTATTTTAATCGTCGTTGGAAACTCAGCGGTCCGCTATTTCAAGGGAGATACAAGGCGACATTGGTAGAGGGGAAGGCCGGTTATTTACTGACGGTGGCCGATTACATTCACTTAAATTTTGCGCGATCCTTTATTTCCAAGACGATGGAGGAATTGGTCGCAAATCCTGAGACCAGTGTGGGGTGTTACGTGAGAGGAAAATTTCCAGAATGGATGGAGTGGAAGAAAGTGATGGGAAGCATCGGGCAAGAGAATCTGGAATCAAAGGCCAGGAAGCGTTTTTACGAGCATTTGAAGGGCAAGTGGGGGAAGATGAGGGAGGAGGATCCTGTTTGGAAGGAGCTCAGGCGCAGTTGGTGCTTTGGTGGGGAGAAATTAGTCGAGAAGTTTCAAAAGGCGATGGAGAAGAAAAGAGGGTCGAGTCCGGCGACGGAGATCTGGCAAAGAGGGGTGGCAAGCGAGACGGCGGAGAAAAAAGCCAAAGAGGGATTGAAAGAGTGGGCAAAGAGGAACAAGGTAAAGTATCAAGAACTTGGACTCCATGGGAAATTCAAACTTGCTTGTGAAATTAGAGCCCATAGTTGTGTTTCAATCAAATGGCTGGCAAAAGAGTTAAAAATGAAAAATGAAAAGTCCCTCAGAAACGGAATGAGTTTGTATCGCACCGGAAAACTGGGACAAAAGACATCATGACACGGGGCCCGGGGCCTTAAACCTCCACCAAACAACGCTCCTTCAACCGCGCCTCTTGTCCCACAGCATCTTTGACCTCTTTACGACTCATCTGTCTGACAAATTTCTCGAAATGCTCATGGCCCGCTAAAATCTCAATCTCGACTCGTAAAAAATAGATCGGCACCAACGCCTGCTCTATACGGGGAATCCTCACGGCATCCTTTTCCGTGGTAATAATCGCTTTTGCCCCTCGATTCCGAGAGCGGTTCATCAACGATTGGAGCTCCTCTTCAGAAAACCGATGGTGATCCTCATAGGCCCGCGAATAAATCAGATCGGCCCCGAGTTTTTTTAATCCGGCCTCAAAGCTCTCCGGCCGTGCAATCCCGGAGAGAGCGCTAATCTTCAACTCCTTTAAAAACTCCAACGGCAATATTTCATCATTCGCAATATTCTGTAAATGCAACGCCCGATGGCGACACTCGATGATCGGCGCATGAATATTCAACCCCCGAATCTTCTTTTTCAAATCGTCGATCGAAGAGCCATCACATTTCGTAATCACGATTAAATTGGCTCGCTTCAAATGATCGATCGGCTCCCGCAAAACACCGCGCGGTAAAAGATGCCCATTTCCAAAGGGGGTCTCACGATCGATAAGAACAATATCATAACGCTCCTTCAAAGTCAGATACTGGAATCCATCATCGAGAATTAAAGTATCAGCCCCAAAGCGTTGAATCGCAAACTTTCCCCCTTTTACCCGATTTTTATCCACGACCACCGAAACCCGATCACAATTATGGGCCAACATAAAGGGCTCATCGCCGGCGAATCGCGAATCTAAAAAAAGAGTTTTCCCATCAGAAACCAAACGGGGGGGGATCTCATGCTCCTCAGAAAAAAATCGTTCCTTCATCCGATCCCAAAATGGCCGCTTCTGACTTTTATAGCCACGACTTAAAATAGAGACTTTACGCCCTGCCTTCGTCAACTCCTTTGCGATCTTCTCCACCCACGGAGTTTTTCCTGTCCCGCCAACAGTCAAATTTCCGACGCTAATAATCTGACACCCTAATGAATAAACAGAAAGTCTTCGATCCTCATAAAGTCGAAGTCGAACCCGCATGATAAATCGATACAAGAAGGAAAGAAGATGCAAGAAAGTCCGAAGAAGTGCGGCTCGCTTCCCGTAACGTCGGTCCATAATGACATCGACCGCAAATTGTTCTAATCGTTCTAAAGGTTTCGCCATGTACAGATCACCCTAAGCAAGGCAAAGAGGGATTCAAATCAAAAACTACAAAAAACCTCTAACCGTGGTTTAAAATTCTTTTTTGTCTTTTTGCATTTACGCAGTAGATTTTTTCTATGATTCAAAGCCTCACATCCGCTGCGAGCGCCCTTCAGGCTCAATCGGAACGCCTTAATCTCCATGCCCATAATATCGCCAATCTCAATACCCCAGGATTCAAAGCCCAACTCCCTGCTCAACAAACAGCCGGCGGCGGTGGGGTCTTTCTCAGTGCAGTTACCACCTCAAAAGCACCAGGTTCACCGCTGGATGTTGAAAAACCGACTGAGACCAATAATGTCGATCTCATCACCGAAACCATCGGATCGATCATGGCACTTCGCGCTTTCGAAGCGAACGCCAAGGTCATCAAAACCAGCGACGAAATGCTCAAGACGATTGCCAAAATCTAAAGTCAGCTGTTTCGATGGTTTTTACTGGGCTTAATTCACAAGAAGACCCACGGCATTATTTGATTTGTCTTTTATTTCACTTCTCTGCAACGTTTCTTGATGAAGTGCCTACAACTTCCCTCGATCCACTTTATGCCACTGATCAACGTTCACTCGACATGGCTTGAAAATTACGCCTTCGGCTACGATCTTATCCATTCTTTTCGTCCTAAAACCGTCGTTGAGCTCGGGGTATTTTGGGGAGGCTCCTTCTTCGTCTTCTGCCAAGCGGTCAAAGCCTGCGGCTCAGAAACAATCTGCCACGCCGTCGATACCTGGGAAGGGGACTCCCAAGCCGGAAAACTCGAAGAAGAGACCTTTCAGGCCTTTCAAAAACATCGTGAAACCCACTTTGCCGATATCTCGATCGTTAAACGCATGCGCTTCGAAGAGGCCCTCGATACCTTTGCCGATGGGTCGATCGATCTCCTTCATATCGACGGATTTCACACCTACGAAGCGGTCAAACAAGACTACGAGACTTGGCTTCCGAAAGTTTCCAAGGGAGGGATAATCCTTTTTCACGATGTCAAAGTCGTCAATGAAGAGCAAAATTTTGGTGTCAAACGATTCTGGGAAGAGTTAAAAAAAGAGAAGCTGCATTTCGAAATGAACAATCAATTCGGACTCGGTGTTCTCTATAACGGGTCGGAACTTCCCTCGGGCAATGAATTTATCAATACGATTTTCCAAGGAACCGATGAAGAGCTCGAAGAGGTCGATCAATATTATCTTTTAATCAAAGAACGTCTCATCAGTCGTGCTTTCGTCCAAATGTATTATCGAGCAGAAGAAAAAGTGAAACAACTCACCGCCCGACTTCTGGATCTCGAAACAAAAATTAAAAATAAAGAGTGGAATAAAAACAAGAGTCTCTAAGGAACTTGAGAGTGGCGGATTTTTGCCACTCTCAAGTAACGATCTGATTATATGTTATTTATATTGAAGTTTACTTCACTAGAGGGACGTCATGAGAATTGAAACGAAAACGATGAGAAACAAATCATGCTCGGTCAGTAGGGTCGGGTTTACCTTGATTAAACTGCTGGGGGTCATTGCCCTCCTTGCTGCGATGGTTCTGCTTGCCAGATGCTCCGATCTTCCGCCGGGCGATGCCACCAATTATCAAACTGGTGAATCGGTCGTTCTCGTGGGCGAGACGCCGGTAAACCTGGCCTTCACTCCGTTGCAGTCCAAGCCCGTCAAGGTGCGCAGCACCTATCTCGACGGCCTGTCGCAGACCGTTCAATACGAGCTGGGACGTGACTATGTGCTGGAGGCGTCCGGCCAGATTCGGCGCACGCTCAATTCTCGGATTCCCGATTTCCGCACTAACGTCCTTTACGGGAAGGAGGACTTTGATCATACCCAGTTTTCCGGCTGTGGTAACCACGATTTCTTCGTTTATGTGGATTATGAGTACTGCGAAAAATGGTCCCCGGTGTCGCCGCCAGCGGAACTGGGTTCGGCGGCGCTGCCGGAGACGTGCAAAAAACTCCTCGGCGGCAAGAAACTCCGCATCGTGGCCTTTGGCGACAGCATCACCGCCGGTGGAGAGGCTTCTGCCCCTGAGCTGATTTTCTGGCAACGCTGGGTCGTAGCGTTGCGGAAGAAATATCCGTCTGCCACCATTGAAATCATCAACGCAGCCACCGGTGGCGACTCGACGGAGTCAGGCTTGCAGCGCTTGCCCGAAAAGGGGCTCGAGCAAAAGGCTGACCTCGTGTTGATTGGCTTTGGTATGAACGACCACAACTTGGTTAGCGTGGGCGGTGTGCCACTGGAGGCGTTTTCCGACAATCTGCGGGAGATGATCGACCGGGTGCGGGCCGGTACTGGGGCGGAGATCGTTTTATATTCCACCTTCCCGCCGAATCCGAAATGGCATTACGGCACGAATAACATGGCGGCGTATGCGTTCGCCACTGAAGCGGTGGCCCGGGAAAAACAGACTGCCTTTGCCGACGTGTATCGGAACTGGCAGCAATTCGCTAGCAAGAAAAAACCGGAAGATCTCCTGAACAATAACATCAATCACCCCAACGATTTCGGGCATTGGATTTATTTTCAAGCGTTGATGCACATAGGTCTATAACGCACGCCCCCCCCTCAAAAATCATGTAAAAAATTGTGACTTCAAGGTTTAGATCTATTTTTCGTTTCCATTGTAGCTCAATTTTCTCAACAGGGCCTGATTGAGTCTCATGCCGAATTCTAAGTGGGCGACGGGAAAGGTTTCGTTTGGGGAATGAATCCGTGAGTCAGGAAGGGCAAGCCCAATGAGGAGGCTGTCGGCATTGAGGACTTTTTTAAAGGTGGCGAGAATGGGGATCGTCGCTCCGTCACGAACGCGATAGCCTTTCGCTCCGGGAAAGGCCTCTTTCATCGCCTCAACGGCAGCGAGAGCCATTGGCGAATCGGGATCGAGGGAGTAGGCTCCCCCGCCATGGCCGCGATTGATTGTGATCTGAACGGTGTTTGGCGTTTGCTGACGGAGATGGCGTTCAATCCTCTCTCCGACTTTTTCCGGGTCTTGTCCGGGGAGTAGGCGGCAGGTGATTTTGGCATGGGCTTCGGAAGGAATGACCGTTTTACTCCCAGGGCCTTGATAACCTCCGTAGACGCCATTCAACTCTAAGGTCGGGAGGAGCCAGAGTCGCTCGAGAACCTCTTGACCTTGAGCCTCCATTTGAGGGACTCCGGTGAGCTGTTGAAAGTAAGATTCATTGAGAGGAAGGCTCTTCCACTCTTCGAGCTCCCACGGTTTCGGAGGGAGGATTCCGTCGTAAAAGCCCTCTACCGCGATGCGTTGATTGGGAAGATAAAGAGAGGCGATCAGTTGGCTGATGACCTTGAGAGGATTGGCAATAATTCCGCCAAAGAGGCCGGAGTGAAGATCGCGCACCGGGCCTTGAATCGAAAATTCGATCCCCAGAATCCCTCGCATCGCATAGGTCAGACTCGGCTCGCTGGAGCCGACCATCATCGTGTCGGAGACGATGACGGTGTCGCAGTCGAGCGAGGATTTGTTTTCGAGGAGAAATTTTTCGAGATGTTTGCTTCCGATCTCCTCTTCTCCTTCGATCAGGAGAATGACGTTGACGGGGAGATCCCCGGTTTTTTGGAGTGTCTCACGAAGTCCGAGAAGATGGGCAAAGATTTGTCCCTTATTATCCGAGGCTCCGCGGGCAGTGATCAGTCCATTGTGAATCGTTGGCTCAAAGGGGGGAGAGTTCCAGAGATCGAGGGGATCGGGGGGTTGAACATCGTAATGTCCGTAAATGAGAACCGTTTTTCGATCCGGTTTGAAGGGTCCTCGCGCAAGGACTACAGGATGTCCCTCCGTGGGGTGGAGAGAGGAACTGAATCCGGCGGATTGAAGCCATTGGTGGAGCCACTCGGCACATTGTTGGACCTGCGATTGATAAGCGGGGTCGGTGGAGACACTTTGAAAACGAAGAAAGGAGAGAAACTCATCGACTGGAGAGAGTGGATTCATGGCAACAATGATACAGAGATTATCGGTTTAAGAAAAGGGAAACAACTGTATATCTCGCAATGAAAAAAATTCTCCTCGGGTGGCTTATCACGCCAAGGAGTCCTTGAATTTTCACCTTTCTTGTTTACTCTATGCGATCATTTCTTTTCCGGTCGCTTTTCTTATGCCAATTTTGCTTTTTTTAGCCATAATTGTTTGTGGGGCGATCGGGCTTTTCGGAATTATCTTCGCCATCGTTGCGGCGGTGAAGTCATCCGATGGGGTTGCCTATCGCTATCCGATGACGATCCGTTTCTTTTGATTTTTAAGTCGCCAGAAAGTTTTTTTTGGCTAAGATGATTGATGATGAGTGAGGCTCCCCATTTTAAATCGTCAGGTCGATATCAGCCGATCAAGGCGATTGGGGAGGGGGGCGTTGGCAGTATTTTTATCGCTCTCGATACGCAGCTCAATCGTGAAGTGGCCTTAAAGCGTTTAAAAAATGCGGCCGATTTTGATGCGATCATGCGGGAGTCGCAAATTTTAGCGAGTTTGAATCACCCGAATATTGTTTCAGTTTTTGATTTTGGAATCGACGAGGAGGGAGCCTACGTCGTGATGGAGTTGATTAAAGGAAAGATGGTCAACCATTGGGCGAGTAAGAACCCGATTCCTCTCAGCCTTTTTCGAGAATTTGCAGATCAATCCCTTCAAGGTCTTAGTTTGGCTCATGGCCAAGGATTGATTCATCGAGATATTAAGCCTCAGAACATCATGATGGATTATGATGGGAAGAAAGTTTTAGTAAAGTTGTTGGATTTTGGACTTGCAGAAAGCTCCCGATTGCCGGGACAGGAAGAGGAGGTAGGGACGGTGATGGGATCTGTTCATACAATTGCCCCTGAGCAACTCTTGGGGGAACCGGCTTCGATATCGACCGATATCTACTCTTTGGCCTGTGTTTATTATTATGCGTTGACTGGGCGTTATCCTTATGAGGGGAGTTCAGTTGAAGAAATCGTTCAAGGACATTTGCACGGAACATTCACTCCGTTGAATCAGCGTCGTCCAGCGATTCCCCCGTTGCTGGCTCAGGTGATCGGAAGAATGCTCTCGAAAAATCCTTTAGAGCGCCCTGAGACCGCTGAAAAAGCGCGTGAGCAAATTCTTGCAATTACAAAATCAGCAGTTTTTCACGAAAAAGATTTTGGGCTCAAGCAATTTGTCGCCAAAGGGCCGAGCATTTACGGAAAATCGGCAGCACAGACAGAAGTGATCGATATTTCGAAAGTAAAACGGAGAAATATTTTTATTCGACTTGCTTGGGGAGTGAACCTTGTCACGACTTTAGCGGCGGCCGGTTTTATCTATTGGAAATATTTTAAGATTTAGCTTAGTCCCTCACTGTTTGAATTCTTCGCAAAATGGTCAAGATTTTGTGTTCTCTGCGTTCTCTTGCGGCTAGATTTCTTATTTCAAATCTTCGCTGGAAGCTGAAATAATTTTGGCTCGCTGGGAAAACCATTCGTGAAACGAATTATAAGAAAACAGGGTCTCGAACGTTTGGTGCAGGGGTCCATGGGGGCACAACCAAATCGAAGATTTGTAAAGGGGAGCAAATGACGCGGATTAACGCGGATTGCTGAGAATTTAAGCTATTTGGTGATGACACCGGGCATCGCACGGCGATTGAGGGAGTGAGCGTTCTCGCTGTTTCCCGTATCCGCAGGACGTTCTTCGCCGTAAGAGATTGTGAAAATACGATCTTGAGCAATTCCAAGTCCCACAAGATATTCACGAATCGCTAAGGCTCGACGCTCACCCAGCCCACGATTGTATTCGAGAGTTCCACGTGTATCTGTATGACCAGAAACCATCAATCGTTTGTCAGAATTATCGGTCAACCATTTCGCAATTTTCTCGAGCTTTGCACGTTCGGAGGCGCGAATGCCAAAGCTGTCGTAGTTAAAATAAACAGTTTCCGTCGCGAGAATCGAATAGTCGACATCGGTTTCTGGGTTAATTCCCTCAGGACGAGCGGCTTGGGCGATTCCAGATTCAGCCCCAAGAATTGAGGTCGGGTCAATATTTTCGCTCGGAAGACCACTATCCAACGACTCCGCGCCGCCTGCATGACTTTTAGCGTCAGGGGCACAACCTGTCGTGAGGAGGATTAAAGAGATTGAAAGAGTGAAACTGAGGGTCAATAAGGTTAGTTTTTTCATAGATAGTTAAATGATTCTGAAATTTATCGGGAGATTGCAGGTTCTGTGCAATTGGTCAAGCCATTGTCCAAGCGAGCCGATTGCTTCGTCACGGTATCGAGGAGGTAAAGAGATCCATCTTTGGAGTAAATGAGATGACGGGAGTTACAGGTCCAACTAGGATCTTCGCCTAATCCAGGGGAAACTTGTTGGGCGAGTCGAGTCGCAATATCGTAAACCCAGACACAGAAACCGCCTCCTGTTCGAGCGGAGTAAGCGATTTTACCGCCATTGGGAGACCAGCACGGCTCAGCGCTATAAGTTCCGGGAGTCGCTAACTTAACCGGCTCTCCCCCGGTAGCCGCGATCATAAAGAGCTGATTGCTCCCCCGCTCATCAGAATTAAAGATAATCTGCTTTCCATCGGGAGACCAGTTTGGAGAGGTTTCCGTTCCACGGGTTCGAGTCATACGAGTCGGCGATCCCCCAGAGGTTGAAATCGTGTAAATTTCCGGATTTCCATCTTTACTTAAAGTAAGCGCCAGTTGTTGGCCATCGGGAGAGAAGGCCGGACCGGAATTAATCCCCGGAAAGCCGGCAACGCGTGTGCGGATCCCTTGAGCGAGTTTAATCACATAGACATCGGGATAGCCACTTCGGTAGGACATGTAGGCGATTGAACTGCCATCTGCACTCCAAGAGGGGTTGGCGCTGATCGATTTATCACTGGTGAGACGCTTGATGTTGGCCCCATCGATATCCATCGTGTAAAGTTCTTTCGCCCCTTGGCTGCCTGAGATAAAGGCGACCCGACTTGTGGAAAACCCCTTCACTTGCGTGAGAGACTCCAAGATATCATCCGAGAATTCATGAGCCATTTTGCGTAATTCGCCGGAATAGGTGCGACTAAAAACTTCCGATCCGCGAGCCGTGTCGGTCAATTTTCCAGTGAGAGATCCCCCGGAAACAGAGGCCGCGACAGAATAACTGCCTTGAGAAACAACAGGGTCAATCATCAGCGTGCGCCGAAGATCTTCCGTCACTATTTTCTGTGCTAACGCCGCATCGGCTCCTTGAAATGCTGAGATTTGGACCGCAATTTTTTTCGTTCCAGAGACTTCCACTTCAATAGCGAAAAGAGAGGAAGAGAGGAGGCCTACAGTGGTGGCCACTAAAAGTCCGGTATATAATTTTTTAATCATCGAGTTTAAATCGTATTGTGATCTCATGGTTGAGTCCTTCTGGAAGTGGCTCTCGGATTCTCCCAACCCGTCGAGCAGCTTCCACTATGCTTTCGTCGAAGTCTCGAATTCCAGAACCCGAGACAAGTGCGACATTGGAGATTCTCCCATCGTTTTCAATGGTAATTTTCACTAATGCACTTAACTCCTTTTGCGTCAGATGCACGGGCCGGTTCCAGGCACTAAACATCTGCTTGCGAATCAGATCGTAATAACTTCCAAAATTACCGCTTCCTCCGCCTGGAGAGGAGAGGGGGCCGATCTGGATCGCCCCTCCAGAGCCCGATTTTCCGAGTGCGGCCCCAAGTCGGGAGGTAATTTCACTCGGAGAGGCCTGGGTGCTCGTAGAGGAACTGTTTTTTGATGAGGAACGAGCAGGAGAGGGGGGAGCTTTGGAGGTTGACTCTTCGCTCTCCTCTCCAGCTCGAGCGACCTCTTTCAAATTTACTTTAATGGAAGTTTTCTTCGAAACGGAGGACTTTTTATCTGGAGGCGAGGTTTTTTTGCTCTCTTTTTTCGGTTCTTGAGGAGATTTCTTTTTCGGCTCTTTTACGGCAAAATCATCGGTTTGTTCTGTGGGGGCTGGAACCGATTCTGGAGTCGACTCCTTAACGGGTGGCTCCGGCGATATTTCAACGGGAGGCGGCGATTTTTTTTCAGGTACCGCCGCAGGGGGGGGGGCGGGGGCGACAGGAGCCGCAGGCGGGGAAGCCGGGCTAGGCGCAGGGAGGGGCTGATCGGGATTCCCGAGAAGAGGTCCCGTTGCTATTTTCGGGGTTGGGGCCGGTCCCTTGGAAGAGGGGGTCGCGCTTGTGGCCTCGATCATTTCGATCATCGTCATTTCAGGAGGGGGGCTGTTTTTTCGAGAGGGCCAGAACCCGATAAGCAGGAGCAGAAGCAGATGCGCCAGAGTCACCCAAAGGGCGGTCTTGGAAAGCGGGATTTTTGTTGTTTTTTCGCTCATCGGTTTGAAGTGTTCGAATCAATAGCAGATTCTTTTGGCACTTCAACACTGCGTGTTTCGGAAGGAATCCGATGAATATCCCGATTGACGATTTCTTTGACCTCCTCGATCGAAAGGGGGCGGTCCCCTGATTTTGCATCCCCTCCCTTTTGTTTAAGGAGCTCTCGAATCTCTTTTTGGGCTTGAGGGGTTTCCGGGCCATTGTAGGCCTTGGTCTCGAAGGTTTTGTCGAAGCCTGCGGATCCTTTCTGGATCAGGTCGGAACTCTTTTTTTGAAAGGAGGACTCTTTTCCAAGATCAGCCGATTTAACGGTAAAAGATTTTGATTCAATCGGATAGGATTTATTGAATGGGGAGGAGGTGGAGGTTTCAAATTTCTTTTCAAAACCAGTGGCTGATTTATCAAAAGAGGAGGAGGTGGAGGCTTTAAATTTTTTGTTCAAAAATTCCGATTCTTTTCCATAATCCCCCTCACGATTTGATTTGCTCGAAAATGAAGAATCAAATCCCTGAGCTTTTTGTCCTTGCTCAACCGCTTTCTTCTCTTTGTTCGCGACCGATTGATCCTCGGCTCTTGCGAACAAAAAAAGGCCGAAGTAAAGATAAAGAGAGGCCTTTCTCAGTTGAAATGAAAGGCGATGATCAAAAAAGCGCATGAATCGTTATTTTTTTTGAGACTCAAGATAGGTAAGGAGGCACTTTTGAATGCAAGCGGCTGTATCCTTGAGATTCATCGACTCCGAATCGCTGTTTGACCCGGTCTCAAACTTAATCACATAGTTCTCCTTTGAAAGATTGCTATCGTAAACAAAGACCTCGGTGCGCAGGCGTTGAATCCCGAGGGAATTATTAAAGTTTTTAGTGATCCGGCGCCAGAACCCTTGCTCTGAGACGCTATCTCCGAGGTAGGTGATATTTCCTTTAATGATCCAAATATCTTGGGGAACGGTCGTCACCCAAAGTGGCTTACTTGCTGCAATTTTCATCAATGATTTAACGACTTCCTCTTGAAGCTTAAAGGGGATTTCGGTTTTAAAGAGATGATATTCACGGCCGGATTTATCGACCGATTCCTTGGCGAATTCCGTAGTGAAGCTGTCGACCCAAATCTGTTTCGGGGCGAGGTTAATCTCTGCCTCTTCGGAGACCCAAAAACTTTTCGGAAGCTCGCCTGCGAGGATCCAAGAAAGGGAGAGGATTAAGAAAAAGGAGAGAAATTGAACGGTTTTCCCTAAAGGGGTGGTCATCGCTAAACTATCGCTTGCCTTTATTCGAAAGGCAAGCGGGAAAAATGCTCAGGGAGAGGCATCTAAATTCGTCGTTGTTTTCAACTTCACCGCTTCTGTTGAACAGAAGCTGTTTTTTGCTGATCTTTATTGGGATATGCTTGCCGGATCTACCGCCGGTAAAGGTAAGTCGAGTCCTTTGATTTTTCGGGCGGTTTCGGCGTCAACTCCCAGCCCCCATTTTTTAAAGAAAGGAATCAAATTGATCTGGGTGACCACGCACATAGCATAGATGAACTTGTTCGCCATTTCCGCGTCTGTTTCGCCCTCGATCTCTACGTAAGGCTGTCGCCTAAAATATTGGTGGAGTGATTTGAATATTTTCCATCCGTAAACACACCTAATTTGGTCAAACATTATTAACTTGGTAAACGGATCTTCGATTTCTTCCGGAGTTTCGTTCAGGTAGTTCTTTTTATTGCGTGCAATATAAGCCTGACCGTTCTGCGGATTGGTAAGCCATGAGGGGCGACAGAACTTCTCTTGAACATAAAGAGAAAATATATTCACGCTGACTTCCGTGATCGAATCCCATGTCCAGGAATTTTGCTGATGCGTGTGCCCGGTTTCGTGCCAGATGCCCCATTCCGTCGATATCTTTTCGGTTAAATCCGTAAAATTACTGGATTTCATCCCGATCACGTAGTCCATGGCGTAAAGATAAAATTCCTCTGCCTCCAGCGGGGTCGAGTATAAATCGACCATGTAGTGCAATCGATTCCGTGTTCGGTTGTTTTCTGGCGAACTGTTGTCAAATCCAGCCAGTTCCTCCTGCCAGTCGATCATCTGATGGATTTTTTTTAATACGGCCTCTACATCGTTTATGGGAGTTTTTAAGTAGTCTTTGTATGGGATCGTAATCAATACCTTCTCCGAGACAAATTGGTTCCTAGGTTAAGAACATCTTCCTGCGTTTTATTTCGGTATCCGTACATCGGTTTATCACCGATCATTGAAGATAGCGTATAGTCTGTGTTGAGATCGGTTACCTCAATTAGTACAGATTCGCCCCGCCTAAAATAAAGTCCCGACGGCTGAAAATCACACAGCAACATCCTATGCGTCCGTGCGGACTCGATTTTGGCCTCTGTTTGTGAAACGAAAACGTATTCTTTTGCGGTGTTTTCAAGGGGTTTAATCCTAGTTGTCTTGAACGCGCAGAGCAGCAGTAACAATAGAAGGACAGCCGATATTTTTTTCTCCATTACTTGAGAGTGGAGAGGTCTCTCTCAATCTCAAGGAAAACCTAGATCCATCCATAAGGAATTTTTTTAATTCAAAAATTTGATTTTGCGATCATCTGCATTTGTGAGTGAAAGATTTTATCCAAGAAAGGATCGCTCCCGGGGAGGGATTCAGATTTAGATGCGTCTGCGCTGTGTGCGGATTAATCATCGATTGACGGAGGTTAGACTTAATGGTTAGATCCCGCATAAATTCAACAGGAGATTCACTATGATTGTAACGACCGCCGAACTCTACAAGCTTGCCTACGGAAAATACGCTATCGGAGCGTATAATATTAATAATGCAGAGCAAACCATGGGCCTATTCCGTGGCTGTATTCAATCCAAAGCCCCTTTTATTATTCAAATCTCCAAAGGGGCACGTAAGTACACCGATAAACGGATGCTCGAGGCAATCATTCGCTCGGCTTCCGAAATCTTCCCTGATGCGATTTTCGCGGTCCATCTTGATCACGGAGATGAAGAGACTTGTATCGATTGTATCAACTCGGGCTTTTACAGCTCGGTCATGATCGATGCCTCACACGAATCTTTTGAACAAAACGTCGAGATCACCAAGCGAGTGGTCGATCTCGCCCACACCAAGGGGATTAGTGTTGAAGCAGAACTCGGACAACTCGGTGGTGTCGAAGAGGACATTCAAGTCGATGAAGGACATGCTTGCCTCACGAACCCTGAAGAAGCCGTTGAATTTGTTAAACTCACCGGTTGCGATGCTCTTGCGGCAGCGATCGGAACAAGTCACGGGGCTTATAAATTCAAAGGACATCAATCGCTCCGTTTTGATGTGATCGAATCGATCCAAAAACGAATCTACGGAACTCCGATCGTCATGCACGGAAGCTCTAGCGTCCCTAAAGAGGAGGTGCGTCGAATTAATGCAGCCGGCGGAACTCTTGATCCAAGTGCTTGTGGAGTCGATGAAAATGAATATCTTCCTGCGGCCAAACTCGGAGTGACCAAAATCAACATCGATACCGACGGTCGCCTCGTCTGGACGCGAGTCCATCGTGAATTCTTCCGCGATAAACCGGGTGAATTCGATTTCCGTCCTCCTGGAACCACTTTCCAAACCGAGTACGCTAATTTTATCGCTGCGAAAAACGAAAAACTCGGCTCTGCTGGGAAGCTCGATGAGATTCGTGCCGCATTAAAAAAATAGTCCCTCACTCTTGAAATTCTTCGCAAAATAGTCAACTCCGACTCCGAAAGCTTTCGGAGTTCGGAGGAAGGAGAAATCGTCCTCACTCCGATCCCGCATTTCTTAAAGATCACAGTACTTTTAAATTTATAAATCGGAATTCAATGCGATTGAAATGGGGGAAAGAATATTTTCATTGAGCAAATATCCTTTGTTTCGGTCTTTGACCGATTTATTTTTATTCGCTTTTTCCGAAACCGAAGCCGGTTTTTCTAAAGATGTTTTTTGTTTTTTTATCGTCCTGCTTAGCGCTCTTATCGGTCTGCCATCGATTGTAACAAAGTTGAGCAAGGCGCGTGATGATATGAGAGATCGGCTCATTTGGTTCGGAAATCACAAGCGGTTCACCACGATTAATCGAATAAGTCACGGGGCCAGGATTGGAAGGGATATAGGCGGTAACGGGATGTTCAAGAGTCGATTCAATTTCGCTCTCAGAGATTTCGACGCCGATTTCCGCTTGATTGACGAGAATTTTAATTTTAGAGGGAGAGATCTCTCGTTCTTTGAGGAGTTTAATGAAGCGTTGAGCGGAGAGGAGTCGCGTGACATCGCGTGTGGTGATCACAAAGATTAAATCACTGCTATCCGCAGCCGCAATCGTCGGCTCCGAATAACAGAGTCCTGTGTCGACCACCACATGGGCGGCAATGCTTCGCATGGTTTGAAGGATTGTCGTCGTAATATTGTAATCAAATCCCTTAGGATCAAAATCTTCACTCGGGGAGGCAAGATAGCGAAACCCGAGTTTATGTGTGGAAAGAAGATTTAAGAGAAGCTCAACATCAATTCCTCCCCCTGCATTCACCGCCTCCATGATCGTATTGCGGGGGACATCATCGAGCATGATCGGGAAATCCCCTGGGTTTAAACTGCAATCTAAAAGGGCAACGCTTTTCGTGAGTTTTGCCATCGCCGCCGCTAAGTTGGTTGCAAAAACCGTTTTTCCGACCCCTGATCGAGCTGAGGCCACGGTGATTAAGAACGACTCCTTAACGAGGCCGGAGCTCTTCGCACGTATTTCGTCATACAGTTGCTGCGCCTTTTTTGCGACCGTAAACAAAATGGTTTGGATCTCCTCGACAGAAATCGGGCCGTTAAAAAAATCATTTAATCCGAATTGGATCAGTCGTTGCCAGACTTGACCATTCTCATTCCCCTCTAACGCTGGGAGAATATAAACCTCGGGGTGACGTTGTTTGACCTGGGCGATGACCTCTAACCCCGTCATATCTTGAAGCGTGAGTCGAACGATCAAAATCCGTGGACGTCCTGGAGGGATCGAGGAGAGGGCTAAAAGGGAGTCTTTCCCCTTTTGCGCTTCGTTCACCAAAGAAAAATCGGGATTTTGACTGATCGCATGGCGGATCGCCTGACTTCGCTCTTCATCATCATGTAAAAGAAACAGTTCAACCATTATGTTATTCCTAGAATAAACTCATCATTGATCAACTTAAAACATTTTGTTCTTTGAAATTCATTAACATAAATCGGTCAAAGACCGAAACCAAGGATTTATCTCTAATGAAACCATTTTCTTCCTCCATTCCCATGGCATTGAATTCCGATTTATGAATTTTAAAAATACAGTTTCTTTTGTTTTCGGGCTTTGACGAAAACATGCGTCCCTCACGAATAGCGAAAACTGTATTTTGGTATTTTTCATAATCTCTTGGACGAAAGATTTTTATATGTTTTTAGGGCCGATTGAGAGCCTCTTCTTGAGCCTTGAGTAAGCGCAGTCTTGTTTGCTCTTGCAATAATCCGCTGTCATCTGGAGCTTCAGGGCGGACGCGGGTTTTCGGTCCCTCTTTCATTCGAGTCGGAGTTTGTGGCGAGGGCTCCGCTTTTTTCTCAACGGGGACTCCCTCCTCCTCTTTCAGTTCGACGGGCGTTGGCGTTTCGGGAGTGAGTGGTGTTTCGGGGATCAATTGGGGGATCACAGGCTCATCTTCCGAGGGAGTGACCGTCTCTGCGCGACGGATCATCGGCGCCTCTTCGGTCGCGTTTATCTTAGGCGTGACATCGATTAGCGGAACCTCTTCAACGGCGTTTGAATCCGGAGTTGCTTTTTCTTGGGATTCTAAAGGTTTTTTCTTCTTGGTACTTCCATTTCCTTTGTACGGCTCATTTTTTCCTTTGCTCTTATTCGCAATTTTCGGATCCATATCATGAGCTAATTGAGTCATCTCCTTCATTTTAGGCTCAGGAAAAATCGTTTCAGGGGAACTGGTTGCCAAGCGGACGATCGTTGGTTTTAAGACCACAATGATTTCTCGCGTATCGTCGTTCGCGATACTTTTATTTTTAAATAATCCACCAATGAGTGGTATATCCCCGAGAAAAGGGACTTTTCGATTTCCTTCTGCGTATTGCTTCTGATAAAATCCCGAGAGAATAATCGGCTGTCCATCTCTGACAATCACTCTTGTATAGGTTTGCTTGTCTTCTAGTGATACAGCTCCTGTACTCGATGCCGCTCTCGACGTATCAATTGAGGTAATTCCTACATTCACCCGAACTCCAATATTTCCGTATTCATCGACCATTTTCAGGGAGTCATCGATCTCGGGAGGAAGAGTAAAGTTATTTCTGCCAATCGGATTAATGATTGCTTTTGCATCCATCATCGTGGGGATTGTCGGCTGGGATGCTGCATTTAAAATATCAATGGAGGCTCCACCAGGTCCCGAGCGCTCTAAATTTAAAGGAAGAATTTGAATGGAGGTTCCGTACGGTTGATACTCGATATTTGTTTGAGTAGTCGTTCCTGTAACGGATGTAGTTTCAATAGGTATCGATCCTCCCGTTGTAAAAGAGCCCGTTTGACCGTTGGTGATCATAATAACAGGGGCTTGGATAACTTTTGTAATGCCTTCTGTTTCTAAAATCTGAATAGCAACATCAACATTCGCATTTAATCCTGCGGTAATATTTTGCATCGGAGAATTATTTTTTCCGCCGCTAAACATTTTACTGAAAACAGTTCCCACGCTTGTGGCTCCAATACCTAAAGAATTTAACGGATTTAAAGTTGTTCCTGCAGTTGTTGTTGCTGCACCTTGAAGGGCACGATAGGAGACAGAATCAGGCCATCTGACTCCCACATTTCGAGCTTTTGTTAAATTCACATCCATAATCCAGGCTTGAAAACGAATTTGAATGGGATCTTCAACCGTTAAAAAAGAGACGACAAGTTGGCAAAAGGTTCTGGCGACTCGAATCGCTTGGGATCTTTGTAAATCATCTTTCACCCGTCCAAATAAAAAAATCTTCGCCGGAACTCCCTCGAGCTGATCGATGGTACTTTCTTCAAGTGTCCCTTTGATCGGTTCCGGTTCTCTACCGCTTGAATCCGGAGGAACGAGCGGCGCTGTCGTGGAGGACGTTGCTCCTGAGGAGGAGGTGGTGCTGGAGGTGATGATCGGATTTCCGGTCGACGCGCTTTCGGTGATTCTAGTCGCCCGCTGACGCATCTCAAATTTTACTTTGACCCGCAGCCCTTTGACATTGGCAATTTTTTCAATTGTTTTTTCGATCTCCTTTTCCTCTGGGCTGGCGACCTCAAGGTCTTCATCTATATCTGAGGAGAGCTTTGCTTTTAAAACAACAATATCGACATAATGCTTGGCAATTTGAACGGCATCATCGAGTTGCTCTTGGGTTTCAGCCTTCCCCTCGATGAGGAGCTGATCGCGATTCACTTTATCAAATCGTGCGATGAGGTTTTGATACCCTTTTGTGGCAAACTCATTATTCACATTCGCTTCATCGGCTCCACGACCATCAAAGGTCGTTACATGATAGCGATGGATCTCCTCTCCAGAGACGACCGTAATCGTGGTTCGCCCGGCTCGGATCGCTTCGATCAGGAGAACCTTATCGGAGGTTTGTGTGATCTTAGCGACTCCAGCAAAGGAGGTCATATAATCATCGATCGCCTTAGGAGCTAAAATTTTCTCAGTTTCTGAAACATTGATGTAGATTCGTTTAACGGCATTTTTCTCTGCGCCATTCAACGAGGAATGGATCAGGAGAAGAATCAATCCTAAGAATAAAAAAGGGGAGGAAACTTGGGAATAAAAAGATGATTTCATTGCGACTTCTCCTATTTCTCTTCCTTCGTGGAATCGGGAGCAGGAACCTCAGGGCTCTTCTGATCGGATTCCTTTGGGGTCTCTGCTTGTGGTTCCTCGGCCTCTGACTTCGCCGACTCTTCTTTTTGTTCATCCGCCAATCGATTTAAAGTACGTTTTGAACGGGATTGAATGACCCCTAGATCGGAAGCAAGCTCACTCTTTTCAAAGCCGCGAGTACGAACGGTTTTTTGATCTTTAACACTTCGTAAAACTAAACTCATTTCACCCATGTTTCGCGCTTGAATGAGTCCCTCTGCTTGCTCGGGAGAGACCTCTACTGTTGCGGTATCTTGAGCCGTTTTTTGCAGCCCTGCATTTTGCTCGGTTTCTGCGCTCGCATAGAAACTTAATATTTTAATGTTTTGAAGAAAAATACGAGTGCGAATAAATTCCCCTCCCTTATCTTTTTCTGAAAGCAAAATATCAACAAAATCACCGTCGGTAATCAAATTTCCACTGGAGTTAATCGGAGTGACCGGAACCGCAATCGCTCGCATTCCTGGAGTAATCCGATAGGACATTCCCCCGATTTCACGAATCGACTTCACCTTTGAGCTCGTTGCTGGCTCCTTAGCATCGACCGATCTTACCGTGAATTTCCCGATCACCTCTTTGATCTCGGAGAAAGAGCCTTCGGGAATCATCTCAATCGGATACTCCCTCATTTCGACCATCACGCGATTGACCTCAGTCCTCGATTGAAGGGGGACTTTAAAACAAACGACCGGCCTTGTTTGAATTTTTGGGGTTTCAGTAGGAGTCGCTTTACTTGCCGCTTCAAGCTTCGCTTTCAACTCTAAATTCTCTTGTTCTACCTTCTGACGCGCGACCTCCTCTTGTTGGATCCGCGCCTCTTTTTCCTCTTTGAGGTCGCGAAGTGCCTTGGTAATCAGAAAGACGCACAAAATTCCAACAGCGAGTGCGGCGATGAATATAGGATTAACAAGTTTTTTCTTCACAAATACCTTACGGTCGTTTTTCCATAAAAAAGCTTAAAAAATAACAGAAGAGAGTCAATGATAATATTTAAGGGGTAAAAACAAGGTAGTTCAACTCAATTATTTTTCAACCGTTAAAATAATTGCAATCACTACATAAATCGGTCAAAGAGCGAAACCGAGGATAGCTCGTCAATGATAAATTCTCCGCCCAATTTCTGTTGCATTGAATTCCGATTTATGAATTTTTAATTGCGTTATCACGCAGGGAGTGTGTGAAAAAATGTATTTTGGTATTTTTCACAATCTCTTGAGTGATAGATGTTTATATATCTTAGGAAGTTTACTTCACTAGGAGCTTTCTTTCATCGGCTCCCCGGTTTGACGGCGGGGAGGAGTTTTAAGTCTTCGGGGAGGGACTCCGGAGAGAAGGTCTCCACATTGAGCTGAAGTAGGCTGACCATCGGAACTCCGAATTCGGGGGGGTGATTGCCACTGCGGTCGACAATCGTTCCGACGGCAACCGGAATTCCTCCGGCTTCGCGCACGAGCTTGAGGGTCTCTTGAACGGCGCTGCCAGTGGTGACGACATCCTCGAGGATTAAAAATCGTTCTCCTGGTTTGATCTCAAATCGTCGAATCGCCAATTTCCCCTCGACTTTTTCGGCGAAAATATGGCGGGCCTCTAAATGTCGTGCGACCTCTTGTCCGACAAGGATTCCTCCCATTGCGGGAGAGATCAAGGCATCGTAGGAATAGTCTTTCAGTTTTTGAGCGAGAAGCCCGCAGACCTCAGAGGCCAATTTCGCATTTTGGAGCAGTAAGGCACATTGAAAGTATTGACGACTGCGAAGACCAGAGCGAAGGATGAAATGCCCATCGAGCAGCGCTCCGGTTTTTTTAAAAATTTCAAGCAGCTGCATCGATAGCCACCACTTCAATTTCGACCTTGGCATCGCGCGGGAGACGGGCGACTTGAATCGTCGAGCGAGCGGGCGGTTTTTCGGTGAAATACTTTGAGTAGACTTGGTTCATTCCCTCGAACTCCGCAAGGTCTTTCATAAAGACTGTCGATTTGACGACATGCGCCAGCGTGAGCCCTTCCGACTCCAAGAGAGCGGAGATGTTGGTGATGACGCGTTCGGTTTGCTCGAGGATGCCGCCTTCAACGAGTTGACCTGCGGGGTCGAGAGGGATCTGGCCTGCGAGGTAGATCATATTTCCAACACGGATTCCTTGGGAGTAGGGTCCCAAAGCCTTTGGCGCCTGAGCGCTTGCGATTATTTTTTTACTCATAAATTATTTTTCCAAGGGGACCATCATGCGTTGATGTTTTTGATAGATTGCGACTTCCTGAATTCCGAGCTCTTGGACGATCTCGCCCAACTTCTCGAAATTCTCTCCTGTTTGTACATGGGAATGGGCATCGGAGGCAATCGTAAAGGGAATGCCGATCTCCATCGCACGCCGAATGATCGATAGGTCAGGATATTGAATGCCAACCGGTTTTCGCCATCCTGCGGTACTGAGCTCCATCGAGAGACCCTCTTTTTTGATCCGTTCTAAGATCGGCGTAAAAACATCAGCAGGGTCTTTTCCCGGGAGAAAATATTTATGAATCTTTACGAGGTCTAAATGGGCGAGGCCATCGATGTGACCGAGAGAGATCATTCGATCGAGCTCTGCGAGATAATTGGCGTAAGCGGTTTCAACCCCCAAGCGATCGAATTGTCCCCCTTGATCGGCGGAGTCGAACATTTTATCCTCTCCGGAAAAGTAGTGCACAGAGCCGAGAACGAAATCGAGCTGAGGCCAGTTCCGTTCCACCCAGTCGCGACCGGCGGGAGCGGTGACAGGATCATTATCGAGTTCGATGCCGATGCCGATGGTCAGATCGGGATTATTATTTTGAAGCAATTGGACTTGGTCAAAATCGACCCCAGGAAAATAACGGTCATGATCAGTAAAGACAAAGTCACGAATTCCCACCTCCCGACAATGATCGGCCCAAGGCTGTAAAAGAGATTGGGTATAAGGGAGATGCTTATGCCCTTGGGGGTGCATATGATAATCGCTGAAAAGCTTCATGAGAGAGAGCCTTTCAGCGATTATCAGGGGGTCAATTCATATTTTTCGTCGGAACGAAAAATATTCGCATTACTGCTTAAGCAACTTCTTTAAATCATCGACCGGTTTTTGAGGCCCGAGGTATTGACCTCCTTTAAAGGAGTCAGCGAGGACGTTGCCTTGGGCATCGACCACAACGACGCAGGGGATTCCACTGCCGGCATAGGCATTGATCTTTTTCATCGATTCAATTTTACTAAATTTAACGGCCGTCCAAGGCATCTTTGCCTCGATCATATAGGCTTTCATATCCTCTTCACTGCGGTCACTGCTCATGAAAACGACCTCAAGCTCCGGATGGGTCGGTTTGGTTTGATTATAAAAATCGACAAGTTTAGGAGTGAAAGCACGGCACGGGGGGCACCAATGAGCGGAGAAGTAAAAAAGGAAATATTTCGTTTCAGCAATCGCGAGATCATCGACTTTTTTGAGGGTTTTGCCCTCGAGTTTAACCAGTGATCCTGAGAGCTGTTCGGCGATTGATTTCTCTTGCGAGAAGAGAAGGGAGGTGGTGATGAAGAGGAAGAGGATAAATTTTAATTTCATAAAGTAAGAATAGCACAAAATCAAAAATGTCTATCAAAAACAGTTCGGGGCAGGACGTAGGGAAGGCAGTGGGCCACTGCCCCTCGTGTGCCCAGCATGGGCATGGACTAATCATCTGAAAGGAGATGATCGGAAGAAGTGACAAGAAACCGTAGTGAAAGACAAGGGTTCCTTGCGTGAGCAAGGGTCTGAAAGAAGTCCGTAGCAAAGAGACGGTCGCAGGAA
>CAMCSM010000039.1 GCA_945877805.1 Methylacidiphilum caldifontis | reverse complement strand
TTAACCTAAAACCGGCAATCCATTTAACCACAAAAGGTTCGTAAAACGAACAACTTAAGCCACTGGAAGTGATCGTAATTTTGGTGCAGCGGGAGATGGGGGCACAAATAACACAGATATCACGGATGGAGGAGTTTATGAAAATGAATATCTGTTTTTTCCTTCACCCAGAAGGTGAAGGGGTAATTTTTCCTAAACAGTTGAAAATCCGTGTGATCCGCGTTATCCGTGGTTCCAACTGCTTTTTTTAGGTTTAAACCTCTTTGTTTTTTCATGCATTCCTGCATTCCTTAGAGATTTCTGTATTTTCTGTTATTTTTGATTTTAGAAATCTCTAAAATCTGTGTCTGATTTTTTGAAATCCATTTTTTGTCCACTAGGCTCAGGAAGGGGGAAAGAGGTTGGACTCTTTTTGACGGGGGTTGACATCGGCAAGGCTCGCGAAGGGGATTCTTGGCGAGTCGGAGTCATATTAAATGCCGGGGACTGGGAGGTTGAGACCATTGTATGAGTCGGAGAAACGATATTCGAACCCCCTTCGATCACGGCGAGAATGTTTTTTACGGTTTCCATGAGCGATTCCGATTGGCTGAGCATCTCATGAGAGGCCGCTGCCGTTTCCTCGGCTTGAGCTGCGTTCGACTGGACAACTTTGTCCATCTGACTTAAGGAGTTATTGATTTGAGAAACCCCTGCCGATTGTTCACGGCAGGCATTGGCGATTTCATCAATGACCTTATCGACGGAGATTGTTTTCTCCATGATTTTTCCAAAGGAGTTAATGACTTCCTGTGACCGCTGTTCGAGTTGATTGATACTATCGGAGACCTTCGAACTGGCTTGGACGTTGACATGACTTTTTTGAATCGAGAGTTCGATCTTATCGGAAGTTTCCCGTGCTGCTTGAGCGCTTCGGTGAGCGAGATTTCGAACTTCGTCGGCAACAACGGCAAAACCGAGCCCTGCCTCACCGGCCCGCGCCGCTTCAACCGCGGCATTGAGGGCAAGAATATTGGTTTGGAAGGCAATTTCATCAATATCTTTGACGATTTTAGCCACTTGATTGTCGGCCTCTTGCATTTCACTAACGGCTTGCTTCATCTCGTTAACGGCACGTTTAATTTCCGTAAAAGTCGCAATCATTTGATCGATTTGACCTTTCCCGGTTTCGACCGCATCACGGGCTTGGGCGGAGAGTGCTTTTGAGGCCGTTGTATTTTCAGAATTTGTTTTGACCATGCTGGAGATCTCCTCCATTGAGGCACTGGTCTCTTCGAGACTGGCGGCCTGTTCACTGGCCCCTGTGGCGAGCGAGGTACTCGCCGAGGAAACTTGTTGTGCGGCCATGGCGACCTGTTCTCCGACCATCTTAATATTGAGCGAGCCATCCATGATGGGCAGGGAGATCTTCTTGGAGAGCCAAAAGGCAAATACGGTGGTTAAGCCGACAATAATGGCGAGTATGATATAAACTTGGATCAGTTGGGTATTAATCTCAGCGAGGGCATCTGCTTTATCGTCTCTCACCAAAAGGATCCATCCGAGACCTTTATAACTGAGAGCCCCTCCTGATTTTGCAAAACCGGCGACTTGATGTATTTCTTTACGTTTGTGGTATGAATCGGTCATAAAACCGGAACCCTTTTGAGCCTTTTCGGCCACTTCTACTTTTTCACGAATGAGATTAAAGTCCAGTAGGGTGTTCATCTCTCTTGAAATCTCCGTTTTATTTCCGTGGTTTGCAGGGTCGTAATCGATGATGATGGTTCCATCCTCTTTGAGTAAGGTAAACTCGGTTTTTTTATGATCCGTTTTCGTCATCTCCTTCCAATCGGCTTGGATGATCGATTCGACATTGGAGAAGGCGGAGATATTATGTCATACCCCGATTTGTTTAGAGCTTAAATCAAAGACGGGAGCAGAGAAGCTGACTGCGAGACCTTCCTCTTTGTAAACTTGTTTTAAATTCTCATCGACATAAACGTCTTGGACGTAGGTTCCTTTTAAAAGATCGGTATTGAGGAAATCGCCAGCAAGAACTTTTTTAAACCAAGAGGAATCTTTGAAGTTTTTATTGTAAAGATAGGCGGTGTTAATCGGCTTTCCCATAGCATCGAGATCGTTGACGGCAACGACGCGTCCCTCCATATCGACCATCATCGAAATCGGATAGAGTCCGTAAAGAGCGACATATTGATTGATCGCTTTGGCGATCCGATTGGTATCGGAACTCGTTTGATACCAGCTCGATTTATCTTGGATAATCGCATTGACTCCAAAGGCTTGAACATCGCCGTAGCGCTCAAAAAGATTTCGTTCAATCTTATCCATCGTCGCCACCGCAGTGGTCATAAAGGAGGTTGCTGTTTTTTCGGAAAGGCTACTTTTTAAAGCGAAGGAGAGAACAAAGATGACAATCATCGGGGCAAGTCCTGCTGCAAGAAGTGAGTAGACGATTTTCTTTGAGAGACTGAGTTTATTCATATTTTTTCCGTTTTTTGATTAAAAAATTATTTTTTTTGGAAAATCCAAGCTTTTTGTGAGCGACTTTGAGTCGAAGGTCTTGTTCTTTGTTATCGTGCTAAAATTAGCCATGAGGGGATCCCGTGCATCGATGTATTAGTGTCCTTGATTACAATCTGTTTGTAAAGTGCATTTAATAGGTATTTTTCCTGCGGATGATGCCCAAATTGAGTTTCTTGAAATCGATTTTTCATTTCCTTGAGTTCTTGGTAATCTTGGGATTGAAAGGAGTGAGGAATTTTTTTCAGAACGGATTGGAAAATCGATTCGAGACGATCGACAGATTGATCAATATTGGCGAGCTTTTGAATTGATTGACGGGCCGCTTGGCCGTATTGGATTCTTTTTTCCGGATGATTACTGAGTTCTAAAATTGCCTCTCGCATGGTTTCAGGGATGCTTGCTTGAATCCCTGTTTGATGGTGTTGGATGAGCTCAAGTTGTGCCTGATCTCCCCAGGGGGTCGAATTGGTAATCGAGGGAATTCCGAGAGCCATCGCTTCCGCAAGGGTGTAGCCGAAGCTTTCGCCAAAAAGGGTCGCATGGAGCACTCCCTGTAATGAGGAGAGGGTGAGCTTGAGCTCTTGTTCGTTATCGGTTTCTTTAAGAATAATATAGGCCTCTCGATCTCTGCCGGTTTGGAGGGATAAAGCAACTCCGGGGGGTGGTTCGCGGAGGAGAAGTTTAATTTTCTGATTTTTTTTACGAGCAAGGCGAAAGGCGACTAGGGAGAGGAGAGACCATTTATGGGTCTCAGGCCGAGCGATTCGACCCCAAAGAATTTCATCGGGGCGAACTCCGATCGATTCTCGGAACTTCTGAATCTCTTGTGAGGAAAGCGGTTCTTCAGGGAGGAGAGGGTTGGAGCAATAACTGTGATTCTCGAAAAACTTTTGAGGAAATTCAGGATTTTGGGCAAGTGCGGCTTGAATGGCGCTGGTACGACTGACAAAAAGACGAAAATCGGTCCATTGATTTTCTCGAGGGTTATCGAGTCGACCAAAGATATTGGTTTGAACGACCGGAATTTTTGGAATTCCAGCTAATGCGGCCCCAAGGATATCCCCCGTATGAGGAAATCCGGGGCAATGGGCATGGATAAGATCCGGCTGGAGGGATTGCAGCGTTTTTTGGAGTTGAAGAGAATCCCCTGAATGGAGAGTGACCTCAATTCCGAGGTTTTCAAAATTCTTCCGTCGGGGACCATCGAGGAGCGAAATGAGATGGAGGGTATGTCCTCGTTTTTGGAGCCCTTCTGCCCAAAGAAGAGCGGCCTTTTCAGTCCCCCCGAGCCCTAATGCGTTGAGAAAGATGACTATTTTCATGAAATCGATTATAGTTTGCGAAGTGAATCGGAGTTCTCTAAGAGGATAAAAGGGATGAAAGCTCTGTCATTGATCTCATCGTTCATAAAAGGAACTCTAGTTCTGACTTTGAGCAATGTCATGTCGAAAAATCAAAGCTTGGTTTTCAAGGGAGGCTTTTCCCTTCCTTTTCTTTTTTTGTCGATTTTTGGAATGGTCTTCATGCACGGTTTTTTAGTTGGGGAGACTTTTGTTCGAGATCAGAGTTTGACCGGTACCTTTATTGTGGAGTCCTTAGATAAAGAGGAGGTTCAAAAGTGGATCAATTTTTTAGAGGAGATACGGGCGCAAGCGGCATTAAAAATGGGACTCCAGGGGCTATCCGATCATCGTTTGCTCCTTCGCATCTCTCCAGATTCCGAGAGTGCAAAGCTGGTTCAGTTTTCTGCGAAAGTTTCTCAGGGAAAACTTGATTTTTATTTAAAGATTGACGATTCGATCGATCGATCGGAGTTGATGCGAGAGCTTTCCCGAATTTTTATTTACGAGCGAATTTTACCTCCTGGCAAGGAGTGGAAAAGCGGAGAGGTTCTCCCTGAGATTCCGTTCTGGATGCTGGAGGGGCTTGCGCAAACCTTAGATCCGTCGATTTTCAATTTAGAAGCCGTCGATCAAATCGTTCGAAGAATGGAACGAGTGAATAAATTACCGACCCTTCAACAAGTCATCAGTTGGAAGGAGCTCAGTCCCTATAAACTCGAAGCTTATTTTCAGCGCTCTTTTTGCTACGCTCTTTATGCTTGGAATTTTCAGGGAGACTCTCGCTCAGATAAGAGATGGTCATTATTCAGTGAGAACTTGAACGAATGGATAGTTGCAGATGAGGAGGAGATGCAGCTAAAATGGGGTTTATTTTTGAGACAGTTTCGTGCGAAAAAAGAGTTGTTCATGAGCTGGGAGCAAACCGAACAGGCAGTGAAGAACTTATTTCTTTTTCAAGTTCCAGTCCAGATGACGGAGGGAGAGCAGATGCAATTTGTCCAATGGGATGCACTTGGAGGCCATAAAAAATCAGAGGCATTTTTAAATGAAATTTCTCAGAGAAAAGAGGAACTCCTCATCTTAGAAACGCAGGCCCATTTTGCGTGGAGACCGTTCCTTTTTTATTACCGTAGCGCGCTTCAACTTCTTTTAAATGAGCTTGAGGCGAAGGTCGAAAAGAAAAGTCACTATTCCACTCGTAAGGTGAATTCGACGGGCTTGTCTGCTCCTGTAAATATACGGAGTTATCAAGAGATGATTGAAGTTGCTAAACAGGAGCTTTCAGGGATCAAAATGCGTTCTGAAAAAACGACGGAGTATCTCGATTGGTTTTTGGTCAATCATTCCAGCCATCAGGAGAGCTTTAAGTTTGAAGAGTACTTTCAAGAGGCGATTAAGAAAAAAGAGACTCCTTTAAATGGAAATGATTTGTATCACTCAAAGGGAATACGGACCGAGATGTTGAATGAGAATTGGTAACAGGGGATATTTTTTAAGAGTTTTTAATTTTATCGAGTTAACATTCGGACTCTTTTTTCGGTTAGGGGGAGCAATAGTCGGACGGTGGTTCCTATCCCCTCTTGGCTATCGATCTGAAGTTCTCCTCCGTGTTCGCGGATGATCCGTCGTACAATCAAAAGACCCAGGCCGCTGCCGAGCGGTTTGGTCGTAAAAAACGGTTCTGAGAGTCGGGTAATATTTTCAGCAGGAATTCCGACCCCATTATCAATAAAGGCAATCAGAAGGTGGGTGTCATTAGCCCCTGTGGCGATTTTGAGGATTCCTCCTTTTCGAGTCGCCTGGATAGCGTTTTTGATGAGATTGTAAAAAACCTGTTTCATTCGATTGCGATCGATTTGAATCGGGGGAAGATCGATTCCGTAATCGGTTTCGAGAAGGATATCTCGATCATCAATCTCCGGCTTTAAGACCATTAACGACTCTTGAATGACCTCATTGATTGAGGCGGGTTGACGCTCGAGAGTGGCAGGGCGAAGGGCCTGAAGGAATTGATGGATGATGGAGTCGAGTCGCTCAATCTCCCCACGAACGACCCGGATATGTTCCTGGATATCGGGGCTGTCTCCCCCTTTTTTACGGAGTTCTCGTTCGAGAAGTTGAAAGTGAATATTCAGAGAGTTGAGTGGATTTCCGAGTTCATGAGCAACCCCAGCGGCAAGAACCGTGAGGGCATTGATTTTTTCCGATTCGATTGTTTCTAATGTTTTTTCGCGATAGCGGGTCAGATCATGCAAAATCAAGGCGTAGGCATGGATCATGTGATGATCATCGGTCAGCGGAACAATATAACTGCTAAGAAATCGCTCTTCGGGGTAGGAGACCTCAATATCTCGGGTCAGCACTTTGCCATCGGCAAGAATTGTTTTCCAATCGAAATCACGAAGATATTTAGCGATCGGTTCATCAAGCGCTTTTTCATTGGGGATTCCGATCAGGTTTTGGGCGCTCGAGTTAAAGTAAAGAATCTTTCCCTTTTGATCGATAACGAGAATCCCCTCTTGGAGGGTATTAAAGATTGTTTCGAGAAACCCTTTTTCTTTGGCTAACCGTTGGAGATAAATTTGAAGATCATCGGACCCCACGCGATCCATTCGATGAAGGAGTTTATCGAGAAAAGAGTTTTTCATAGACGGTTTAGTTCTTACTCCACTCCAGCATTCGTTCAATCGGGGCGCGGGCTTTTGAGAGGAGCTCCGGAGTCATGAGGATTTCTGGCTGTTCGTTTTCCAGTGCGGCGAGAAGTTTTTCCAAGGTATTGAGTTTCATGTAGCGGCAGTCGGCGCAGTTACAGCGATCGGTAGGACCCGCAATAAATTCTTTCGTGGGGATTTCGCGACGGAGGCGATGGAGCATTCCGGATTCAGTAGCAATGATGAATTGAGTGGCGGGGCTTGATTTACAGTAATGAACCATTTTTTCAGTCGAGCAAACCTCATCCGACATCAGACGAACGGCGCGATCACATTCCGGATGGGTGACAATCGGGGCGTTGGGATATTGAGCACGAATTTTGGAGATCGATTCATGGGTCATTTCAATATGAACATAACAATTTCCCTGCCAAAGCTTCATCGGGCGTTTTGTTTTTTCGATGACCCATTCTCCGAGATTTTGATCGGGAACAAAGAGGATTTCGCGATCTTGAGGAATTTGATTCACGATTTTCTCCGCATTTCCTGAGGTACAGATGACATCACAAAGAGCTTTCACCTCTGCGGAGCAGTTAATATAAGCGACGGTATAAAGATGGGGGTGAAGCTTTTTATAGGCGGCGAGAGCAGAGGCGGGACAGGAATCGGCAAGAGAGCAACCGGCTTTCATATCCGGGAGAAGGACCTTAGTCTGAGGGTTGACGATTTTTGCCGTTTCTGCCATGAAATGAACGCCGCAGAAAACAATCAGATCAGATTTACTCTCTTGGGCCTTGTAGGCAAGTCCTAGAGAGTCGCCGACAAAATCAGCTACCTCTTGAATTTCGTTATTTTGGTAGTTGTGAGCTAAGATGGTGGCATTTTTCTTTTTCTTAAGAGCGATAATTTGGTCCTGAAGCGCGGTCATAGTGTTGATTAGCCGGTTGGAAGAGACTTGAAAACCGAAATTCTTTGATAATAAAATTTTTGGTTCCCTTTCTAATGAAGAAAAAAAAGTCTCCTAGTGAAAAATATTTTAAAAATCCAAAATTAGGGTATTTTTTTCTTAATAACTAAAATAAGAAAAATATTCCGCTATTTATCGGAGAAAAATATTCCGTTTTACTGTTTTTTGAGATTTTTTGATTTATTTTAAAATATTTTTAAAGAAAACAGGAGAGAGTTTTCTATTTATTAGGAAAAAAAATCAAGTTGGCATGATCGATGCAGATTATGACCTGTGAACGTGGGACTTTATCAATCTGCGAGTGGGATGAGATCCAATCTTGACCGTCAGTCAGTGATTGCCGCCAATTTGGCTCGTCAAACCATTCCAGGATCACATCAGTCGATATCGGCATTTGAGGTCAAGGATGACACATCGGTGCAGAATCGAGGACGTGGGGAGGTATCTCCTAAAGTTGTCTCGAAAAATTTCCAGATCCACACGGAAGTGGCGACGGATTTTAGATCGGGACCGATCACCCAAAGTGGAGATCCTCTTCATTTTGCGATACAAGGAAAGGATTCCTTTTTTAGGGTATTAGATAAGAACACAGGAAGTGAGCTTTATACCCGAAATGGGGCGTTTTACCGGGCCAATGACGGCCGAGTTCTCACCACGGATGGTGATGCGGTATTAACCGATGCTGGAACGCCAATGACGGTCTCCTCCGCATCGAAACTCGAAGTGGATGAGCAAGGGCGAGCCAAATTAAACGGCATTGAAGCCGGAAAATTGGGAATCGTGCATTTCGAAAACCCCTCGGAGGCCTTGGTCGACGCGGGGACAGGTCGTTATTCGCTGACAGAAGAGAGTCTGAGGCTACCAGGGATGGCACCGGCAGATATAGTGCTTCAACGTTCGTTGGAATACGGCAACACGGATGTTGTCGGCTCCACCATCTCGATGATGCAAACGTTAAGGCTCTATGAGGCGAATCAGAAGGCTCTCGCGGCTCAGGATGAGTCAACAGGGCGGCTACTTCGTATGGTGGGAGAGAAGGCTTAAGGATTAAGCCGGATTTTCCAAGAGTGATTCGTAATTAAAGAACAGGGAGGTTCATCGTGATTCGTGCTTTATGGTCATCAGCAAGTGGGATGCAAGCCCAACAGATGAACATTGATGTCATCTCGAATAATTTAGCGAACGTCAATACCACGGGGTTTAAGCGTTCGATGACTAATTTCGCGGATTTAATGTACGAGACGGAGCGTACTCCCGGTCGGACCTTAGGAGATGGAACGAATACGGCGGTGGGGCTACAGGTCGGTTATGGTGCAAAGCCAGTTTCCACCAGTCGCTCCTTTTTACAGGGAGATTTGACAGCGACAGGGAATAAAACCGATATTGCGATTCAGGGAAAAGGTTTTTTTAGAGTTCAACTTCCGAACGGAGATTTTGCCTACACCAGAGATGGAAGTTTTAAACTTAATTCTCAAGGTCAACTGGTGACGAATGAAGGGTATCGCCTGTCGGGGGTTGATCAGATCGATCCGAAGGCAACCGAATTGACGATTGGGAATGATGGAACGATGTCGATTGTATTAAATGGTGCCGTTCAACAGTTATCCCCCGTGACGATGACCGATTTTGCAAATGCAGAGGGTTTAAGAGCGATTGGAAATAATTTATATCAAGTGACTGAGGCTTCCGGTGCCGCCGAAGATGGTGTCGCTCCTGGAGCACAGGGATTAGGGACTTTAGCGCAAGGCTATTTAGAGGCCTCCAATGTTCGTGTGGTGGAGGAGATGGTCCGGATGATTCAAGCCCAACGTGCCTATGAAATTAACTCTAAAGCGATTATGACTTCGGATGAAATGATGGGGATTGCGAATAACCTACGTCGATAATTTATGATTAAATTGAGATCCATTATCGGTTGTTTAATTCTTACGGTCGAAGCGACCTTGGGAATGCAGCTCGAGCTGAAGAGCGATGCGACTCTCACCACTTCTGAGATGACTCTCGGTGACTTAATCCAATCGATGGAAGATGGACGACAAGATTATTGGAATTTATCATTAGGACTCAGTCCTGCGCTCGGAACAGAGCGAGTCTATAGCCGAGATCTTATTGAGAGAGCGATTCGCAATCGAATCGGAAAAACTGAGATCACTTGGAACGGAACTCAATCCGTTCGAGTTTCACGGCCGGCCCGAACAGTTTTAGAATCGGAGATTAAATCGGTCATCATGCAGCAGTTAGCGGTTTTGATTGGAGAAAAGCAGGGTGTTATCGTTCACGAAGTTCCAGGGTTTTCCCCCTTCATGATTCCTGCGGGAGAGATTGAGTTCCAGATGGATTTTGCTAGTTCAACCAATCAGAGCTCTTGGAGCTCAGTGGTCATGCGCGTGATGTCCAAGGGGGATTCCGTGTTAACGAAATCTTTCCGTTTCCGATGGAGTTGGATGAAAACGGCTTGGATTGCAACTCAGAATAAAGCGGCGGGGGATCTCTTGGGAATGAGTGATTTCAAGTCAGTGACATTGGATCTCCTGCAACAGCCTCCGGGAGTTTTTACAGCAACGATGCTTCCGAGCGAATCGACCTTAGGACGTAATATCGCGGCGGGAAAAGCGTTGATGATGAATGACTTTAAGCCACGGGTCGTGGTCAAAAAAGGAAGTAGTGTTTTTGTCCATTATCAAGTGAGTGGCGTCTCTGTATCGATGCAAGGGGTGGCACTCGAGGATGGGGCACGGGGAAATATGATTAATATTCAAAATCCGAGCTCTCGCAAGCGTATGTTAGCCCGAGTGGTCGATGAATCCAATACGATTTATGCAAACTAATCTTAAAATCATGATGGTTGTTTTTCTCTCAATCAGTGGTTGGAGAGAGGGCTGGGCTCAAACAGGCTCTCTTTTTGAGACTCGATCGGAGTCGATCCCCTTTCTTTTTTCTGATCGGACCGCTTATTTAGTGGGGGATTTGATCACAATTTCAGTGGAGCTAAGCACTCAAACCGCCTTAACCGAGCAAACGAAATCGACAAAGAAAAATGCATTACAAGATGCGATCAATCACATGTTTTATAATACTCAAGATGGAAATGGTCAGTTCTATCGTTACCGCAATTTACCTCCGAGTTTTCAATGGGGAGGGAGCCGAGATCACGAGGGCAATGGAAGTATTAACAATAAAGAGGCATTAACGACCACGATGCAGGCACGGGTGACGGATGTGTTGCCGAATCTCAGTATGCGGATTTTAGGGTCACGAAAATTTACAACTTCTGAAGAGACCGTTAATCTGATTGTGACCGGGGTGATTCGAAAAGAGGATCTCACGACCGCAAATTTAATTTCTTCCACGAAGATCGCTGATCTTCAAATCAAACAAGAAGGTTCAGGCTCATTGAGTCGTGACCAAAAGAAAGGGTTTCTAACCAAAGTTTATGAATCCATTAACCCTTTTTAAGCGCTTGATTTTAATCGCCCTTGTCTTGATTTTGGGAGCTTCCTTTGGCTTTCCCCAATCGCGGGTGAAAGATGTCGCGATGGTGGTCGGAGCTCGTGAGAATCAATTGATCGGGTACGGAGTCGTCATTGGACTGAATAATCAAGGAGATTCCGATGCGAGTTTGATTCGGATCAGTATCCAAAATATGATCAAACGTTTTGGACTCACGATTGAAGAGAATGGAATTAAAGCAAAAAATGCGGCTGCCGTGATGGTGATCGCCAAAATGCCTCCTTTCGCACGCAATGGAAGTAAGCTCGATGTGACGATCTCCTCTCTTGCCGATGCTAAGGCATTGCAAGGTGGGATGTTGTTACAGACTCCGCTCGTCGGAGGAGATGGAAAAGTTTACGCGATGGCCCAAGGGGGAGTTGCCACAGGTGGGTTTTTAGCAGGGACGAGTGGCCCAGGAGGAGCGGCACTGCAAAAGAACCATCCTACGGTAGCTACGATTCCTGGCGGGGCGATTGTCGAGCGAGAAATTCCAACAGACCTATTTCAAGGGGGATTTCTTCAGATTGCGTTAAGAGAAAATGATTTTACCTCCTCAGTTCGATTAGCCAATGCAATCAATGAGCAGATGGCGCCGATTGCCCAAGCGGTGAGTGGATCGACCGTTCGTGTCTTCGTTCCCCGAGAGGCACAGAATGAAGATCGAATCATGGAGTTTGTGGCTCGAGTCGAGAATGTGATTTTCCGTCCTGATGCTGCGGCGAGGATTGTGATTAATGAGAAAACGGGAACGATTGTGGCGAATACAAAAATTCGGATTGATAGTGTCGCTGTCGCGCAGGGGAATTTAACTGTTGCGATTACGAGCACTCAAAATGTTTCTCAACCCAATGCCTTAACAGGCAATATTATCGGAAATAATACCGCTGGAGCGGGGGGCGCTGGAGGCGCTGCCGCTTCAGGGGTTGCCGGAGTTCCGTACTTTCCTTTAGTCGTCAATGGAAGTACGATTTTCGAAGATGATCAAGGCAATCAATATCCAGTTGCCGCAGGAGCCACCCCCCCTTCTGGGACCCGAGTTAAAATGATTCCTGGAACCGGACAAGAAGGCGTTGCCTCGAATGGGGCTGCAGGAGGAAATGTGAATCAAAATACTGGGGCACAGACGACCGTGACCACTCAAACAACGACCGATATTAAAGAAGAGAAACCTAAATTTCTCGTCTTAGATGATATGCCGACGATTCAAGAGGTTGCCACGGCATTGAATACCTTGGGGGTCACCCCTCGGGATATGATGTCGATCTTTCAATCGATGAAACAGGCTGGGGCCTTACAAGCGGAGTTAATCCTTCAATAATCGTGAAGGTTAAATAAAGATGAATATCGCAGACTTTAACTCGAGTGCCAATGCTGTGCGGGTTCTTCCTGAAAAGGTTAATCCGAAAACAGATAACGAAAAAAAGCTATGGGCCTCTGCAAAGGCATTGGAAGCCACTTTTGCAAAAGATTTGTTAACTGCAATGGGGGATAAACTCCCTGGATCACCCGATTCAGCAGGAGGAAATATCTTTGCTGATATGTTTAAAGATACGATTGCCAAGGAATTGGCTCAGTCAGAGAGCTTGGGGTTAGGACGCCAAATTTATCGTGAAACTGTAAAATTAGCGAACTTACAGGAGTTGAGCGATGCAACCAAGCGAGCGATTGCGACTCAAAATTTCTAATGAATGGAATCATAGGAGTGAACGATGAATAGCATGGATGCAAAATACGAACCGCTCAAGGAGCTCAGCATGACGCTGGATGAACTTTTAGGCTGTCAAAAAGAGGAGCAAACGGTGATTTTAAACCGTCAAACCGCTCTTTTAACTCCGTTAAATCATCGGATGAATTTTCTGACGCAAAAGGTAGAATCACTCGAACGCTCCTTAAAAGGGGTTTGGCCAGAGGTTCCGTTGCCGAATGAATATCAAGGGTTAGGCCATGCTGTTTTTGAAAAGCTCAAACAACTTCAGGAAGTGACCCTTCAAAATCATCTTTTATTGGAGAATAGCCTTCGATTTCTCCAAGAAATATTTGATGAAGTGATTGGTAAACAGGATCGGGCGCCGATCTATAACCAATTCGGGGCTTTGCCGTTTGGATTGACCTCCAGCGGAAGCTTTTTAAATACCCAGGTCTAATCGAAAGGAGTCGATTATGGCAGGAATAGGACTACCCGGCACGCTCTTAATGGGAGCTCGCTCACTGAATGCTCAACGCCTTGCGATTGAGGTCAGTGGTCATAATATTTCGAATGTGAATACCCCTGGGGCCTCGCGCCAAAGGGCAAATCTCGTTACCGATCTTCAGCTCAATCTCTCCCTAGGACCTCAAGGGACGGGAAGTTATGCGATGAATATCGAGTCGTTGAGAAGTAAATATCTCGACGCTCAAATCGTTAAACAAAGCTTTAACGAGGGATTTTTCGATAAAAAATCGACATTGACGAAACTCGTTCAGGACACTTTAGGTGAAAATTTACAGACCGATACGACAGGAGGAGTCAATGGCGCCTCCTCCGATACAGGGGTTCAAAACGACCTAAATCAATTTTATGAAGCATGGCAATTGCTCTCCTCCGATCCGACCTCGATTGAGTATCGTCAACAAGTTTTAGAGCGATCTCGCTCTTTGGCCGGAGATATTAAAGCGATTGCGACTCGTTTGAATGATCTTCAAACGGATATGAGATCAGACGGATCCTCATTGGCAACCGATGCGAACACATTAGCGAAAGAGATCTCTACTTTAAACAGCCAGATCATGAAGACCGAGTCGGTCACAGGAAATGTTGCGAATGATCTCCGGGACAAAAGACAATATGCGATCGAGCAAATTTCAAAGCTCATCAGTATTAAGACCTCGACAAATGCGACCAACGATAAAATGATCGATGTTCAAATTGCCGACAGTACCGGTACCGCATTAGCGACTGGGGGAACCGCTGGGGGATATCTTGTTTTTGGTGACAGTGGTGCCGGAGTTGACATTTCAGGAGCGGCTTCGACAACCTCAGCAGCACTTGGAATCTCCGGAACGAATCCGGCATTGGTGACCTTGACAAATTCAGCGACTGCGACAATTCCCGCCTCCACCGGGTTAGGGGGAGAGCTTGGGGCAATTGTCAATGTGGCGAGTTTTGTTTTAGGAAGTGCATCTGTCGCTGGAGGAACATCGGCAACGACGGTGGATACGGTTTATGAACGATTAGAAGTTTTCGCAACTCAACTTGCGACTCAGGTTAATTCAATTCAAAATAGCGCAACCGCCTACGATCTCGATAATAACAATAATGCCGGAAATCTATTTAGCTTTACCGCTGGAAATGCCGCAGCAACGATCGCCTTAAGTCTTTCAGACCCTCGCGATCTTGCGGCCTCAACAGTCTCGGGGAGTATTCTCAATAGTGCCAACGCCACCGCGATGGCGAATCTTCGCAATACAGCGATTTCACCGGGGAGCGGATGGACAAATTTGAGTATTTCGGAGTTTTACCGGAGCAATGTGGTGACCGATACAGGGTTTATCGTGCAACAGGCCACTCGGGATAGTGAGACCCAGACCTTGGTGATGAATCAGCTCAACGGACAGAGAGAGTCGATTTCTGGGATTTCGATCGATGAAGAGATGACGAATTTAATTCGTTATCAAAGAGCCTACGAGGCCTCTGCCCGACTGGTGACCGTTGCCGATGAAATGTATAATAAAGTCGTGAACGGAATGGGGGCAGGTCGATAGAAAATAATGATAGATTAATCCACAGGATGTGGTATTGTATAAAAAAGATTGCAAGGAGGCATATCTATGAGAGTTACCAGTAATTTATTTCCAGAAACGTTGACGCAGCAGTTACAAGATCTGCAGAATAAGAATCTTCGTTATCAAACCCAATCGGCGACCGGTTTAAAAATTAATGTCGCTTCTGATAATCCAGGCGATTACTCCGTTGCCTTGAGCTCAACCGAAGATCTCTCGCGAATGTTGGGCTATGTAAAGTCCTCCAATGAAGCGGAATTAAAGCTTCGACGTAATTATGATGCGATGAAAAATCTGCATCAATTGACCTCTCGGGCCTATGAGCTCGGTCAACGCGGGAACAACATTTATAATTCAGGGGATTTAAAGGCTTGGGCGACTGAGGTCGAAGAGGTGGTGAAGCAAATCGGTCAACTGGCAAATAAACAGTTTGATGGGTATTATAATTTTGGAGGAACCGAAAATCGGGCTCCTGTTTTAGATAGTTCGACAGGTCTTGGGGCAACGGCGAATACCTCTGCTACGAATTTAATCCTCAATACGACGACGACCGCGAATGTCACCTCCATTGAGGTTAATCAAAATTATGCTTTTGATACCGGAATCGTCGCTGGAAATTTAACGGGAACGGCCACTGGTTTTTTAAACAATGGAACCACCAATGTCCTCTCGGTTGTTCAAGGTCTTTATAATTCCCTCAATAGTGGGACCCCGACCACAGCAGCTCAAATCACGAATTTGAAGAATAGTCTCGATATCGTCAGCGAGCAGGTCGGCAAAACGGCGGCAAAACTGGCGGCACTGGATGCCAATACCAGCCGTATTCAAGCCGATCAACAGCTGAGCAAAAATAGAGTCACTGAATTAACTGAGGCAAACATGGCAGAAGTCTTGACTCAACTTCAAAAGACTCAGTATAGTTATCAGGCTGCGCTACAGTCAGGTGCAAAAATATTGAATATCAGCTTATTGGATTACATACGATGAATACTACTGAATCAAATGATGAACTTTTTGAAAAAGAGTTACAGGACAAGACGATTCTTTTTCCGTTGGGAATCCCAGGGTTTCCTACCCACCATCGATTTATCCTTGTTCAAAACACTGAGAAACCGCCACTTCTTTGGCTTCAAAGTGTCGATGATGCGAAGCTCGGTTTTGCCATCATTGAAGCGTTTCGTTTAAAAAAGGATTATGAATTTGAAATTGAGGAGACCGATTTAATTTCGATTGGATCACCGAAGGAGAAGGAGTATCTCGTTTATTTTATCCTTTGTCTTCATTCTGATCCCGACAAAATTAAAGGAGAGGCAAATTTGCAGGCTCCTATTATTATCAATCTTAAAAATAAACTCGGACGACAAATGATTATCCGGAATGATACGCAGTATTCCGAATCCGAATCGTTTGAAATTTAATCTGGTTTAGGGGGCCTAATGCTTGTGATTTCTAGAAAAGAGGGGGAGTCTGTAAAATTGGCCGACAATATCGAAATTATTGTCGTTTCCATCGATGGGCAGAGAGTTCGTCTGGGGATTAAAGCCCCAAAAGATGTCAAAATTCTTCGTGCCGAGCTTGATCCGACGACGATTCAGACGAATCATAAGTCGGCGATTAATATTGAGGATAAGAGTCGGTTGATTCCTTGAGTTTTTTTCATTTATCCGATTTCTGGCTGATGGACTGTTGGGCTGATTGGCTAATGGGGAAGAGTCGGAGGGGAAGCCATTGGTCGATGTGATCGCCGGAGGCGAAGCCTGATAGCCTGTTAGCTTGATCCTCCGTCGTCCCGCACTGCGGGACTAAGGCGGACTTAGCGTAGCCAGTTAGCTGGGAAGAAGAAATAAACGCTGCGTTCCCTGCGCCGCTGCGGGAAACCACTCCCTCTCCCCATGTCATGAGAACGCAATAAACTCAAAAATTAAAAAAATCAATTCAGGTTAAATTTTACTTCAGAAAAGAAGGTTTTTTGAGACCCCATTCTATTTTGCGTTCTCTGCGTTCTTTTGCGGCTAAATTCCTTATTTTAAAATCTCTTTTTTTTTGTTCTATAGCAAGAAACAGGTTTAACTCACGACTGGGGGCCAAACCCCGGAGGGAGCTGAGACGGTTTTTTAAGTTCGGGGGATTCCATTGAGGCGACGGGATAGGCGCAGGAATCGATCATGAAGTAGCCCGAAGGACGATGATTTCCACTGGATCCCAGACCACCAAAGGGCGCTGATCCACTCGCAAGGTTTGTCGGATGATTCCAATGAATAACGCCCGCACGGATCGAACTCCAAAATTGAGTGAATTTTTCTTTTTCATCGCAAAACAGAGCGGCCGCAAGTCCGTATCGGGTCGCATTCGCGAGATCAAGAGCCATCTCAAATGTCGAGGCACGATAGACTTGGAGGAGGGGAGCAAAGATCTCCTGATCAAGCGATTGATCTAAAGTGAGTTCGATAATTCCAGGAGTCAGCAGTCCTGTCTCTGTTTTAAATGATTTCATTTCTAACAACGATTTCCCCCCTTTTTGAACGATTTTTTGCTGAGCCTCAAGAGCACGCTCCGCTGCTTTTGCTGAGATCAGAGAGCCGATGAATGGCTCAGGACTTTCGCGAAAGGAGCCGACTTTGAGTTGCTTTGTTTGCGTCACTAATTTTTCCAAAAGGGAATCCCCCCAGTGATTATCAGGAATGATCAGTCGTCGGGCGGCGTTACAGCGTTGACCTGCACTGGTGAAGGCGGAGAGGATGATTCCGAGAACCGCTGCCTCTGGATCACAGGGATTCCATACAACGAGGGGACTATTTCCCCCCATTTCTACGGCAAGAATTTTTTCTGGGGTTTTTGCAAAGGATTCGATCAGTTTCTGACCGACGGCAGAACTTCCGGTGAAAAAGAGTCCATTGATCTGCGGATGATTTGCAAGAGACTCTCCGGTCTCCCGTTCCCCTTGGAGGAGTTGGAGGACGCCGGAGGGAATTCCGGCCTCGATCCAATAGCGGAGGGTGAGTTCCGCGACTCCGGGGGTTAACTCGCTCGGTTTAAAGATCACGACATTTCCCTCGAGTAATGCAGGAACGATCTGACCATTGGGAAGATGCCCCGGAAAATTAAAAGGACCGAGAACGGCAATGACCCCATGCGGCTTAAAGCGAGTCATTGCATTATTTTTAGTAAACGGTTCATTCCGTTGTTGATGGGCTTGCAAGGTGAGATCGATCTTAGCAATCATCGCCACGACCTCCCCTTTGGCATCCCAGAGCGGTTTTCCAGATTCCAACGAGATCTGTTCAGCCAGGATCAAATCGTTTTTTTGAAGAATTTCTGAAAATCGTTGTAAGATCGAAAGACGCTCTGAATGAGCTCGTAAACTCCATGCCGGAAAGGCTTTTTGGGCACTGGAGATCGCTAAATCAACTTCGATATGAGTTGCCGCCTTTCCCGACCAAACCGGAGTTCCCGTCGAGGGATCAAAAGAGGTGAAGGAGTTTCCCGTGCCGATGTGCCATTCTCCACCGATGAAGTGCGTCATTCATAAAAGATAACCGAGGAATAAGTCGAATCAACTCTTCTTTAAATGAGATTGGTAAATATGAATAGAACTGACCAAAGATCATCGGAAGTTTCATCCAAGGGAGAGGAATAATCTAAATGATTAACTACAGATCATGTCCGATAAACGTCATGCGAACCAATATCAACGGTAAAGACCGTATTTCCCTCAAGATAAAAGACTGCACGTAGATCGCCTTCAATCACTACGGAGTAAATCGTCTTTTTATACAGTGAAGACAGGCTATGAATTTTATGGGTTCGCAGTCGGCTATCAAAAGGGTTATCTTTTAAAATTTCCCACGCCTGCCGTGTGGATTCTTTTTGAATAGAAGGCAGCTTGTAAAAACTCTTCCAGAATTGCTCGGAAGCCCGATACTGGTATTTCACAAGTCTTGAGGGGGATTCTCAAAAAGAGCTTTTTCCATGTCTACGTGACGACCTTGGGCAAGATCCTTCATTCCCTGCTGAAAAGAGGCGGGAACATCTGCTTCGGTAATTTCTTCCAGTTTCTCCCAAACAAGAGAACGATCTTTCACAGAAAGCTTTGGAAGCTCTTCAATGATTTCGGATAAGCTCATAGTCCAAATCTAATGCACTTAGAGTCGCTGTCCAAGATAATTTTACTCGCCTTTCACCCCTTCAAACCCACTTTAGAGCAATCATGGCGTTCTTTTCATTTTATCCCCTGAACGAACCTACTGAACATTCACAAAACCGTTCACGGTTTACTTCGCAAGTTACGAAGCATTCTTACGAAGTAAGCTCAAAATCGTCGCAAACCGTTGCAACTGTAAACTTTTATTTTAATCTCGAGGACTTCAACGAAAGTCCCTTCGGTGAACTCGTCCGTTCCTTAGGTACCGCTCCTTGTAACTTCGGGTTCTCCACCAAATACAGGGATTCAGAGACCGGACTGAATTATTGCGGGTATCGGTATTATAGTTCTGGGTTAGGGAGATGGATGGGGAGGGATCCTATAGAAGAACAAGGGGGATTGAATCTTTATGCATCGGTGTTCCCTTGTTTTTTTCAAAGTTTTGAATAAAGAAGGGTTAATTGATTTAGGATGTTGGTCAGAGAAGAGTTAATTTTCCAGTGGGATCTCAACCAACGGACGAGTTTGTAGCTTGTCTGGGAGAAGCGTCGTAAGAAGGAGTAGAGCCAAGGGCGGGACTCCTCTTGTTTTTCTAGCCCGACTTCCGCAACTCACGCGGAATTTTAGAAAAATTTCGTTAAATTTTTTTTATAAGTGGTTGATGGAGAGGACAGGATTTTTCAGAAGTGCGTGTAGTGGCGACCTACCCTCTATATTTTTTGAAAAATAAAGGGTAAGATAGCGAGTATGTATTTGAAATGTAGTACTCGAAACAAAGATGGCAAAGAGCATCGGAGTTGGTCGATTGTGGAAAGTCGGCGTTACGGACAAAAAGTGAGTCAGCGACATGTTTTGTATTTAGGGGAAATCAATGACTCCCAAAAGGCAGCATGGGAAAAGACGATTTCTGTTTTTGATGAGACCCAAGGTCAAGAGCAACAAGTGGCACTATTTTCAACTTCGATTGGAAAATCGACGTCAGTGGGGTGCCTGCTGGATGGCGGATGGGCTTTGGAAGGAGTTGGGATTGGAGGAATTTTTCTCTCATCGACTGGAAGTGAGTCGTGAGGGAACGCATTGGGAAAACGTACTTAGAATTTTAACGATCTATCGATTGATTTCACCAGGGAGCGAATGGCGTTTACATCGGCATTGGTTTGGAACGACGGCACTGGGAGATTTGCTCGATGTGGATGATCGAATCGTACAAGATGATACTCTTTATCGGTGTTTGGATTTGATCCTTCCATGGAAAGAGGAGTTGTTTGTTCATTTGAAGCAACGCTGGAGTGATCTATTTGGAGCTCGTTACGAAGTCCTTCTTTACGATTTAACGAGTACTTATTTTGAAAGCGATCCTCCTGAGAATCCCGAAGATCCTCGTCGTTTTGGCTACAGTCGAGACAAGCGTAGCGACTGCGTTCAAGTGGTTGTGGCCATGGTGGTAACGCCGGATGGACTTCCACTGGCTTACGAGATGCTTCCAGGAAACACCTCGGATAAAACAACCCTTAAAGCAATGCTAGAAACGATTCAAAATCGCTATGGTAAAGCGGAGCGAATCTGGGTTATGGATCGAGGCATTCCGACGGAAGCGGTTATTGAGGAATTAAAAAAGAAAGACTCCAAAGTGAGTTATTTGGTGGGAACTCCCAAAGCACGGCTCAATTCATTGGAAAGATCTCTTGCAGAGCTTTCATGGAAGGAAGTAAGACCTGAGCTTCGAGTAAAACTACTCCCTCAAGAAGGAGAGGTTTATGTATTGGCCGAAAGCAAAGCCCGAAGCTTTAAGGAACGTGCGATGCGCCAAAGAAAACTTAAGGCGTATTGGAAAAGATTGGGAGAACTTCAAAAGCAGAATCTCACTCGCGATGAGCGACTGACCAAACTGGGTGCGGCTAAAGAAAAAGCCAGTCGCAATGCCGCAAGTTTGGTCGAAGTTAAAGTAAATCCAGAAGGAGAACTCCATTATATTTTAGATCAAAAAAAACTTCGAACAACTCGAAGTAGAGAGGGTCGCTATCTGCTTCGAACGAATATGACGCAGAACGATCCGGAGCTTTTATGGCGTTGCTACATGCAACTGTGTCATGTGGAGGAAGCGTTTCGAACTCTTAAAGGAGATTTAGGTCTCCGTCCTATCTTTCATCAAAAGGCAACCCGTGTTGAAGCCCATCTGTTTGTTGCGTTTCTTTCTTACTGTCTGAGTATCACTCTAAGACTTCGACTCAAAGGTTTGGCTCCGGGACTTATGCCACGGGTGGTGCTGGAAAAAATGGCAACTCTCCAAATGATTGATGTTCGGGTTCCTATTACAGATGGACGTGAATTACTCCTGAATCGAACAACGGAACCAAGTCGTGACGTACAACTCATCCTTCATCATCTCAAACTTCAATTACCACCCCAACCTCCTCCTAAAATAAAATCGACTCAAGCAAAACCAATGTAGTGGCGACTTCCGACTCCCTCGCATTGAAAATCAAGCACTTACAACTTTTTTATCGGTGAGTTGCGGAAGTCGGGCTAGTTCTTGAACAAGATCCTCTTCTCTTTTTTGCTTTCTTTGGATTTCCGCCTCATTGCGAATGCCCCTTCGATCCACGACCACATGATCCCATTGAACGCCTTCGTTGATTTTTTGTTCAAAATCAATCTCTCGTTCCTTCACCCGCTCAAGGCATTGATTCTCTTTTTTCATGCAAAGGAAGTAAACTCCCGATTGTTTGGATTTTTTCCAAAAATTCAAATCCACCGCCGCCTTGTCCCAGACCCAAAGGACTTTTCTTTTTGCCGCTGCCCCCTGGCGCAGCTCCTCTCGATCAAAACGCTTGAGAGCTCTCATATCGTGTTCTTTCTTTCGTCCTTTGCTATCGGCGACGCAAAGAGATCGAAGCGTTTGGGTTTTAAGATCCATCGTAAAAAAATGTCCCGTCGGCCAATGGGTCTCCCCCGTTTTAGGGTCATGGGTCGCATTCTCGACGTAATGTCCATCCCCTGCATAAAGATCAAAGCCATCGAGCTCAGGAAAGATCTTAAAGGGATTGGGAAGTCTTTAATCGGCAAGCTGACGCAAAAGCAGATCGACCTGCGACACCTTCTCCTCACGTCTCGGGCTGTTCAAGGCCTTGAAATAAGGACTCACGGCGATTCCGCTCGGGATCCATTTAAAAAACCGCTGTAAAAAATCCCGACCACTCTGAACCGAAGAGAGTACCCGCTCCACTCCGGAGTAAATCCGATTCCGGATTCCAAAACTTCGGTCAAAGGTTGAAAGAAATAATCACGCACTTCGCTGGAAGTGCCCGCTTGGTGATCGAGGAGTTGAGCCATTGGTGCAAATTTTTGGTCCACCCCCCCCACCGTCAAGGCTATAGTCAAATATTTTCGGTCTTCCATGGCGTTTTCGGCTCTTTTTTAACTCCAAAGAACCCCCGCAAAGATGACCGCTACGCGCTAATCCTGCGAGATTTAAACGCCAATTCGTAAGGGCTTTTTTAAAAGACAGAGGAACACCGATGAAAAATCGTTAAAATTGTATCGGTGTTCCCCTGTCTTTTTCAAAGTTTTGCATAAAGAAGGGTTAATTGATTTAGGGCGTTGGTGAGCGAAGAGTTAATTTTCCAGTGGGATCTCAACCAACGGACGAGTTTGTAGCTTGTCTGTGAGAAGCGTCGTAAGAAGGAG
>CAMCSM010000038.1 GCA_945877805.1 Methylacidiphilum caldifontis | reverse complement strand
ATGCCTCATCTTGGATGCTAAACTCCCAACACCCAAGAAATTTATCCATTGAAGAACAAAACCCGCAAAAAGGCGCATGCCGAAGGGTTTTGTTTGCACAATGGATGAATTTCGTACATTATTCACCCATGCAAAACGTCGAGGTGCCTCTATTTCAACAGCACTCGTCGTGCCTTGGAATTGACTTTCCAAGAGGTTTGTAGAGACGTTCGGAGATTAATTCTTCAACAACTTTAGTCGCTTCAATGAGTTTCTCTTCAGTATTATATTCGCCATCATCGTTCGTTGTAAAATGAGCGATTTCTTTATCTCCACGTTTATAAACTCTCTCCAATAAGATTTTATTTTCAGAAATGAGGGGATCTGTCATCGGAACCCATTGATTGGTAAACGAATAAATAGAGACATCGTCAGGTTTTGTGTTTTGTTGGTCAATCAGAACAAGGCTCCCCTCTCTGTTGATTTTAAACCCTAAGAAATTGATCCAGAATCGAATTGCCATTAGACAAGAATCTTTAACGCAACGATAAATATCGCCTTCGTTTCTCCAACCATGTCTATTTCTATTGCTCAGTGTTCTGAGTAAAGTAAGACGATGAGGAAAATGCTTTTTGAGGTAATCCTCAATTTCGTTGTCTGTGAAAGATCTCATCCTTCACACCTCTGCCGCACTTATTGTGACGTCGAAATCGACGTCTATCGATTTGAAATGCTGGCGACCACAGTGGATTTTCCACGCTTCGGTCGTGCGAAGTTTTTCAAAATCTTTGGTTCCTTTTGTCTCTCGAACGAGGTAAAGAATTTTCTCTTTTCCTGTCATTTCATCTGCTTTCACGATCGCCCAATCGGGATTATACTCGCCGACGGGGGTTTCGATCTTGAACCATCGGGGAAGCTTTACAAAAAGCTTGATCGCATCATTTTTATCCAATGCTGCAGCGAATTTATGCTCAACATCAGAATCAAACGGAATGGCATCGTAAATCGACTTCTCCACCGATAAGCTATTGAAATAATCGAGAAGTTCTTCGTTTTCAAAAAGGGACATTTGCCAGACAGATTCTGCACCTTCGATTTTACGGTATTGAATTCCATCCAGCATGAGCTCGTGAAGCTCTTTGCGGATGATCCGCAGGACTTCGTTGAGATAAGCCTGAGGATTAATGACGTAATCGATCAGTCGATCTGATTGAAGAAGAATCTCTTTCAGGGTTCTCCGAGTCAGCTCCACTTCGTTTTGGAGAAAAGCGACTGGATCATAAAGGGGGCCCTGATAGGCAACATCGATCGATTGTGTATTACGAAGCTCTGTAACCGCACCCTTTTGAACGACATCGACCTTCGCTTCACTGACCAAAATCTTTGTCGGCTGAATTTTGGGCATCGCTTTTATTTTTTTCACACATTGTTTGATCAATTCTGGGGAGCTATACTGAACGGAATAAGTCGTCCTCGTATTGATCCGATCCCAAAGCCCCTTGAAGCGTTCATCCAACTCGCGGTTTTTATGAAGCTTGAGGGTCGCTTTACGGGGTTCCTGATCTTTTTGAACGATCTTATTCGGAAGATGATCGCAAAGCACTTTGATCACTTCTTCTTCGATTCCCTCAAAAGGCTTTGAAAGCCCGAGTTTAAATCCCTCTTTTTTGGGGTCAAATTTGGGAAGAATCTTTCCGTCATAATCGAGGAATCCGTAATGAATCAATTCACCACGAACTTGAGCTGATCCATCTTTTCCGAGGAGCTTGCTTTCCCCTTGATGAACAAATTCGATTCGTGAAAAGGCACGAGGTTCGATTTTCCCAAAGACAATTCCACACTCATTTTCGTACTCGGTCTGTAAACCAGAAGCAAAAGACTCAAAGTCTTCATTGGCGATTACTGTCAAACGATTCAAGACCTCGTCCCGTATTCGTCGTCCACTTTGATCGACCGGTAGGCGCAATCCTCGTCCTAATGTCTGCCGACGATCTCGCTCTGAACCCATTTCCCGTAAAGTGCAGATTTGAAAGACATTCGGATTATCCCATCCCTCACGTAGTGCGGAGTGACTGAAGATGAAACGGAGCGGAACCTCCATCGAGAGAAGTTTCTCTTTATCCTGCATGATCAACTCATAAGCGGAATCATCGGCCTGGGTGTTACCATTGGAATCTTTGACGATCCCTTTCTTATCTGAGGCAAAATAACCTCCATGAAGTTTTCCATAAGTATCGGGAGTGAAACCGCTGTAAAGGGATCGATACGGTTCCTCTTTGAGGAGTTCGGTCAAAATCGACTCAAATTCCACCGCAAAAGGTCCGGGCTTCGGTTGACCTAAATCGTCATATTGACGATAATTAGCTACTCGATCGACAAAAAAAAGGGAGAGGACTTTGATCCCCCATCCTTGAACCTCGATCTCTTTTTTCAAATGTTTTTGAATGGTGCGTCGAATCTGTACTTTCCAAATATCGGGCTGAACGCCCCCTTGCTCCTGACCCTTACGAAGATTCAGGCTGTTGGTGAAACCGATAAACTCATCTCCGGGAGTCCCATCGATCGTTGAGATCACATAACCGTGCCTATAACACTCCATCTCTCCACTGAGAGTATAAAGATCATCGCCATTCTTGACGGTTTTAGAAGCCTTATTGATCGCTCCGTTTGCGTTTTTAACCTGTATCCGAATCTTCGCCTTTAATCTCGGATTATAGATGATCTCGTCCACTTTGATCCATGCACTTCCCGAGCCTTGTTCCGCTGTGACGCTGGAGACATGGATCTTTTTCACGAGTCCGAGTTGGAAGGCCTGAACGGGATTGAGTTTGTAGAGAAGATTATACGGATTTTTATGCGTCGCCGAATAACGAAGCGTACAGAGTGGAAAAAGCTCTTTGATCGATTCTTAGGCCCCTTCGGTCGAGTCAATGCTCTGCGGTTCATCCATGATTACGATTGGACGGGTCGCCCGAATCAGATCGATCGGAAGATGGCCATGAAAAGCATCTTTATCTTGAAAGATCACTGCATGATCTTTTCTCCGAAAAGCCTGAATATTAATCACCAGAATTTGAATCTGATTGCTCGAAGCAAATTGACGCAACTGCGTGATCTTTTTGGAGTCGTAAACCGTGAACTCACAGGGAATCCGATTGTAGAGCTCGGCAAAATGATCCTTCGTGATCCGAAGTGAATTCATCACCCCCTCCCGAATCGCTACGCTGGGAACGACAATCAGAAATTTTTTGAACCCGTAATTTTTATTCAGCTCAAAAATCGTCCGCAGATAAACATAGGTCTTTCCCGTTCCTGTCTCCATCTCCACGGAATAATGAGGACAGAAAAGATCAGGCGATCCCAATTCGGGTTTGGACTTGATTCCCCATTGATGGAACGCTACGCCATCATCGAGATCATTTCGTTCTTGAACGTCATGAAGATTTTTGACGAGAGTTTCATGAGGAAGCGAAAGTCGATTTCCGACCGCTGAAAGAGAGCCTGCATCTGCATCCGTGATTAACTCCAAGTCTCCTTGCGAAACGGGGGTAATCGAGTCCGGCTGGAGCGATTGACCACGAAAGCAATCGACGACCCCCAGAATGGCCTCCTGTTGATAGGCCTGATCCGATTCAAATTGAATCTTCATACCGTGACGAGCTTCGCTTCTTTGGATTTGAAGAGCTGAACCGCATTTGACTTCAGGGCATCATCGCCACCAAAGGCCGATTCGAGACAGACGAGTCGATTCGGATTACGTTTGGCAAGGGAGTCAAAAAACTCCGAGGTTAGAGCCGATTCCAAAGAGATGTAATAAAGATCCCGAAGACAATAAGCCTTCTTCCCTGCAATCATAAGAACCTCGACCTTTTCCGAGAGGAGAAATCCATCTTTCAATATGATTTCATAGAGAAAATCAAGTTCTGATCGTTTCTCTAACTCCGTCTCCTTCGTCAGGTGAAGCTGCGATTGAAGGAGTTTGGATCGCTCTTCCGATTTCCCGCTCTTTGATCCCTGACTTGCATCCCAAACTTTGAAATTGGAGGGAGCGAGCTTGAAGACCTTAAATCCACGATCCTGTTTTTTCTCAGAATCCAGATCGAGCTTTCCTGACTCTTCTTGATTTAACTTTTTAATCACTCGACGAACTCGTTCCTTGGTGATTTCTGAAATCGTCGGGAAGTCTTTTCGATTGGTAGGCTCTGGAAGTTGGACAAGAATAAACCTTCGATTGCCGCCATCTTGTTTATTGAGATCTAGAACAGCATGTGCGGTTGTTCCGGAGCCAGCAAAGAAATCTAGGACAATATCATCTTCACCAATCCCAACAGATATAAATCTTCGTATTAACTCCTTTGATTTAGGAAAAGGAAATATTTTTGATCCAAAAATATTTTCTAATTCTCCAGTGCCTCTTCTTGTTGAGATGTCTTTATCAACTTGAAGTGACCGTATAACCTTTCCCGTATGTCTAGATTTTTGAACTATACGAAATTCTCCACTTTCATTTTTATATCCCACAATTTCTTTATTTAGTTCGCCCTGAGACTTACTTCTTCCCCAACGCCAAACCCTTTGAATTCCCTCTTTCTTTGAAGTTACAGGATAAACCTTAATCCAGTCTGGTTTCTCTTCTAAAGATATTTCGTAAAAATTATCTTCAATTAAATTCAGAGGATTAACATAAAAAGGATAATAAAGATTTGGTCTAGTCTTAGGATTAAATGCGACATTTCCATTATATAGAGGATATACGTTAAAAGGACCTAACTTATCTGAAAATTTAAATTCTTTATTCTCTTCGGTTAATTGACTTGTAGTAATGTCAGACAATGTCTTTGAGTAAAATAGGACATAATCATGCATTTTCCCTATGTGCCCATAATCAATAGCACTTGGCGATGAATTTATTACAAATAATCCAATAAAATTTTCATCACCAAAAACTTCGTCACAAATTTTCTTCAAGTTATCAAGCTCATGATCGTCAATACTAATAAAAACAAGCCCATCATCACTTAAGAGATTTCTCGCCAAAAAAAGCCTAGGATATATCATATTCATCCATTTAGAATGAAACCTTCCATCTGTATCTGAATTTGTAGAAAACCTCTTACCTAAGCTATCCGTTTGCTCCGAATATTCTAAATAAGTCTGCAAATTTTCAGAATAATTATCCGGATAAATGAAATCGTTTCCCGTATTGTACGGAGGATCGATGTAGATCATCTTCACTTTTCCAACGTAAGATTTCTGGAGAAGTTTCAATACCTCTAGATTATCCCCTTCGATGATCATATTCTCCGTCGAATCAAAATTCACCGATTCCACGGGAACGGGCAAAAGCGTTCCAAGACTCGGTTTCTGAACGGATTTCAAACAATCCGCTTTCCCCGGCCACTGCATTCCGTACCGTTCTTTTCCGGGATCAACCCATTCTCCAAGAGTTCGCTTGAGTTGATCGAAGTCGATCTTTCCCTCATCAGTAAAAACTTCAGGGAGAATTCGTTTCAACTCTTCCCGTCGGACTTCTGCGGGATTTTGAGATTGGAGATCAAGTTTTTCAGGGTTATCGCTCATAAATTTTGGCTTTCTTGGGGAGATAAATTTCCTTCGATTTCTAAAAGTCGTGATTTCCAGTAATTCATTTTTTCGATTGATTTAGATATCCCCTCTCCGACTTCGTAACAGAAAATGACACGACGAATAGCATCGAGATACCCTGTATTTGCCGATTTCAGAAACCAACCAAACGCTTCCTTAATATTTTGTTGAACACCATTCCCCAGATAAAGCCGAAGACCCCATTGATACATTCCTTCAGGATGATGATAACGAGCGAACGCCTTGTCCCAACTGGGGTAGTCTTTTTGTGAAAATACCTCTTTTTGATTTTGGTAAAGTACATCAAGTTCTGTTCGCGACTCTTCAGAGCCCAGCAACGCCGCTTTTCCAAAATAATCAACGGCGGATTTTGGAACTTTGATCTTATACTCTCTTCCTAAATAAAGTAGCGCATCCAAATGATTTTTTTCTGCGGCTTGTTCGATATAATGATAGCCATCGGATCGTTTTATTCGAATGGCTTCGTCGTATTGTTTCTGAGAATCATTCTCTATCTCACACTGTACCTCTTGAATCAATCGGAGTCCCAAATCAAACAAAGCATTTGGTTGTTCAAGAATACTTGCCGAACATAGCCAAAATTCAGGAACGCACAGGATCTCATTCCAATATTTAAGGTCGTTTGCCAAATGATAGGTATCGATCTGCTCAGGGAAATATTTAAGAATGGAATCGGCATTTTGAAGTTCATTGATAATAATTTCTTTTAGATCGTCGGCTAGATTTAATTCCTCAAATGAAAGGTTTTCATCGTAATTTTTCAAGAGAAGATAGCACTGATAGATCGCATTCGGGTCTTTGAGTTCTACCCCTTTCATTGTGTATTCGAATGAGACATCGAGATCCGAATCAACCCCTAAACCATTTAAATAGAGATAGGCCAAAAACGTATAGGCCTGCGTATATTTTTTATTGATTTGAATCGCCCTCTGAAAAAAATATTTTGCTGAGAAATAATCTTGTGGGACTAAAGTTCCATAGAAGCTCAGTAATCCCAGGTAAAAGCAGGCGTCGCAGGAATCTGCATTTGCGCCAACCTTAAAAAACTCGAAGGAATTTTCGATGTTCTGCTGAACCCCTCGTCCGTTTAAATAGAATAGACCTAATTTGACCGCCGCTTTTTGATTTCCTGCATCAAAGGCTTTTTGATAGAATTCAAATGCCTTCAGATCACTTGGAAATGCCCCATCCCCTTTTTCGTGGGCTTCTCCCCACGCAAAATTGAATTCAGCGAGTTTTTTGAGCGCACTTTGCCTTAATAGCTCGTTTTCTTCTGAGCTTTGCAAATTGCCTCTATTGTCTGTCTGAAAAAACGAGGTCTCCTGTTGATAAAACATCTCTGGAATTGGATCTTCGTGATACGTCAGGTTTTCAGAGCTATTTTGATCCTCAATCATATAACTCTCCATCGTATTTCAAAAATCTTCTCTAATCCTTCGCTCTGTCCTAATCTTTTTTGAGTCTCATCTAAAAGATGATCTTTGCGCTCTTCGATTGCCCGTGCTGCCTGTTCGTAATCACGCCACGCTTCGTCCCGTTTGGTTTCGGTTTTTTTCCGCTCTCCCTCGATCTTCAGTTTTTCAGGAAGATTGGCGGCGAGGCGGGATTGACGCTTGAAGTCCCGAATCTGATCTTCAAGTTCTTTCAACCGATTACGTATCCCCGTCCGCTGGTCTTCACTCCAGCGATCGAGCTTATCCATCTCTACTTGGAACAACTCGTTATTCTTGCTACCGAGCGATTCTTTCAAAATTAATTGCGTCCGCCCCTCTTGGTCTTTTAAAATCTGTTCATGAGATCCACTCAATGAAATTCCGTTCAAAGGAAATCTCTCTCCAGAAAGGGAGAAGAGTCTTCGACATTGCTCTGCATCAATAACTTCTCCTTCATCGGTCACCCCAGAAAAAAGCAAGTGATCCTCGGTCTCAAAAGCTTGAAGGGTATAGCGTGAAAATCGAAGCCATCCCGCCTTACCGATGAGCGAATCGAGAATAGAGATATTTCTTTTCCCAGTGCCTGTGTAGTCAAAATGAATTTCAGAGGATTCCAATCTCTCTTGTTGAGTTTTCTCAATAATCCGTTGAGCGAGGGGATGTCCGATCCGATATAAATGAGTCTCTTCGATTTTTTTTCCCATTTGATAATCTCCTTCGAGAATCGACTCCTCAGGAAAGGGATTGGTAAAAAGGCGAAATCCATTTTTGACGCCATTGAAGTCAGCAGATCCCGTCAACGCATAGCGGGTTAACTCCATGAGCCATCGTTCATAACGATCGAGGGTCTCTTGGCTTCCGACTCTCACTTTCTCAACGACCTCTTGATCGAAATGGTTCAGAAGTAATTCATGGGCCTGATGTTTTTGAAGATCAATCTCCTCTCTGAATTCCGATTGAAGGGTATTAAACTCAAATTCGATCTGCTCCATCGTCCGACATTTTTGGTAGATCCCCATGACCCGCTTTTCAAAATCGATTCCCGACTCGATCGACCCAAGAACCTCATCGCTAGAGCCAAAGACCCCATCGAAAAGTTTAAACTTTTCGTTCAATAACTCATATACCCGCTCATCGGCCTGATTTTTCTTATTGAGGAAATTGAGAACAACGACATCAAACTTTTGCCCATAACGATGGCAGCGTCCGATTCGTTGTTCAATCCTCTGGGGATTCCAAGGCATATCAAAATTGACGACGAGATTACAAAACTGAAGATTGATTCCCTCCGCCGCCGCCTCGGTCGCAATCATGATCGAGGCCTCTTCACGGAAGTAATCAACGAGCGCAGCCCGTTTATCGGCCGTCGGAGATCCGGTGACTTTCTCGCTTCCTTGATGTTTTTTAAGCCATTGCTGATAAATCTCTTTCGATTGAGGATCGGTATTAGAACCGTTGAAAAGGACGCTTTTTCCTTTAAATTCCGAAGCCTCTAAGATTTGAAGGAGGTAGGCTTGAGTTCTTTTCGATTCGGTAAAGATGATCGCTTTTTCCGGACCATTCAATTTCCGAGCAAGATCAAATCCCTTTTGCAGAGCGGAGAGGAGCACCTCTCCCTTGGAGTTTTTTTCGATCTTTCGCGCAAGGGTGCTCATTTCGGAGAGAAGATCTCGCTCTTCCCGCATCTGATCTAATTCTAGGGGAGTTAAAATTCGGGGAGTTTTTTGATCCTTATCCTCCTCGTCATCTTCATCCTCCCATTCCTCTTTTAAAGTATTGAATCCCTCATAGTCTTCTCCGATCTCGATCGATTCCTCAATGGGAGTTTGGACCTGATCCTGCTCTTTAAGGACCGCATCGAGTTTACGAACGAGTCCTTCGAGCGTATGGGCAATCGCAAATGTCGAGGAGGCAAGGAGCTTACGGAGGACTAGAGTCATCAACTGTCTCTGGCTTGCGGGAAGTGCATAGAGCGAGGGACGTTGTAGATAGTCGGTCACCATCTCATAAAGTCGTTGTTCCTCATCGCTCGGGTAAAACTCCTCTACGAGAGCATGACGGGCGGTGTATTTAATATATTGAAGGACCTGCTTACGCAGGGTTCTTTTACAAATCGGTTTGAGACGATTTTTAAGATCTTGAAATTCCCCCTCATCTTTAGAGCGAATAAATTGATCACGAAAGCTCTTCTCATCCCCAAAAACAAATTCATCGACGATGCTCACCAGTCCATACAACTCCAGAAGCGAGTTTTGAAGGGGAGTCGCCGTCAAAAGCACTTTCCGGAAAGGAGCGACAGCCTCTTTGATTGCTTGGGCTGTTTTACTTCCTGTTTTATAAACATTGCGAAGTCGGTGGGCCTCATCAATCACGACAAGATCCCACTCCCCCTGTTTCAGATAAGGGGCTTTTGATTTGGCGAAGGGATAGGAGCAAATCACGATTCCCTCTTGGAGAAAGGGATTCAGGTTTCCCTTTTGAATCGCGGCATTAAAGGACCTCGCTTCTAAAATAACGGAGGGAAGAAAGAATTTATCCGCTAGCTCCTGACTCCATTGCTTGCGCAGATTGGCGGGTACGATCACAAGAAGTCTGCGTTTGCGCTCTGCCCATTGCTGGGAGAGGAGAAGTCCGGCTTCGATCGTTTTTCCGAGTCCGACCTCATCGGCGAGAATTGCCCCTTTAGAAAGAGGGGATTGAAAGGCGAAAAGAGCCGCTTCGACCTGATGGGGATTGAGATCGACCTGAGCATTGGCTAACGAAGCCGCTAATTTATCGACACTATCTGAGGGGCAGCGTCTTGTCAGTTCATGGGCAAAATATTGAGCATGAAAGGGGGTGATCGAGGAAACTCCCTGAACTTCAGGCATTTACCCTCCCTATGCCGCTCTTTTCCATGTAATTCAGCCAAAGTTTCATTTTATGACAAGTAGATCATTTTAGTCACCTATCAAGATTCTTATTGGTCGGAGGGGAGTTCTTTCTAAAATATTGGCTATGAGTCGTTTCTCCCTCGTTTTACAAAGCTGTATCGAGGAATGGGGCGTCTCCCAGAAGGATCTCGTCCTTAAATCCCGTATTCCAAAATCGACGCTCTCTAAGTTTACGCGAGGCAAGCTTCCAATCTCCTCCTCCAAGCTCCATCAACTCTGTCTGGCTTTCCCCGAATCCTATCGTCCCCGTTTGTTGAAGGCTTTCTTGGAAGATCAGGTTCCTGAGTGGGGAAAAACGCTGATTCATATCGATTTCCCTCTCCCACTCCGGTTGCGGGAGGAAAAGCACGGGACTTCCAAACCTCATTTCACCGAAACCCTTCCCCGTCCCCTCCAAAAAGCGTTCACTGGCCTCGCTCAGCTATCGGTTCAAAAGCCACCAGTCCGGGATTTGTTGATGAAGTTACATCATGTATTGGCCGATCCAGCGTAACGCATTTAAATCATTTAACTCACACAACGGCGCGACGAACACGACGTAGGAAATAGAACGACTCATCAAGGCAATTCCCCTGTTTCCTCCTGCGTCGGAAAACACCTGAGGAAAATCTCTCTCGTTTCTTTGAAAAAAGGATTTTCAAAAACGATCGACCTTCGCCTCAGGGTCTCGGCTTCGCCTCTCCCGGAATCAACCTCGGAGTCTCCTTGTCTCATTCATAAAAAAAGGGGGAGGAGTTCTGACTCCAAGAGCGTAAGCGATAGATCCCTGTTTTTAAAAAAGATCGAAAGCTCGTTTTCGAGAACTTTTTAAAAATAGGGAGGAGGCTCGACAGAGCCGTAGTCAGAACGAGGGGGAGGTCGGGATTGAACGTTGCGTTCATCGCGCCGTCGTGTGAGACAAATCTCTTTTTAATTTTCCCTCCTTGACGACTGGCGACCTCTCGACCACTTCATTCCAATGGAACCCAAACTTGAAAAAATTGCGACCAACGTCATCGACTCCGCATTCACCATTCACCGAGCCCTCGGACCGGGGCTTCTCGAATCCGTCTACGAACTCCTGCTCCAAAAAGAGCTGGAACTCCGCGGTCACCGCGTCAAACGACAACATCCGATCCCGATCGAATTCAAAGGACTTCGATTAGATGAAGGATTCAAAGCCGACCTATGGATCGACGATTGCTTTATCGTCGAACTCAAATCGATCGAAAAAACGGCTCCAGTCCATTCCAAGCAACTTCTGACTTATCTCACCCTCTCCCATACGCCGCTTGGACTTCTCATTAATTTCGGCGAAGCACTCCTCAAAGACGGCATTCAACGTATCATTCGTTCAAGAAAACCACTGGATCAAAAGACTTAAATACATGATCTCACGCATCCACCTTCGCTTAGGCTATGGCGGACGAAGACGGCGCAATCCGTCAGCTGACGGACTCGACGTCAAAGCCCCCCCCTTCATTCCGATCGTCGATCTTTCGATCGTCTCCCCCACGTTTTCTCAAAAGAGATCGATAGCGAGCTCCCGATCTCTTTTTCAAAAACGAGTGCGGAAAATCTTATTTTCCTCAGGTCGGAATGAATTTCCCCCTTTTCATTTTCTGAATTGAATTTGAAACCGTTTCAACCCGGCTTAAGCAACAGCGAGAGCCCTTTTCCTGGAGAGAGGGATTTGCAGGGCTCGTCCTGCAAATACCTCCATTCAGGGAAAGCGACGGCTCCCCCGAAAGCTTTCGGGGGAGCAGGAGACGGAGTTGATACGGTTTCTCCCACGCCGTGTCGTCGCGCCGTCGTGTGAGACAAATCTCTTTTTTGAATTTCCCTCATTCCGCATTAGAAATCGAAGCTCAATTCTGATTGCAAAAATGAATCCCCTCCTTCACCCTAATGACTCACTCAACCAAGGAGTTCACCATGGGAAAAGGCAATAATAGTCAGCGTAAAGAAGTCAAAAAAGTGAAAAAAGAAAAACCAAAACCGCTCCCCGTTCGTCGTGGCGCCTAGTTTTTTAAATTCTTGAATTGAATAAACCGTGTCTTTGAAATCCTCAGAGACACGGTTTTTTTTATGCACTCCCGTTTGAAGGGGAAAACAACAAATTTTAAAACATTGTCTCACGCGAAGCAACTGTCCCCATGGAATGGGGAATGGCACAGCCCCGACAGGTCGGGGCACGGGAGTGAAGCTGGATTTTTAAACCATTTTTCACGCAAAGCCGCAAAGCTTCCCAAGGTTCTCCCCGTAGGAATTTCGAAAAGAAAAAATAAAAAAATCATTTGCCTTTTTGGGAGGAGCCTTGGGCAACTTTGCGGCTTCGTGAGAAAAATGTTTTAAAATGTATTTTTCATAACCATCTGATTGCACATTGTTTATATATTTTAGGAAGTTTACTTCACTAGGAGGCACAACGACACGAAGTTAAATGCCTCCTTCCCCGTCGTTCGGACCACGACTCTGTCGAGCATCTTCCTTATTTTTAAAAAGTTCTCGAAAACGAGCTTTCGATCTCTTTTTAAAACAGGGATCTATCGCTTACGCTCTTAGGGTCAGAACTCCCCCCCTTTTTTTTAAAGAAACAGGAAAGATTCTCCGACGCAGGAGGAAATATAGGGAATCACCTCAGTGAGTCGTTGCAATTTCCCACTTCGTGTGAGAAAAATGCCTTTAAATTGATTCCTTAGGTTGACGCCTATGCGAACTATTTCGCGACTAAGTTCCCTCTTCAAGTGGGAAGGAATCTTATTTCTCGATCACTCGAAATAAAATCTCTTTCCTCGAAAGCCAACGCGGAATCCACGGGGGATCATAAAAGGCATAAATCGGAACCCCTTCAATCGCACAATCCAGCTCTCTTAACTCTTTTTTTAACTCCTCCTCCAAATCGTGAGAACCGCCCATGGAAATTCCCTGATTGGAATAAACCGCAAAAGTCCCTCCCGGAACGATCACCACCTTGACCTCCGGAGCGCTCGGCGAAGGAATCTCAGAACTTTGAATCGCTTCGGCAACTCCAAAGGCCATCAACGATTCCTGTTCATTTTTCTGCATCCATACCGGCGTGGTCATCGCAATCTTTTGCCCTTGGAGATTCGCCCCCGTTATATAGGCGAACAATTTACGAAAAGGAGTTCCGGTCTCATTTTTCATCGCAACGGTGATCCATCTCAGCTCTGGATAGTGTCGGAATTCAAACCGCCCTTCTTTCCGAATCACTTGATATTTCGCCTCTTCTACGGACCATCGACCGGTACGATAAAAAGTAACCCCAATCGCAAGGAGAATGAAGAGCAATAGTCCAACACCGATGAGTATCTTCGTCATAAATAATTACAATAACCACTTGGGGGGATTTTCGAGATCGATCAGAATCTCTCGAGGTCTCGCCGGATTATTTCCGTCCGCCTCTCCAATGACCCCTCGTTTCTCCAAAACTTCAATCAAGCGAGCGGCGGTATTATATCCGATACTCATGCGACGCTGAATAAATGAGGCGCTGATTTTCTTTTCTGCCCGCATGATTTGATAGCAATGCTTGAGGCGCTCGACGCTCTCCTCATCTAAAGCCTCTTGCTCCTCCTCCATCGAATTTAATTTTTTATGCAGATCGGAATTTCGATCGGCTGGAACTTGCGCTGCAATAAAGTCGATCACCCGATGGACCTCCTCCTCACTCACAAATGCTCCTTGCCCACGCGAGGCCTTAGAAGCCCCTGGAGATAAATAGAGGAGATCTCCTTTCCCTAAAAGATTCTCTGCCCCCACATCATCTAAAATGACTCGCGAATCAATTCCATTCGTGACCTGCAGCGCAATCCGCGAAGGGATATTCGCCTTAATCACCCCAGTGACCACCTCGCGACGAGGGGTTTGGGTCGCCACAATTAAATGGATTCCTGCCGCCCGTGCCTTTTGCGTGATTCGAGCAATTAAAGCCTCAACCTCCGCGGAGGCCGTCTGCATGAGATCGGCCAACTCGTCGATCACGACCACCCAGTAGCATAGCTTTTCAGGAATCTCTAAAATTCTCGGAGCGATCTTCTCCCCGAATAAATCTTCATCCGCAGCCACTCCCTCCGGCTCTAGAGGAGGAGCCTCTACCGGTTTCGTGCTTTTGGGGCGATTATTAAAAGTCACAATATTTTTGACCCCGACCTTTGCCAAAATCTGATAGCGACGCTCCATTTCAAAAACAACCTGACGCAAGGCCTTCAAAACATTCTTCGGATCGGTCACCACATCGGTAATCAAATGCGGAATCGGATTATACATCTGCATCTCCACAACCTTAGGATCAACGAGAATCAACTTCAATTCATCCGGATTAAATCGATAAAGCAAGCTCAGGAGAATACAATTAATCACCACCGACTTTCCCGATCCCGTCGTCCCCGCAACGAGTAAATGCGGCATCTCTGCGAGATCCGCAATCATCGTATTTCCGTAAATATCTTTCCCCAATGCGAGCGGAATTCGCGCCTTCGAATTAATCCAAAGATCTGATTCAAAAAGATCTTTTAATCGAACCGCGACTTTCGAGGTATTCGGAATCTCTACGCCAACGGTATCCTTCCCCGGAATCGGAGCTAAGATATTCACTCGCTCCGCCTTCATCGCTAAAGCGATATCGTTTTGGACACTTTTAATCCGATCCACTCGAACTCCCGCAGCCGGGAAAAGTTCATAACGAGTGATCGTTGTTCCCTTCGTAATCGTTCCTGGAGAACAATCGATCCCGAATTCTTTTAACTTGGCGACCAGTAACGCGGAGTTGGCTTGAAGCTCTTTTTCGTTTGTCGGCGTTTCATTCACCTCAATCGCCGCCTCTAACAACTCTTTGCTCGGAAATTGATAGTCGGCAAGATTCATCACACGGGTCGCTACAGGAATCTCTTTTTTCTTTTCCGAACCCTTAGAAACAGCTCTCCTCGTGGTATCGATAATCGGCGCATTCTCTTTCGGTTTTTTTTCGGGACGCCCCTCTTTTTGAGTCGTATCCACCACTAAAGGATTCAATTTACGCAACTCGCCCGTCTCATCGGTGGGGATCGATTTTTTAATCCGATCCATCTGCTCTTTGAGCCGACGTCGCTTCAGCTCAAGCTCACCTTCCTCCCCTGACTCCAATAACTTTTTCTCCTCACGTTCCTCTTTCCACTGTTGGTAAAGGGATCGAAACTCCTGGGCGAGTTTCATCGGATGAAGACCAAAAAGAAAAATCGTCGAGACAATAAAAACGGCCCCCATCAATATCGTCCACCCCACGGTCCCTAAAATCTTTGTAAAAAAATCATCCATGATCGACCCCACCGTCCCCCCTGGACTCAAAAGATTAAGTCCTTTCCCCAAAAAAGATTGAAGATCCAGAAGCGACGAAAGGCTTATAAAATAGGCACTACACCAAAGAATCTTTGCCAACCAATCGATCTCCTTCTGAAGGAACATCGCACAACAAGTCACAATCATCACCAAAGGAACCATATAGGCCCCGACCCCGAGTAACAAAAATAATCCTCCCGACCAATAAGCCCCTACAGGGCCTACAAAATTACTGATCTCACGGTTAGGATGGGTCGTAAAAAAACCGGCATCATTCGGATCATAAGAAAAGAGACTTAAAAGAGTTAATAGTCCCAGCGTTAGCCACAAAAAGCCTAACGTCTCATTTTGAATCTTCAGACCCCTATTTTTCATGATCTCTCGCTTTTAAGCTAAAAAATGGGTCCCTAATTTTTTCCCCGCAGCAAGATCGACTAAAATATTTTTTCGTCGCCCGTTGGCAATCCACATCGGAATCCGCGCACCGTTCACCAATTTCGCCGCGATCAACTTAGAAACCATCCCTCCCACGGAGGTTTGACTGTTCGTTTTCCCTGCGAGCGCCTCAATCGAGGCATCTACTTTTTTAACCACCGGTATCAAATCCCCTTTTCCATCCTGACTAGTCGAAAGTCCCTCAATATTGGAAAGGATCACAAGTCGACTCGCCTTCACCATCAACGCAACCTCCGCGGAAAGGCGATCATTATCCCCGAACTTTATCTCTTCGTAAGAGACGACGTCGTTTTCATTGATAATCGGAATAAATTTTCTATGGGCGATCAAGGTCTGAATCGTTTTTTGAGCATTGGCAAAAAGTTTACGACTATCGAGATCAAAGTAGGTCAATAAAATTTGTGCCGCATGAAGCCGATGCTTCTGCAAGCGCTCCTCATAAACCCTCATTAATTGCGGCTGCCCGATCGACGCGCAAGCCTGAAGGTCTTGAATCAGCTTCGGACGTTGCTTCACTCCTAAGATCCCCATCCCCGCGGCAACAGCCCCTGAGGTCACCACGACAGGTTCAATTCCGGAGCGATGAAGCTTCGCAATTTGATCGACGAGAGAGTGAATTTGAACCAAATCCAAACGCCCTTGAGGATCACTTAAAACTCCGCTTCCAATTTTAATTACCCATCGTTCAGATCGTTTCATGATCGATTCTTCCACCAGCCCCAAACTTTTTTAGCCATTTGAAAAACTCCAAAGGCTTTTTGAAAGATCCCCGGCAGCTGTGACCCTTGCATCCCAAAGGCGATCCCTGTCGCCGCCGTCGCAAAAATCGGGTGGCGGCGAATCAGCTGCGTCGCGGTGGTGAGCCACGAAATCCACTTTAACGAATCGTTCAGACTCTCCCAATGAATCGCAATCATCTCTCGCTGCATTTGACAACGACTCGAAAGATAGAGCTTCCGTTCCTGTAACTCACGAAGTTTAGCGCTCATGATCTCTTTTTTAGTGGCGAAGGGTATCGCAATCTTTTTCAAGCTCCGTCAATGTCGAATCAAGAAATCGCGGACGTGCATCCAAGATCTCCCTCGCCTTCCAACCTGCAATGAGACTGATGATCAAATAGATCAACGCCATCATCCCAATCGCATGTAATCGAAAGGAAGACTCCCAAAAAAGAACCACCACAAAAAAGGAGAGAACCACGAGTCCCAGCAACAAAAACAAAACAGCCATCACCGCTAATCCGATGAACTTGATCGCATGTTCTCGTTCCTCTTCGAGCTCCGTACATAGAAGTGCAAGACGTGTCCCTAAGAGGGAAACAAATGAACTCCCCAAATTTTTGAGTGACTCCATAAACGAGAGTCCCTGCGGATTTTCAGAAGGATACATGGAGGACTTTGTTATCGACGACGAATCAAAAGTCCGACAAGTAAGCCGACTCCAGCCGCAACTCCGACCGCTTTCCAAGGATTTTCATGAACATATTCATCGGCAGCGCGAGCTGCTTCTTTTGTTTTTTTCATCGCTGAATTCTCAAGCTCGGAAAGACGCCCTTTAGCCTCCACAAGACGACTCGAAAGACTCGCACGAAGTTCTGTGACTTTTTCCCCTGCTTGACTTGCAGTCGCCTTTAAAATTTCTTCGCAGTCGTGAATCACGACTTTAACATCAGCAATTAACTTCTCTTTAGTGATAGCATCAGCGGTCATTTTCGATCCTTGGTTGAGATTCGACTCCATCATAGTCCTTCAGCTCAGCTCGCCAAGGGAAATTTTCGCTCGCCTTTACTTTCTCCCTAGGGAAAATGGCCTATGAAGAAAACGTTAGCCCTCACCGTTGGGGATCCCGCAGGGATCGGCCCCGAGATTATCCGCAAAGCGCTTCGCTCCCCTCTTCTCCCGAGAGGAATTCACTACCACGTCATCGGCCTTGAGGCCGCCGCCTCGATCCCCCCAGGGAAACTTTCACGAGCCTCCGCAACAATCGCCTGGGCCGCCTTAGAAGAGTCCCTCTCCCTATGGAAATCCGGAGCGGTTCAAGGAATTGTCACCGCACCGATTCATAAAGAAAACATGAACTCCATCGGATTTCCCTACCCAGGACATACCGAGTATTTCTCCCAAGCCTGCGGAATCCCCAATGAAAAAACGGTCATGGCCTTCTACGATCAGACCTTCTGTGTCGCTCTCTGTACCGCTCACCTTCCCCTTTCGATGGCCCTCCAATCCCTCAGAAGCGCACGGGTGATCGAAACGACTAAAATTTTTGGGACTTTTCTCAAAAAAATTGGCAAAAAAAATCCGCGCATCGCGATGGCAGGAATCAATCCTCACGCTGGCGAAAATGGACTTCTTGGCAAAGAGGAAAAAAAAATTCTTCTCCCCGCGATCCACAAACTTCAATCCTTAGGCTGGAATCTCTCCTCCCCTCTTCCCCCAGACACGGTTTTTTACCAAGCGGCTCAAGGGAAATTCGACGGAGTCATCGCCCATTATCACGATCAAGGCCTGATCCCCTTTAAGCTCCTTGCCTTTGATCGAGGGGTCAATGTAACCTTGGGACTACCGCTGGTCAGAACCTCTCCCGATCACGGAACCGCACTCGATATCGCAGGCAAAAACAAAGCAAACCCTGAAAGCCTGATCCAAGCGATCCGACTCGCCGCAAAACTGATTTAACCCATTTCTTGCATTAGAACTGGAGGGGCAGTGGCCCACTGCCTTCCCCGTCCGATGAGGCACAGAGTCTGTGCCCCTCCATTTTTTATCACCATTTTGGTGATATCGTTTGCGAGGTATATCCATTCCCAATGCAAGAAATGGGTTTAAAACTAAAGGCTTGTGGCAACCGATTGAATCAATTTTTGAAGGTCCGGAATGCTAAACGGCTTTGGCAGGTGCGCGAAAACACGGGAATCCACTTCGTGGGTCTGATCCTCGATGAGTGACCCAGAAGAAATCACGATCTTAAGATCCTTTCGAATCGCTAAAAGTTGGTCAACGGTATGGTTCCAGGGTTGATCAGAAAGGGAAAGGTCTAATAAAACGATCGTAATCGCCTCGCTCTTTTGACTAAAAATCTCGACCCCTGACTTTGCATTCTCCGCAGAGTAAAACCCAATATCGAGCTTTTTCAGGACTTTCTGCAAAAAACGAACGATCAACGGATCGTCATCCATCGCCAAAACTTCTATTCTTTTATCCATTTTTCCCCTTAGAATGAGTTCTATGATATCTTTTTTAAAAAAAAGCTTTAGTTTACGAGCAGATCTATCGATATCTCTTGTAAACACGATGTCAAGTCTAGGTAAATTTACTGTGGCTTAAAAATAGTAGAAACAAGGTTAAACAATTGGCAACCAACAAGATCAGGATACTATATTATTTATGGGACAATTCGACTCCAGTCTGAGTAAAGCCAAAGAACTGATCAAGTTCGAAAATGATCGTATCGATAAGATCTACTCCTCGATCGAAAGAGATCAATGGGAGATCAAAGTGATCTCCGTTATTGAGACCATTGGGGAAGAATGGACTAATTTTATCAGTGCCTGCCCGACGGATGAGACGAAACTAAAACTTGAATTCCTCACGATTCAATCGCTCGGATTCATGATTCGAGATCGAGAAAAATCAATTAAAAAAACGGCTCCGCTTGCCTTTTGGAATCAAATCACCCAACAACTCCAAGAGTTCACTCAAGAAAAAGGGCTTTTCCCCTTTGGAACTTCACTCATTATTTTAGAAAAAGCAGCTCTCGCTATTGAAGAAAAGATTCTGCAAACCGAATGGATTATTCAAACTCCCAAACGATGGAATCTGAAATGGGACATGAAAGAAAGTCTTGATATTAAAATCGATTTTCTCAGCCGCGAAATTCAAGAATACCAAAAGAAACTCGACCCTGCCATCGCCGCTTTTGCCTCCGATCAATCCCCTATCGGAGCCGATCCATTTGTCTGGCCTCGTGATTTAAATTCGATCCTCCTTCTTTTAAAAATTTCTGCAATTCGTAAACTTCAAAGCCCATGCGTTAACCTGCCCGACATCCGACTCACGGCAACTCTCCTCACGGACCCCAACTCCTGCACGACTGCCTTACGGCAACAACTTCTCACTTCTGAAAAAGCAGTCGAAGAACTTCGCAAAAAAAACAGTAATCTCCAACTCTCTATCCAACAAGCCCGAGCGATGGCGATCGCCGGAAATCACCTTAAGGCAATGGAGGCCATTAAGCCTATTCCCCCTCAATTTCGCATCCATGAGCAGCGGGAAGTACTCGATCTCGTTGCCAAAATCAATCAACGGCTCGTTCAAATCCAGGCGGTTCTCACGAAGCTCCAAGAGATGGATCTTCAAAAACTTGATTGGAGTAACATTACAGAATTTTGTGAAGAAATTAGAGAAACTCTTTATAACGATCAGTTCTCAGGCAGTGACTACGAAATCGAAGCCACACGCCTTCTCACTCTCATCGAAGGATATGTTAAAAGGCACCGCAAAGCGATTATCGTCAGATGGAGCTCAATCCTCGGTGCCACAATGTTCTTTTTGTTGATTATCTATTTCCTGCGACCCTCCAGTCAAATCCGTATCAGTAGTCAACTCGATATTACGACTACGGACTCGCGAGTCACTTGGAGCCTCTTTCAAGACAACGGCGACTTCATTCAAAAGGGAAAAGGAACGTCCGAACTCTCAATCGAGAATCAGCCCCTTTTTCTCCTGCTACGACAAGGAAATCGGGCCGCACTCCACCGGATTCTTTGGAATGGAAAAAGCTACCTATCGGTCTATCAAAATACCGCTTTTTCAAATCCCTTCGTTAGCATTCAAGCGCTCGACTCCACACGCCAAAACACTTTAGATCCGGAAACCTATCAACTCAAAGTCGACCGTATCCCCATTCCCGCTGAACTCGAGGGTCTCTATCTCCCGAAAGGGATCCACCGATTCTCGATTACGCAAGAGGGTCAACCGGAGTTTAGCTTCCCTCAATTGATTGCCCAGCGGAATGAGACCGTGGTCTTGAGCTCTCCTTGGATTGCGATTCGTTTCGAGGCCAATGCGGAAGATCTCTTTGTCTCGATTAATAACTCCAGTAAGCGCCTCATCCCCTATCGATTTTTCCTTCCGATCGGATATCATGAGGCGATATTCTCTGATTCAAGAGGCGATATTCGCGAATCCCGGCGCATCCATGTCGAAGGAGAAACGGAAAACACCTCAGAGCTCAGCGTCTCCTCAGGCATCATCAAAATTCAAGTGAAGCCGGTGCGTACAGGATTAAAGCTGATGGTTAACGACATTACCCATTCCCTCACCAATGGTCAGCGCGATCTAACGCTCTCTGCCGGGGAACAACGAATACAACTTTTTATCGATGGAAAATTATCTTACGAAGAAAACCTGATCCTTAGTGACGGAGAGGAACTTGAAAAAACAATCAATCTCGCGCCTGCCCCTTAGAGGTCCGTCTTTCCTCTCGACACGTTCATCTGTTCATTTGTTCAAATATTTGTCCATATTATCCAATTTATTTTCTTCTTCCTCTGATACACTCTAGCCACAACTGGAGAAATTGTTCGCCAAAATGGTGATATCGTTTACGAGTTATATCCATCCCCAATGCAAGAAATGGGTTTAAACCTAAATTCGGCAATCCATTTAACCACAAAAGGTTCGTAAAACGAACAACTTAAGCCACCGGAGGTGCTCGTAATTTTGGTGCAGTGGGGGATGGGGGCACAAATAACACAGATACCACGGATGGAGGAGTTTATGAAAATGAACCTCTGTTTTTTCCTTCACCCACAAGATGAAGGCTGATTTTTTCCTAAACCGTTGAAAATCCGTGTGATCCGCGTTATCCGTGGTTCCAACTGCTTTTTCTAGGTTAAAGGGTTTTTATTCAGCTCTTATTTTCATAAATACCGAGGATTTGATAAACGCCCGCTAATCTCATTTGCATCCCGGGGATCTTGTAACCACGAATAGTGTTGACCATTTTGCGAAAGATTTCAAGAGTGAGAGACGATGAAACGCTTTACTCAACGAAACTCGCACACCGGAATGGCGGAACTCAACATTACCCCCCTCCTCGATCTTGCCTTCGTTCTCTTGATCATTTTTATCATCACCACCCCCCTCCTCGAAAATTCGATCGATGTGAATCTCCCGATCGCCACCCCCGGAAAGGGCTCGGTCGATGCCCAAAATCTGAAAACAATCTCCATCAACCCCAAAGGAGAGATCTACGTCGAAAAAGAGGCGGTCGCCGACTCTCAACTCGATCGCGTTCTCCAAAACTTAAAAGCCACTCACCCCGACCTCACGATCGCCGTCCGCGCCGATCGCGATATCGCCTACCAACGCGTCATCGTCGTTCTCGACTCCCTTAAACGCTCTCAAATCACCAAAGTCGGCTTAGTCCATAATGAGCCCTAATCACAAGGAGGGGTGGTGTTTTCTGGCTCGTTGCTTATTCTAAAATCATTCGCAAATATCACTTCCATCAACTCCTTGTGATGCTTTTGAAGAATTTTTTCTTTTCAAAATCTTAAACCCATTTCTTGCATTAGAACTGGAGGGGCAGCCCCGACAGGTCGGGGCTGCAGTTGTCCCCCCTCCTCCCTCCGTACCAAAATTATTTCCGCTTCCAGCGAAGAGATCTTCTCGTTTTACGAGCCTTTTCCCCGTCCGATGAGGCACAGAGCCTGTGCCCCTCGTGTGCCCAGCATGGGCATGGACTAATCATCTGAAAGGAGATGATCGGAAGAAGTGACAAGAAACCGTAGTGAAAGACAAGGGTTCCTTGCGTGAGCAAGGGTCTGAAAGAAG
>CAMCSM010000037.1 GCA_945877805.1 Methylacidiphilum caldifontis | reverse complement strand
GATCTTCAGCTGCTTGGGATTGGGGGCGAGGGACATATTGGATTCAATGAGCCCTCCTCCTCGTTGACCTCACGAACACGGGTCAAAACCTTGATTCCGCGGACCCGGGAGGATAATAAGCGATTCTTTAAGCCGGAAGAGACCGTTCCACATCATGTTCTGACGATGGGGATCGGAACCATTATGGAGGCTCGAACGATTCTCTTGCTCGCTTTTGGAGAGGGGAAAGCAGAGGCGATCGCCCGCTCCCTCGAGGGGCCGCTCACAGCACGGATACCGGCCTCGATTCTCCAAATGCATCGTAAGACCGTCGTTCTCCTCGATGAAGGCTCCGCTTCAAAGCTCGAGATGAAAGAGTATTATCGCTACGTTTATGAGAATAAATGTCCCTTTCAGAAAGTATCCTAAGCTTTTCTATGACCCCCCATCATCCTAACGCCTTTATTTATATTCCCTCTGGAGAGCCCGTCGCCACTGCGCTGGCTCGGACGACCCATCTTTCGATTGGGGCCCATCCGGATGATCTTGAGTTTATGTCCTTTCACGGGATCTCCGCCTGCTATGAAAGTTCCGATTCTTTTTTTACCGGCGTTGTCGTGACCGATGGAGCCGGAAGCGTTAAGTCCGGTTCTTATACCGGAATGAGCGCGACGGAGTTAATCAAAATCCGCGCAGAGGAACAAAAAAGAGCGGCGGGGATTGGGAAATTCAATGCCTTGATCATGCTGCAATACGAATCTACCGATTTAAAATCCGGAAATCCGATCGATCGCCGTCCCTGGATTCAAGATCTTGATTCCCTCTTCGCGTTGTCTCGGCCTAAGATCGTTTACTCTCACAATCCCTTTGATAAACATCCAACCCATCTTGCGGTCATTCTTCCGTTGATTCAATTTCTTCAATCCCTTCCCCCCTCTCAAAAACCGGAAAAACTTTATGGCTGCGAAGTATGGCGCGGGCTTGATTGGGTCTTGGAGGAGGATCGAATCTCTCTCCCCTTAAAAGAGCACGAGGTGCTTTCTGAGGCTCTGAATCGCGTTTTTGTTTCACAAATCGAGGCAGGAAAAAACTACGCCGAAGCGATCCGCGGGAGACGGATTTCCAATGCCACCTTTACGAACCCTCATTCGACCGATCCTGCCCCGCAGCTTGAACTGGCGCTTGATCTCACTCTGTTGTTGCATCAAAGGCCCGATCAAATCGTTCCTTATTTAAAGTCGATTCTCCATCGTTTTGAATCGGAACTCTTAGGTAATATCCAGCAGCATCTCTCTTCGTAACGACAAACTCTTGTGAGCTTCAATTCTATTTCTTGTAATAGGAATCGATTTTCTTCTCAAAATAGATCACCAAAAGGCGATCTCTTTCTCGGGAGCGATCGCGAATCGCGATCGCGTCATCTGACATGACCAACGCCTCACGAATTCATCCTACAGTCCTGCGAAATCGATCGATTTTCTTGAAGAGCGTCGGTTCCGCATTGCGGCGTGATCGCGACCCGCGATCGCTCCCGAGATATTCCTAATGCAAGAAATCGGGTAATTTTCATGCTTTCCAGCATTCCTAAGAGATCCCTGTATTTTTCATTTTGCGATCTCTGCGTTCTTTTGCGGCAAAGCGGTTATTTTGTTTGCGCGTTTGCGACATTGTTTGCAAAGTTTTGGGCAAGCTCACCGAGTTTCTTCCAGTCCTGATTGCGAAGGATCTCTTGGCTCACGAGTGAACTTCCGACTCCGACCGCTTTGCATCCGGCGCGAATGAAATCGGCGGCATTGTGCTGATCGACCCCTCCGGTCGGAATCAGGGGAAGATGAGGAAGCGGGGCGAGAAGCCCTTTAATATATTTGATCCCTAAGGTTTCAGCAGGGAAAATCTTGATAAAATCGGAGCCCATTTCAAAGGCATTTTGCGCCTCAGTGGGGGAGTAGGCCCCGGTACAAAGAGAGATTTTATTTTGCTGACAGTAAGCAATAACCTGAGGACGAACCACGGGGGTAATGATATAACAGGCTCCTACATCCACTGATTGTTTGACTTGCTCTTCATTTAAAACACTTCCGATTCCGAGTAAAATTTCCCCCTGAAATTCCCGTGCAAGCTCTCCGAGAACTTGAAGCGCCCCTGGAGTGGTCAAGGTGACTTCGATCGCCGTAATTCTATTTTCAATTAAGACCTCGGAGGCCTTAAGGAAATTTTCGGTAGAGTGAGATCGTAGGATCGCAATGACCCCTGATTGAACGATTTTTTGATTGATTTCTGTCGAAGTCATAAGAACGGTGCTTTTTTAGATCGAATTTAAATTCAGTTTTTAGTGATTTATTATCGTCGGATCCTGCCGTCACGATTCCCCTTCATGAGCGAAAGGACCTCCTCATGGGAGAAGAAAAGAAAATCGCCGTGGACATAATGGGCCAAGGCACTCGCTGCCGTCGCATAGTCCAAGCGTTCTTGAAAGGTAAAGGGAAGCTGTGTCGCCCGAAGATAGCCGGCGGCAAATGCATCCCCGACTCCGACTCGATCGATGATGCTTTCAATTTCATAGGGGGCCGATTGACCGGCAACCAACGGAGAGAGGGAGGATTGAGATTGAGAGGCATCGAATCCAAAGGCTCCCCAACGATTATGACTCGCCGATAAACTCTCGCGCAGCGTAATCAATACCCTTTGAATTTTTGGATATTTTTGAAGCAGGAGCTTCGTTCCTCGTTGTGCCGCCTCTTCTGTCGGATCGTTACAATCAGGGAGATTTAAATTCACTACATCATTGAGTTGACCTAAATTGGTGAGCACCTCATCCGCCCTTTCTAAAAAGGGGATCATCGTTTGTTGCGCGAGCGTTTTGACCTCCACGCCTGGCTTCCATTGCCAGAGCTTACTGCGAAAATTAAGATCGAGGATCACTGGAATTCCTCGTTTCTTTGCCTCTTGAACCGCCTTCAAACTGACCGCGGCGGCCTGCTCTGAAACAGCGGGGGAGATCGCAGAGATCATGAACGATTCGGCATTTTCGAAAATAGCATCCCAGGAGTAGTCGGATTCAGCCGCGAGAGCGAAAGTACTTCCCGCCCGATCATAAAGCACTTGTCCGGCGCGAAGCCCTGCTCCGTGCTCTAAATAGTAGGTTCCGAGACGTCCGTTGGGAGCCATCGTAATCGAATCGGTATCGACCCCCCAACCGCGTAGAAAACGGATCGCCGACTGCCCTAAGTCATGAGCCGGAAGGACGGTACTCAAACGGGCCTTTCCGCCAAGAGCCGCAATTCCGACCGCCATATTGCATTCTGCTCCGGCAAAGGTCGAGTAAAGGGGTCCCGGAAAGGTTTGAGAAAATCGAAAGGGGTTTGGAACCTCCAGACGCAATAACAATTCACCAAAAGTCACGATCATCCTCATGATTTAGCCGATGCGTAAAAAACAATCAATCTTCGATTAGCCCATATTTATTGTGCCCTCATTTATGATTTTTGCAACAGAACCAAAAAATCTTCACCAAACACCCTCTATCGAGCAGACAGAAAGAGCGACCAACTTTCCTCAGTAGTCTTGCTGGAGAAGCAGGCAAAGAAATGGGTCGTCAAAACAGATTTCCCCATCCTCAGTTTCAAACAAGATTAACTTATTCAGAAAAGTGTTGAGACACGTTTTAATTGTACCGTTCCCAACTCCCGATATTCTGGAAATATCAGCGTTAAACCGTTCTTTTCCTCCCACAATCGCATACGCTTTTAAAACTTTTTGCTGTATCGCGGTAAGTCCTCTGAGCAGAAGTGTATTAATCTGGTGATCAGCTCTAAAGATAGCCCTTAAAGCGACTTTGAGGTCAGACGTGGAAACCTCTCCCGCATCGCTATTTTCAAAAAGAAAATGACAAAGTTTTTGGATGTCGCCTGTTTTTCCGTGCGTGACCTCCCAAATTTTGTCAAAAACACCTGCTTCTAGGCTCTTCCCGTTTTTCCGAAAAAGACTGCCACACCAAGGCTCCATTAGTTTTCGCTCTACCGGTTGCAGGGAGAAATGAATGGTTTGTTTATAAAATGCGGCCTTGGAGTCAGCAAATAATGCAATCATCTCACGGCGCCGACTTCCGGAAAAGATGTAACACAAATTCGTGTGACGTTGCGTGATGGATCGTAGTTTCCAAAGAAAACCGTTGGGATCCGGGAGACCTAACAACTCTTGGAATTCATCAAAAACCACGCACGCCCTCTCTTTTTTGGATTCTAAGTTCATTCGATCAAGGATTTTCTCAATCTCCGTAAAACAATCGAGCCTTTTTGAAGTGGCTATATTGAGGGAATACTCACCCAATAAACCCGCCTTAATGGATTTACCTTCAAGCGCTCGGCCTACCTTATCGATTACCTCTGAGGCCAGTTTTTCGTTTTTTCGATGCAACGCCCCCTCCATCGCCTCCAAAACAGCTTCTTCGGTTTTGACGGCAGACAGATCCACAAACAAGGTCGTGGTATTCTTTAGAGAAGACTTAATTAGGGACGTTTTTCCAATGCGACGATCCCCGTCGATTCGAACCTTTACCCCCGATGCAACCCATTCCAAGAGCTTCTCCTCCAAGACCAACCTTGGGATATAATTATAATTGGAAATTTCACCACTGAAAAAAAATGGGTTTTGTTTCATGTTGTAAAGATACAATAATTGTAGCAGAATAGCAATCGTAAAATTACAACTTTTATGGCATAAAAGCAATTTTTACAACAGAACCCAAAAAAGGGTTCTGTTGCAAAAACAATAACTGTAACAAAGAGAAGGAGTTAGATAGGGTTTAAAAATGAAGAATCCGTTCAAGTGGCGCCACTATTTACCCGAAATAATTATTTTGTGCGTGAGATGGTATCTGCGTTATCCCCTGAGCTATCGTCAGCTTGAAGAAATGATGAGACGTATATCAAAGTGAAAAAGCAATGGAAGTATCTTTACCGAGCCCTCATTTATTGTTTTTGCAACAGAACCGGTTAACGAGCGATGCGTTCCGGCTTGACTTCAATCCACGGAAATCCCGAAATCCGTAAGGTCGTGCACCCGTAGGGGATCAACCGGATCGATTCCACGGTTCCATGGGTAGGCATCGTCATTGGACTCGGGGGCGGGCAGCCGGCATGATTCTTCATGGTCCACTCGGGCAACCGCACGGCCTTCGTCCGCAGCTCCAATGGAGCCCCGGCGAGATTCCACGGATAATTCTTGCCCGCGTCTGCGGAATGGACCACCTCAAAACATTTTTCGAGATCCTTCAATTGGCTTCCCAAGAGGGCATAATTCCAGGGGGAGGCCGAACGACACTCACGGATTTCAGTATCCCCCCCCTCCTGCTTCTTTACCCCAGACCATTTTTCCTCAACGCGCAGCGCAAAAAGTAAAGGGCCTCGCTCGATGGCAACACTCCGTTGATCCCAACTCGATTTTCGAATTGCCATGGGCAGGATCAATTCCACCCTATCCCCTTTCTTCCACGCCCGCTTGAGGAGAGCCATCGTTCCTGCCTTAACCGGCGGCTGAGTCACCCCGTTCACACTCAACTTTGCGTTGTTGCACCAGCCGGGAACCCTCAAATGCAAAGGAAATTCCACTGTACCCGCCACCTCGATATGAAACCGAATCGTTTCTTCGAACGGATAAAAAGTTTCTTCACGGATCGTCACTTTCTGGTTCTTGGCGACGATTTTTGTCACCTGACTGGGGGAGTAAGCCATTGCGGCGAGTCCACCGTCCGCGCTGGCCATCCAGAGATGCTGCGTAAATTTCGGCCAGCCCTGATGCAGGTTACAAGTACAGCAGGGGAAACCAGTCAACAGGCCGTACACTTGGCTTTTACCCTCGTATAAATCAAAGAAGCCGGAATCACCAACCGAGCATTCCACCTGATTCGCCTGCGAGAAATATTGCCGGGTACGTTGGTCGTCTGAAACCTGTGTTGGGAGGACATTAAATGCAATCTGCTCCAATCGGTCGGCAAACTCCGTTTCACCGGAAATCTCCATCATCTTCTCGAGAGAGAACATCATCTCCACCGCTGTGCACAATTCGCTGCCGCGATCCAACCCCGGGCCATGCATATATTCATCGGCGCCAAAAAGCCCATAGGGCTGGCCGTGATTGCGATGGATATCGGCAAATCCCTTGCGGGTGGCTGTCAGGTGGTAAGGGCGACCGTCCAATTGATACTCTACCAGCGGCGTCTTTATCGTCTGAGCAAGATTGACCCCATGAAAGGGGGAATCCTCGCGATTCTCACCCTTCTTCGGCCCGTGCAGTTTCAGCACCTTGCCATTCTCAAACCACTCCGTTACAGGATTCGTCTGTTTTTGAAGCAGGTGAGCAAGATCGAGAAGGTATTTATCCCCCGTTCGATTATAAAGCCAAAGCACCACCATGAGGTTGTCAGCGCCACGCTGCGCCGCCCAAAACGAACCACTCTTCGGGTTCTTTGGATCGTGCAGTGGGGTCAGTGGAAGGGTTCTGAGCTGATAACGGAAATATTTGTCGAGCACCGTCACCACACGCGGGTCACGGGTGGCGTCGTAATGTTGTTGGAGTATTTTCAGCACCACCATGCGCGGCCACCAGTCGTCGGCCTTGCCGGTCTGAGCTCCCAATGGCGGGGGCTGCGTCCGCTGATCCTTTTTTAACTCCACAGGGCCGATGTATCCGTCCTCACGCTGATGGGTAAGCGTCCATTCCACCCATTTCAACGCCTTCGCCTCCAATCCTTTGTCCTCCAGTAAAAGAGCGAGCGGGTAGAGGCCATCAATCCAATACGGACCACGCTCCCAGTTATCGCCATCGCCCCCGAGCCAGCCGTTGCGCTCCCCGCAGACTGTGGGATACCATTCGTCAAGATGTCCCGTCATTCCCTGGACCATACGCTGAAGTTCATTGCGCAACCACCCCTCGGGCTTGATCGTTCCGAGCGGCAGCTCCGCGAAGGGCTTCGCTTGCAGCGGAGCACGGTTAAATAAAGGATCGAGCTTGGTAGATTCTGCTGGGAGCAAAAAGCCCGTAGAGATCCCTATCAACGGAAGAAGAAAACTTTTATATTTTTTATATTTCATATTTGGCTCAGGATTGATTTAACGTAGGGAAAACCGATAGATTATTTCGTGATGATACGAGATCCCTGGATTTAGCGTAACCGTTGGAAATTGGGGTTTATTTGGCGAGTCAGGGAAATGTTGCGGCTCCAGACAAAAGCCTCCCCGAAAAGCGTAGATTTTATCCCCTTTTCCTTTCAGCGTTCCATCTAAAAAGTTCCCCCCGTAAAATTGAATCCCAGGCTCCGTTGATAATACTTCCAGCACTCGGCCGGAGATCGGGTCATAAACAGTCGCCATAGGAGCAAGCTTGCCGTCGTGTTCCTTTTTAATCACCCAATTATGGTCATACCCTTTTCCGATGTTAAGCTGGGAGTCTGAAGCATTGACTCTTTCCCCAATCCGGTGAGGTGTTCGGAAATCAAACGGGGTTCCTTCAACAGAAAGATAGTCGCCGGTAGTGACGAAATCTGCATTGATCGGCGTCATCCACTCCCCGTAAATTTGAAGCTCATGATCAAGAATTGTTTCTGCCCCGGAAAGATTAAAGTAGGAGTGCTGGGTCAAATTACAAACAGTTGCCTGATCGGTGATCGCATCAAAGAGTAGCTTGAGCTCGTTATTTTCGGTGAGCGAGTAAGTTGCCGTAACTCGAAGATTCCCTGGATAGCCCTCTTCACCGTCTTTGCTTGTATACGTCAGCTTGAGAGAGCCCCGATCCCTTGTGGCGGCCCATACAACCTTGTCGAACCCGAATATTCCGCCATGAAGATGTTGGCCGTTATGATTTTGAGCGAGCGTATAGGATTTCCCATTCAATTCAAAGACCCCTTTTCCGATTCGGTTGCCATAGCGGCCGATCAGAGATCCAAAATAGGGACTTTTTTCCTCATAGTCAGAGAGTTTGTCGAACCCAAGAACTACATCGGCAAAACGGCCGTTTTTATCCGGCGTTTTCAGAGAAATGATCGTGCCTCCGTAAGTACTAATGCGAACTTCCATTCCGTTTTTGTTTTTTAACGTATAACAATCCACAGACTCATTTTTCTTGGTAACACCCCAGGAATCCCGTTTGATAGGAGTTGGAGTACAGCTCATCATCAAGATTGCAATCAAAGCGATTAAAATAGCGCGGTGAGAAGGAATTTTGTTCATCGGTAGAGCCTTAAGTTATTCCCGAACGAGCTCGCATTGGCGTGAGATTACTTTTCCGGTGAACCGATCGATCGCAAGATGGATCCAGTAATGCTGCTCCGCCTCGACCGCGAAGTTCGCCAACTCCTTGGCCTTTTCTGGATATTGACCGGATTGAACCACGAGATCGATCATCACATTCCAAACACGAACCGATCCGACATCTGCCAGGGCTCGAATCGGCGCCTCGCGAAAGCGTTGTATATTGTTCATCGTCGGATTTGAGGCAAAAACAGTTCCAAGATCCGAGCTAAATCCCTCATAAGATTTAGCCCCATCAATTCCCCCTTGAGAAAGGGAGGCGGATTGCGTCCAGCGTCCGACTAGATCGGCGATATTTTTGAGCGGCCCTTTACTTGTTGAAGGATCGGCCACTCGCTTCATCCATAAATCGGCGAGCGACTTGGCCTCCGTGGGAGTTATCGGAGGATTTAAAGCCGTCGGCGATAGATTAAGCATATCTTTGTGAGCTCCGGTGAAAAGTGCTTTGATCACCTCAAAAGGAGCGACATTTAAATTCACTTTTCCTGCGACCACCGAATCGAGGCGTTCACTTTCTTGGATGCAAAATAGATCTAAGAGTGCTGAAAATCCACTTTCAGGAGTAGAAAAACTCAGGTTTTTCCAAGGGGTCCCGGTGTAAACACAGCTGAGTTCCCCCACCGATCGGAACGGACGATTGAGTTGAATCGGTCGGCTTTCACTCTGAGTTGGGTTGACCGTTCCGGGTCCAGCCGTTCGCGCCATCGGCAGTCCGATCGTCGTCGTCGCAGGGAGCGTTGCGGAGGCCGGAACAAAGGCCCCCATCGCCCGGCGGGCAACCCCATCGGGATCAGTGTAATAGTGAGCGAGCGGAAGATCGGTTTGGCTTCGATTAAACAATCCGTTACTGATCGCAAGCGGATTATTTTGTGAGGTCAATCCAGGTCGATAGCTGGAGGTCGTGCTTCCGTTTTTGAGCCACCCCCCTATACCACCCCCCCACCGTTGGGAGAGATTTCGTCGCAACCGTATTTTTCCATCCAAATCCAGAATTGGCATCCCAACGATCACTCATCAACACATTGTTGAGTCGATCCACGTAAAAAGAGGTCGTCGCAGTTCCAATAGTCGTCGCAGTCGGAGGAAGTGTCGCTACAGCAATGACCCCACCATTAAAATAGTTCGTTGGCGCCTCCGCTCCTCCTGGATTTCCGGCTCCTGCCCATGAGGGGCCTCCGAAGCGCCGCGATCGAGGGTCGGAACAACTCAGCCATTTGCCTCCCCCTATCGTCCAATTGAGTGTGGCGTTCGGAATTCCATTGTTCCCCAATATCAGCGTCGAGCTTGCCGCCCCAAAATCGGAGAGATATTTCTCATCGTAAGTAACCCAACTTCCATTTTCTTCATATTGAATCCGATAGGTATTCGCATTCGTCCCGCTCAAGGCACCGATCGTCTGTTCCACGACATTCGTCACTGCCAATTCAGATCCCGTTGCCGTGATCACCCACCGCATCGGTCCCTGTCCGCAATAAAATCCGATAAACGGTTTTGCAACCGGGGCAACGGTATTATAACCACTACAGTAAGGATCATTGATCGCATTAACCCCCACCACTCCCCCCACATTATACCAATAAGAGGCGAGTAGAGGATCGGTATAAAGTGTTCTCAGGAAATTACTCGGCCCTAAAGCAAGCTTACTTCCTGCGGGAATATTCGGCTGAGTCAGAACCGTCGGTTCGCGAAAAAGAGTCCCACTATTATCCTCGAAGGTCATCTCGGTATTTGCGCCACTCCACGTGAACTTTACATTAGGACTTGTGGTGAGATAAGAGGCCGGTGTTTTTGCGGCATCATATTCATACACCGGGGTCGCCGCATTATTATTAAAATAATGCCGTCCAGAGGTAACCCCCTGGGGTGAACCTCCCGCTATAAAATACTGGCTTTTGCATTGGATTGTATTATAGGGGGTGAGATTTATTCCTTCAATATCCAAGGGGGCCCCGTCAGCCATAATTCGAAGTTTCGAAGGCCGTGGATTTCCTTGAGAAGAGTTCTTATCGTTCGGATTCCAAACTTCCGGCTGATAAAAGACGGAGTAGAATCCACTATCGGTTAACGAGGCGGCATTCACCCACGCCTGAATAGAGGCCACCGGTACAGAAGGAACCCCACTTCCTCCAGTACTATTGGTCGGATTTGGAATCGGAAGTTTGCTCACTACAATATTCGACCGCACACGATAAAGATAAGGGAGATTTTCCGATCCTCGGATCTCCGTCATTCCAGTGCCATCATTAAATCGTATCCGCGTTGGATAACCATCTGCATCGAATTGATCGAGGATATTCGCCCCAATTTGAAGGATTTGATAATCGACCTTGGTATCATCACTAAAGGCCTTCGATTCCTCTAATGTTCCCACTGGGTTCGTCGCCCCTTTGGCAAGAGCCCCGAGGGAGATCCCCGCTTTGAGAAGTTCAAAAAAATCGGCTTCCCGATTCGATTGATTCACGGCGCTCAAGGAGCCAATCCCCGATTTTCCGTTCGGGGCAGAAAGCTTATGATGATAAATCCAACAGCGTTTACTCGTATCCCAAGTTAATCCAAAATATCGATAAATATTGTCCTCACTCCCTTGACTTAGAAATTTCTCCTCAATTCCCGCATCGATCAAGGCCTTCATATCCACATCCGAGATCGATCGATTCGCACTCGGTCCTTGATACGTGAGCCAAGCGAGTCGATTTAAGCCAAACCGTTTCTTGATCAACGGCTCACCGACCACCGCCTGAGTCCCCTCATTTCTGATAAAGGGGCTGGCTACTTGAACGGATAAAAGATCTGGGTTACACTCCTCATCTTTCCCAAAGTGATCATTGCCTGAATAGTTATCTTTTGAGAGATTCGAAGTCGTTTTCGGTCTCGTTTTTTCTGGAGCATAAGAGGGTTGATCGAGATCCCGTGAAAAGGAGGTGAGGAAAGGGAGTGCTTCTGCAGAAATTCCCGCCTGCCCGGAATTGACATAATGAATTAAATCCTGACGACTGAGAAATCGTTGATCGCTCTCGCCATTCGGGGCAAACCACGATTTCATAAACCCCTTGCTCCGTCCAAATTGTAACGTAAAGGTGTTGTACCAATTTAACGTCGTCGATTTATTCGTGAATTGAGCTGCGCTCTTTTCCTGTCTCCATTTTACCAATTGATCCATTCCCTCGACAGAGTTGATTCCAGGAATTTGACTGAGATCAATTCCGGAGGGATTTCCTCGAATCGTCTGGAGATCGATCCCGGCCTCTCCCCCTGCCCCCAACTCTTTGGGATAGCCGGCGGTATTCACATCGATCAGTCCGCCGACATTATAGATATTATAGGCAAATCGTCCGATCACATAATTCGGGTTTGAGATCTCCTTATTTTTTGCCTTCTCTATATTGATCTCTCCTTGGACTCCTGTGCGCGTGAAGAGAACCCATTCCGGAAGTTGTTCACTTTTACTAAATCCCCCTGAGTCCGTACCATTTCCGATGAACTGAGGGACATTCCATCGTTTCAGACTAATATAATGACCATCCAGAGAAGGGGTATCGGTCGTAACCGGGACCGCGATTAAATCTGAATCCCCTGAGGAGAACGGTTTCGTGCTCGTGCTTTGTTTGATTAGCGTGGAGGAGAGCCCCTCGACAGAACCGAGCGATCGCTCGGGAATCATTGCTTGAGGAGTGAGGGGGCGATAAATGCTGGTTCGATTACCTGTGGGAGTCACCGCTAAAGATCCGTGCTGAATCTCCTTGATAAATTCGGTTAAAATCACTTTTTCAACACTTTTAGAAAAGACCTCGACTTGAACGAGCGAGGTGCTTCCTTTTTCAATTTTCTGATACAAAATCGCCTTTGAGAAAAAAGCGAGGATGATCATAGTCATGAGAACCATCATCGAGAGCGTGATCACGAGAGCGGTGCCGCGACAGCGAGAGGAATTTTTCATAAGGATAATTTTATTGGACGATCATGATGTATTTTAAAATTAAGGGAGATAAAAATAGCGTTGGAGAATCTTCATCGATTTGAGGACCTTTGGTCCGTACGATTCCTTTTTAAGTTCCTCTAGGAAAAGCCGGTTTTTATGAATATCCCACGCTTGAAGGGGGAACTGATCCCTCTCAGGATTCACGAATAAATCGGAGAGGTTTCCCATTTCACTCCCTTGAGATCCGACCTGCTTTCGCGTTTCTCGATCTAAACAGATAAATGAGAGGACGAGCGCTTGAACATAAGTTTTTTTCGGATCTAGAGAATCTTCGGCATTAAACGCAGCGGCATAAACGTTCGACCGTTCTATTTTTGTAAAGTCCCGATGCCGCGGAGGGATGGAAACGGTCGTTCCATCATTCAGGAGAAAAGAGACCTCCATTCGAAAAATTCCAGAAGTCAACGGTTTAAATTGCTCCGACGCTTCATTGGATTGATCGAGGGCCTTATCGAGGGCCGATCTTAATGCCGTGGCAAAGCTGTTATTCCCTTGCTGCTTCGTCCACATCATCGTCTCATCCCCTAGGGCGAGCATCGGAACCGTGTTTCCCTCCAACTCAGCATCTGGAAGAGGGTTAATTTTATAAGTGCGAACCGCTAAACGAGCATTGCTCTCCTCCGATCCTGCAATTTGTCGCGTTCGAATCCGCGTCGCGAAGACCAAGGCATCGTTCAGCCCCCCACCCCCTTCGGTTTGAAGATCTTTAAGCACTAAAAGCGTCGCTCCCCCCTGAGTGACAATCCCGGATAAATCGGCATTGAGTCGATTCATTGCCCCCTGCAGTTGCATCGAAATATCAATCTGCTTATCGGCCGACTGAATCGTGACCGAGGTTTGATCGATAATTTTGGTGAAGAGAATCATCAAAACAATCAAGATCGTCATTGAGATCATCAACTCCACTAACGAAAAAGCGGCAGATTTTTTTTTCATCACTCCTGGGGGGCGAAATAAACCACCATTTCTAAATATTTACTCTTTTTATTTAAATGAGGGCGCCCCTCGCTCCATTCGACCGGTAACTTGAGTCCTTGAACGGGCCAGACGATCACGATCAGCGCTTTCCCCATCGAAATGAAATCTTGTGGTGGCTCGAGCGCAATAACGATCGCTTCGACCGCTTGAGCGCGATCGCCTGTGGGTATTCCGCTCGCATCGATTAAGATTGTTTTTTGAAATTCCGCCCCCCCGATCTTCCACTCTAATATCCCCTCAGGACTCTCGCGATTAAAAGGGGCTAAAGCGGTAAAATGACTGCGACTGTTCTCATCCACGGTTGCGTTTTGAAGCGCGATCGAAACGGTTTTCAACGATTGCGTGGCGAAGGCCCGGTCAATCGCATCGTGATTCCCCTTGAGCCCGATCGGAATCAAGGCGATCACCGACAATAGCGCAAAACTGATAATCCCCATGGAGATACAGATCTCGATTAACGAAAATCCCGTAGAAGAAGCGGAGCTCGATTTCAACATCCAAAATCCTGGTTCATAAATCGGCCTAAGGACGATAGAGCCGGCAGGCCGCACTCGCTCCATTCATGATGATTCCAACCCCTTCTTTCTTCGCTTCATCGAGGAGCCCAATAAAAATCAACGGGGGAAAAGAGGTCGTCGCATTGATCGTTGTTCCTCCTTCAACGAGAGCCTCTCCTTGGGGGGTAAAAAGGATAAAGTGCTGAAAACACTCCTTCGCAACGAGGATCTTTTTATTACTCTCCACCGCCGCTAAATCCTCGAACGGCTCTTTGCCGAAACCTTGCAAAACCTTCTCTTGAATGAGAGACGGAAGAAGATCCAGCGTTGCCGTCTGAACTCCGCCTAAATCGACCTGCTTTGAAACCAGCCGAATATTTTCCTCTGTTAAGAGACTGCTCCCATCTAGCGATTTTAAAATGACCACCGCTAAATTCGCTCTTCCGTTCACCGTCAAATCTTCGATTCCGAGCCAAACATAAACATTCCCGCTCATCGCTTCATTTTTCGCTTGGGTAACCGAGAGCTGCAGTAACTCTGCCGCCTTCGTTAACGTCCCCGATTTATTGTTCCTCACGATTAAAGGAACTGAAAAGGAAGCAATCAAGGCAATGATCGCAAGAACGACTAAAACTTCAATCAGACTAAACCCCTTGAGGGCTTTGACGCATTTCCGATTCATTAAATTTTTCATAAACAAAAACCTTTTGCGCCAATATCGATCAACGATATCCTCTTTTTTTTTAGAGGCAATAGGATTATCTCAACTCCTAGTGGCAACTCCCTTTTTCCTTCAAATACTCTTATCATCAATCCTCGGAGCAAAAACTCCTCTCCCTCAAATACGACCCTCTGATTTAAAGTTCGAAAAAAAGATCGTTATCCGATTATTGACCAGAAAGTGATTCCCCATCTCCCTCATTTTTAAGGCCCCAGGCTCCTCTACTTGGCTAAAAATCCACCAAGCCCACGTAACAAATAAGGCCGTAACGAAATAAAAGAGACTGTAGACATTCCCATGCCAACTCCCGACAATGACTTGATCCCATGATTTAAAGGCGTCAACCCCATAGCCCCAAATCCAAGGGAAACAGCCTCCGGTTAAATTTACCGTCACATTAAAAATCGCAAAAGAGTGGCTCTGCGCTAAAGCAGGCGCCGTTGACATCACAATCCGCGTATTGGCCACATTAAAAACCGGGAAAGCGATTCCACTTGAAAGCATCACGAAAAATAACGTGATTCCATTCAGAGGAATCAGGTGCCCTGCAATGAGACTCCAAAACAGCAAATGCAAGATCGCGCCTAAAATCGCAAACGTAAGGACCGGTTTGCTACCAGTTTGATCAATGATTCGACCGGCAAGATACTGTGTTCCAATCGCAATCAAGGAGACAAACCCCACCATAAAGAGAATTAAATCGGAGGATTTTCCAAAATGATCCTTCAGCAGGGGAATCCAAAAAAGTCCCCCGCCAGAAACTCCAATCTGAAAGAGAAAATTCATGAACAAAATTCTTTTAAAGGAGCGATTTTGAAAGATCTCCCTCCACGGGATCTCTTGATTCATTTTTAATTTTTCTGGAACAACCACATCGGGAATCTTTCTTAAAAAATAAATACTCCAAAAACCGGCGATCGAAGAGAAAATAAAGACCGCCGCATAGCCGAGCATTCCTGAATAAAAATGAAGCCATACGGCGATCAATAGTGTTGAAAACAATCCGGCAATCGAACCGGTCATCTGATCTGTTGCCAAAAATCGGCCTCGAATCGTTTCGGGGATTAATTGACAGATCCACGGCATGTAGCCGCTGCTCGATATCCCCCGAGAAACATTATAGGCAGCGAGAAAAATAACTCCTGCCGCAATCCGTATATCGTTGGAAATGGAACTCGGTAAAAGGGCGACGATCGCCATTCCAATTCCAAAGATCGCTCGTAGCAACCAACCGCTTAAAACAAAGGGGCGATAGCCAATCCGCTCGACATGCCGGGAGGCTGGAATCTGAAAAATCATCAATAATGGGGCAATTGAAGTCACCACTCCAAGAACAAACACCGAGGCTCCAAGATCTTTAAAAAAGAGGATCATCGGAACCCCTAAAAGGGTTCCAAAAGAGGCGGTATTGAGAAACTGAAAATAAAAGGCATTTCTAACCCCCAAAGGAAAAGGGGGGACTGAATCATTGACTTGAGCGACTCGATTCATTTTGAAACCTCCTCATAAAAATTTAAGGAACAAAAATCGTGTAAACCGTTCTGAGTCTCTTCTTCTCCGGCTTGAGACTCTCCCCGAACTTCGACTCTTCCTCTCTTCGAAGTTCGGGGAACCGTAAAACCGAAATCAACCGTAGCGACTCAACTTAAACAGATCCTTGGATCATTTTGTTGCGACGATTTTTCCATTGGCTTAATCCGAAGATCGCCCCGAGAGCCAGCAATCCATAAGTCGAAGGCTCTGGAACTGCGGCGGTGACCGATCCAGTACCGTCGATGAGTCCATTTCCCATGAAGGAAACGCCAGAATCAGCATAAAAGTTGATCTTCGAGAGCTGTGACGCATCTAACCCCAAGCCATTCGTTCCAACTTTTAACGTATCGATCCCTATTTGCCAGTTATAGATACTCAAGGTGTTTGTTCCCCAGAGACCAGAACTTGCGGCAAAGGTTAATGTCGAGCCGGTTCCTACCGTCCCAAAGTCAAAGACACTGTTTGTGGTTAAGGTTAATTTTCCTAATCCGTTCGTCGTTCCATTCGTGATCGTAAGCGCTCCGCCGCCCATGGAAAGATCAGAAAGGGCAATCGCTCCTGAGGCTCCTAGATTGATCGTTCCCCCATTATTATCAGTCGCCCCTGTGTAAGAACTTACCCCAGTAATATCCAGAGTATCGTTTCCTGTTTTTGTAATCCCAAAGTTATTTCCCCCATCCGAAATCCCTCCTAAAGCAAGGACTACTCTATCGTTATTTCCAGTCTGACTCACATTAAAGACTGCATTGCCCGTTAATGTTGTTGCCCCAAAGGCCACCTTCGAGGTTCCACTAGTCGGCCCAGCCCCTGAAACATCTTTGACCGTGAGCGTATTGGCTCCGATCGAAAGGGTCCCAAAGGTATTCGTAATTCCTGTCGCTGAAAGCTGTGATGCCTGTGCGATCGAAAAGTCTCCCGATACTTTTGTATTATAAGCGGCGATGGAGACATCGGTCGACATCTGCATTTGCCCACTTTTAAGATTTAAAGTGACTCCTGTTGTTCCAAAGTAGTTCGTTACGACCCCTGCATTCCCTAAAATAGAGACTCCAGCAGTATTTTGATTTCCCATATCTAAAGTCACCTCGCCAGAGGTTCTTGTGAGCCGCTGTGCATTTGTCCCGGCTCCTCCGAAGCGAATTTGAGAAGTCGAACTCGTTCCATCACTTGACTTGAAAGTGACATCCCCATTGTTTGAAATATAGCCGAGATTCAAAATCATTGCGGTCGATGAACTATTTTTAATTAAATCAAACGTAGTTCCACTGGCAACGTCCGCTGATGAAAAAACAAATCGGCTCGTTCCTGATGTGGAATTCGTTCCCCCTTTCATCGTGATCGTCGAGGCGCCATCGGTCGTCGTTAGTGTCCCCATGGTGTGTTGGATTCCAGTGCCGGCCGTTGAACGATCGGTAATCATCGTCGAGGTTCCGTTGACTGTCACATTATTCACCAGGGTATCATTCGTCGTTCCTGATCCGACCTCTAAAGTCCCCCCTGCATTAACAACGATTCCCCCCGATCCAAAAGAAGCGATGTTCTCGCCACGAAGAGTCCCGGCATTCACCGTCGTCGTTCCGCTATAGGTATTCGCGCCGCTAAGCACCCATTTTCCGGCCTCTGATTTCGTGACTGAAACTGCTGAAGAGGTTCCGTTGCCAATGATTCCACTGATCGTGTTTTTATTGGTATTCGTTCCCTGTAAAGTCAAGGTCGTTGCTCCAGCGACCCCTCCAGTGATTCCTCCGCCGAAGTTCAAGATTCCGGAATTAGCCCCTGCACCACTCGTACTGTTATTTTGGAAGGTCGTTGCCCCATTTAAAACAATCGGTGCATTCAAAGTCTGAGTTACAGTTGCCGCATTGATTAAGCCTGAATTAACTCCTACCGTTGATCCCGAAGTTAGGTTCAGCGCATTTCCACCAGTGCTCCCGATAAAATAACTCCCCGTCGCCCCGCTAAAGGTCAATCCCGCAAGATTTCGCCCTGAATCGATGACAATCGGATTTCCTGAACTGTTTCCCCAAGTGTTAGCGATCGCCGAACTAAAAGTGGCGATATCGGTACTTGTCGTCCCGGAGGTTTCTCCCGGTGCCAAATCCCCGAACCAATTTGTTGCTGTGCCGAAGTTACCATCAGCGATCGATCCTCCGTCCCAGAGGGCACTTGCCCCGCGAACATCAGATACAATCGAAAGAATTGCCACGGCCAAAGAGGCCACGACAACGTTTTTAAGTCTCATTGATTTTTTAGTCATGAAATGAAAATATCATAATAATTCATGAAATCAAATTAAATCTAATTAATATTTCATAAAACGTGGAAAGAGGCATTTATTGCCTCGGTAGGGTTAAACTGAAAAACAGGGGAGTTTGCCGCAAAAGAACGCAGAGAACACAAAATAAAAAGCAAAAGAATTTAAACCACTGTTTAGGATAGCTGGGTAGCCAAGGAAATACCGTTTTGAACCACGGATTAATTTAAAGGCATTGAAAACTCTAATCCAAAAATAGTGTAAAATCCGAATTAGTGTTTATGAGTGTGAATGAGTGGTTTAAAATCTTTTGCTTTTTATTTTGTGTTCTCTGCGTTCTTTTGCGGCTCAAGCAGACTCCTGATTCCCCTTCAAACTGAAGAGGAAATCTAGGAGCGATTAAACTCTTGCGCAGGATTGTCGCTCAACAAGCTCGGTGCCCACGACTATATGGCGGACAGTGCTGTTCGATTTGTCCAATTGATGACGAAGCAGGTCAATAGCAGCGCATCCGATCTCAAACTCGGAAACAGAGATACTGGTTAAGGGAGGATTCGACTGCGCCCCAACATCGGTATTCATAAAGCCGATTAAGGAAAGGTCTTTCGGGAGAGAAAGTCCCTTCGCAATGGCCACTTGCATCAGGGCAAAGGCATACACGTCGGCAGCACAAACGATCGCCGTCGGTCGATTTCCTTTTAAGGCGAGTAGTCGGTTCAGAGCGATCTCCATTGCCCCGTTCAAGGTTCCCTCTTTTTTCGGATCTCGGATCACTGATTGGATCAGGCGTGGATCCTCATTAAAGCCCAAAAGTGCTGTTAATTTTCTAAAGGCCTCCTCCCGTTCGATATGATGGAGACTCGGCCTCACGCCGGCATATTGATCGGAGACAAAGGCAACGTTTTGATGCCCAAGCCCCTTAAGATGTAAGAGCGCTTGACGCACTCCCATAAAATTATCGCACATCACGGAGGGAATTAAATGCGACTCCTCTCGATGCATCATCATGGCCAGAGGGACCTTCTGGCGAATCTTTTCCATCCACTCGAACGTGGCACGGAAACCGACCTTAAGCACCACTCCGGTGACGAGTTGATCCCGCACAAAGGAGGGGAGGGTCTCTGTCTCAATATCCTTCTGGCAGGAGGAGAAAAGCACATTCCCTTGATAGCGAGAGATCTCGTGGCTCATCCCCTCAAGAAATCCCTGTTGAAAGGAGTCCCGTTGCAGATCGCGTTTTTCTTGATCTTGCGTATCCACAAGATAACCGATCGTTCCCATCGCAGATTTTAACTCCTGCTTAAGCTTCGTTTTCGAGGTCTCTGAAGGGATATAGCCCAGTGCCTTTGAGGCACTTTGAACTCTCTCGATCAACTCGATGTTGACATCGGTTTTACCACTTAAAACACGGCTCGCTGTCCCGATCGAAACCCCCGCTTTATGGGCGATATCGATGAGCTTCACCTTCTTTTTAAATCTTGGAATCATTCATAAAAAATATCGCTAAAGAGCTAAAGAGCAATTCTTTTTATTATATTTCATGAATAAATTATCGACTTTGATCTCTTTTACAGATAAAATCGATCTCTCTTCGAGAAACCATTTATGACCCCTCCTCTCTATCACGGATATCGCCGAACCGATTTCAGTTGCCACTTTCGAGCGGCTATTTTAGTTCATCCCCATGCCCCCCTTCCTGACAACCGATGGGTTTGGCGAACCGAATTTTTTGACGCCTTTCCCCAGGCCGATCTTGCCTTTCTTGCTCAAGGGTATCATCTTGTTTATTTGGATCTGCAAAATCTCTATGGATCTCCCCCTGCGATTTTGGCAATGGATCAGTTTTACGATCAGCTCTTGCTCCAGTTTTCGCTTGCCTCAAAAATGATTCTTGAGGGATTCAGTCGTGGTGGTCTCTTTGCTCTGAACTGGGCGATAAAAAATCCGGAGAAAGTAGCCGGGATCTACTTGGATGCCCCTGTTTGCGACTTTAAAAGTTGGCCTGCAGGACGAGGAACCGGGTGTGGTTCCCCTGAGGATTGGGAGCGCTGTAAAAAAGTTTACGATCTGAGCGAGGAACAGGCCCTTTCCTATCCCTTTAATCCGATTGATCAACTGGAGCCGATCGCGAAGGAGGGAATTCCGATTTTTGCCGTCTACGGAGATCAAGATGAGGTCGTCCCAATGGAGGAAAACATTCAAATCCTCGAAGCCCGCTACCAAGCTCTCGGAGGGAAGATCGAATCGATCATCAAACCGGGATGCGGCCATCATCCTCACAGCTTAGAGGATCCCCGCCCGATTCTCGATTTCTTTAAAGCCAATTCCACCGACGCTCCAAAATAGAGCCTATTTTGTGTTCTCTGCGTTCTTTTGCGGCTAAATTCCTTGTTTTTAGTTTTGGACAGGAGCGACAATGCCTCACTTATTCTACTCGATCTTGAGTAAGATCCCATTTGCGATAGGCCTTTGCGAGCAGGCCTCCGCCGCAAAAGGTAAGTCCCGCCGCGATCAAGAATAGACAACGATATTGATGACCCGAATAGTCTAGAAAAGCCCCAATGAGCATCGGAAGAATAATACAGCCGATCGCCGTAATCGCAGCAGATACCGTAAAGAAAATCCCATAATACGCTCTCGGAAAGATTCTCTGTCCAATGGCGATGGTCGCCGCCCCTAAGGCCCCCGCAAAGACTCCATGGCCGATAAAAGCGATTCCAAAACAAAGCGGCGTGGTGGCGAAAAACCATCCCCAAATATTGTTACAAACCGATAATGTCACAATGACCAGAAAGACTCGAAAGGGATGAAAGTAATCGGTGGCGGCTCCAATTCCATAGGCAAGGACAAAACTGATCACATAGGTCATCGCTAAATATTTTCCGTAAAGATCGATCGAAATCCCCAGGCTCTTCGCATAAAAAAGTCCGAAGGTATTCAACGGAACCGTTCCGACCTGAGCGACGGCAATCGCAATAAAGATTAAAATAAATCCTCGATCAGAAAAACAAAGTTTAAAATATTCTTTAAAGGTATGGAGGATCTTGCGGACCCCTCTCTCCTCTCCCTGAGGAACGCTTTCATATTCCCCCTCCTTAATCTTCAAGCACATCCACAGCATTCCGATCCCGTATAAAAGCCCCATTCCGATAAAGATCTCCCGATAGTGCTGCTCTACTTTTCCGATTAAAAAATAGTTAAATAAAACCCCCGCAAGAAGATTCACCCCCCGAAATAATCCGTAAAAGCGTCCAATTAATGTCCGTGGAACAACGTCATTGATTAAGGTATAAAAAATATTCGTTGTCGTCAACGTTCCCACTTCAAAAAGGATCCAAAAAAAACCGAATATCAAAATCCGACAGCTCTCTAACCCTGGTGACTGCGCCCCCATCCGTTGATCAAGGATCGATCCGAGCCAAGGAGTGAAGGCCATCATCGACAGGGAGAGGACAATGAACGGTAACGTTAAAAGGATAAAGGGAATCCGTCGACCCCATCGACTTCGAAAACGATCGGAGTAAGCCCCCACAACCGGCCCCAATCCCAATAAAATAATATTGGGAATACTTCCAAAGAGCAAGGAAAGGGTAAAATCAGAGGCCTTCCACTGCAGCATCAAGATCTGACCCATCGGCAAGGTTGCCCGATCTTTGAAATTCGAAACAAAGTCGCCGATCAAAAGACAAAGGAAAAGAAAGGCAAGCCCTGAAAAGGTATACCTTAAGGTCCCTAATCGCCAAATCCTCTGCCCCTCAGAATTTCTCTCCTCCTGCGGTGCCGCAGTCGATTCGATCTCCCCTTTCTCTAATGGTCCACGCTTCATAAGTGATTCCTTCCTAGAGTCGCATCCTCTTCAGGAGATGCCAGAACGATTTCTCAATGCCTGAATTCGGTTTAATCCAAATTTTCAAGAGAGATTTTTTTCAAAAATTTGCGTCATCTCTGAAAGCTTTCGCTCTTGCCTTCTCTGAACTTCTTCGGAACATGCAACCAAGACAGAGAAATCCCAAAGCGACCAATCCATAAGAAGAGGGCTCAGGAACCGCGGCAAAATTTTCAACGGAGACCGATCCGACTGAACTAATCTTCGCATGACCGAGAAATGTGACTCCCCCATCAGAATAAAAATTTACATTCGCTAATTGCGTTAGATTTAATGCTGAGCCATTGCTCCCCACAATAAATTGATCCTTAAGATCTTGCCAATTGTAGACATTCAATCCACTTCCCCATGAACCACTGCCCGCAGTAAATGAAATAGTCGAGTAAGCCCCTCCTGCTCCAAAATCAAAGATACTCGAGGCCGTTAAGGTCAGGATTCCTGCTGTATTCGTGGTATTATCGATGATTCTAAGAGTTCCTCCCCCCATGGTCAGATCGGAGAAGCTGATCGCCCCCGAAACTCCAAGCTCTGTTGTTCCCTCTAAGATAACCGTTGCTCCTGTATAACTACTTGCCTGATCAATCGTCAAAGTTCCCGCCCCCGTTTTTGTAAAACCAAAGTGATTTCCCTCATCACTCACTCCCCCGATCGTCAGATTCGTTTTGACTGTTGGAGAGGTCTGCAAAACTTCAAACGTTGTATTTCCTTTTAAAATTGCTCCCGTAAAAGCAACCGTTGCCGTTCCTGAGTTTACATTGGCTCCGGCGGTGACCGAGAGTTTCGATTGGTTCTGAACAGTTAATTCACCTAAAGTATGCTTGACCCCTACCCCGACGGTGTTGCGGTTGGAGATAATTGTGCCATTTTCTACTGCAATCTTATTTCCATAAATATCATTCACACTCGTCAAAAGATCTAAGGTCCCTCCGTTCATGCTCACCGCACTCGTTCCGAGAGCTTTCACATTTTTGGCCTGCAATGTCCCACCCGTGATCGCTGTCGTTCCACTATAAGTATTCGTTCCTGATAAAATCCAGGTACCACTATCGCTTTTGGAAATCGATAATTTTCCGGCAACACCTGCCAAAGTCGCTCCATCCGCAAGTTTTCCGCTGATCAGATTATTATTCTCATTACTCCCGGCGAGCGTCAGCGTTGCAACTCCTGTGATTCCTCCTGCGAAGAGAAACACTCCACTATTCACCCCCCCTCCATTCGCACTATTATTGATAAAGGAGGCTGTATCATAAAGCCTCATCGCCGAATTCATTGTCTCCGTCACCAATGCGGCACTCGTCAATGTCGAGCGAAGATCGATACTCCCCCCCCCGCTCAGGTGGAGAGTATTGGCAGTCGTACTTCCAAGAACGTAGTTCCCTGCATTCGTATCAAAAATGATATCCTTAATATTAACGATCCCTGAAAACGAAACAGGGGTTAATGATTCTCCCCATCCATTCGTAATCGGTGAATTGAAAATCGCTTGATCTTGATTAGTCGACCATCCTGAGGTCGCTGTCCCCCCACTTAGTCCTGGAGCGAGATCCCCCACCCAGTTCAATCCTGTTGTAAAATTCCCATTCACGGTCGATCCCCCATCCCAAGTGACCGTAGCCCCTTGGATCGATCCTCCCACCAAACAACCGATCAATGCGATCGATTTAACACACCATTTCTGCTTTTTAAATATTCTGAACATGCCTTCATCTTACCTCATGACATGAAAAAGTAAAATAATATATTAAATATTATTGTAATTTCATGAAATAAAGCTGAATAAGAGGCTTTCCGATAGTCGACTTAAGGGAATGGGGAGCCTGTTTGTGCCGCAAAAGAACGCAGAGATCGCAAAAAATACAGGGATCTCTTAGTGAAGTAAACTTCCTAAGATATATAAACATCTATCACTCAAGAGATTATGAAAAATTCAATTTAATAAGGAGCCGACTCCAAAAGGGTTTGGAGGAGACGATCTGATCCCGCAGCAGCGGGAGAAGAGATTGCAGGACGCAATCCGAATGAGACGGGAGTTGAATGAGTCAACAAGGATTTGGAGATGGGCTCAAAGTGTCGGCGTCCACCTACGTT